>CAJNCC010000001.1:0-337881 GCA_905221165.1 bacterium
ATCTAGCTAAGCGATTTGGACTCAATCAACTTGGAATCGCAGGTATCTCTCCAGAACAAGAACCAAGTCCAAGACAATTAACAGAAATTCAGGAATTTGTTAAAACCTATAAGGTTAAAACGATTTTTACAGAAAGTAACGCTTCTTCAAAAGTAGCTGAAACTCTTGTTAAATCAACAGGTGTGGGTCTTAAAACTCTGAATCCTTTAGAGGCAGACCCACAAAATGACAAGGCTTATTTAGAAAATCTTGAAGAAAATATGAGTATTTTAGCAGAAGAATTGAAATGAGGAGATTATGAAAATCAATAAGAAGAAACTTGCTGCTGGTGCAGCTGTTGTCCTTTCTTTAAGTCTTTGTATTTATGCATTGAATCAACATCAGACAGGAGAGAACAAAGATACGAATCGTGTATCTTATGTCGATGGGAAACAAGACACTCCAAAAACAGAGACACAAACACCAGATCAAGTTAGCAAAAAAGAAGATATTAAGGCTGAACAGATTGTTGTGAAAATCACTGATCAAGGTTATGTGACTTCACACGGTGATCATTTCCATTATTATAATGGGAAAGTTCCTTTTGATGCGATTTTCAGTGAAGAACTTTTGATGAAAGATGTCAATTATCAACTTAAAGACGCTGATATTGTCAACGAAGTCAAAGGTGGTTACATTATCAAGGTGGATGGTAAGTATTATGTTTACCTTAAGGATGTGGCACATGCGGACAACGTTCGTTCGAAGGACGAAATTGAACGTCAAAAACAAGGACATACTCACGATGCACCAACATCTAATAGTGCAGTGGCGCTTGCTCAATCTCAAGGTCGCTATACTACTGATGATGGCTACATCTTTAATGTATCTGATATTATAGAGGATACTGGTGATGCTTATATCGTCCCTCACGGTGGACATTACCACTACATTCCAAAGAGTTCCTTATCTGCTAGTGAATTGGCTGCAGCTCAAGCCTATCTCTCTGGAACTAGAAAACAAGCGAGTGTGACTGACTATCGTCCAAGTACAAATGGGACTGGTCAAACTACAAAGCCTATTCAACAGGCTGAAATACCAAGTAATAAAGCCGAGAGTCTTCAAAGTCTATTACAGCAGCTCTATGCTCTTCCAAGTACTCAACGATATGCTGAATCGGATGGTTTGACTTTTGACCCTGCTAAGATTTCAAGCAGAACACCGAGTGGTGTAGCGATTCCTCACGGAAATCACTATCATTTCATCCCCTATACAAAGCTTTCTGCATTAGAAGAAAAGATTGCGAGAATGATTCCTCTAACTAGTGACAGTGTGAAACCAACACCATTGGAGAATCCAAGCAAACCAGCAGAAAAACCTACTCAGCAAAACCATCATCATGAGCAAGATGGTGACCATGGAAGTCAGGCTCCTAAGCATGAAGAACATGGACATGACGCTCATCATGATGAAGACCATGATCATGGTTTTGATGCCAATCGTGTCATCAGTGAGGATGAGCAAGGTTTTGTCATGTCACACGGTGATCATAATCATTACTTCTTTAAGAAAGATTTGACAGCAGAGCAAATTAAGGCCGCCCGAGATCATCTGGAAAGTAAAACGCCATCAGTACCAAGTCCAGCCCATGATGATGAACACGATAACGATAATCATGGCAACAAACATGATGAAGACCATGATCACGGTTTTGATGCCAATCGTGTCATCAGTGAGGATGAGCAAGGTTTTGTCATGTCACACGGTGACCACAATCATTATTTCTTCAAGAAGGACTTGACAGCGGAGCAAATTAAGGCTGCACAGGATCATCTGAAAAGTAAAACGCCAGTAACACCAAGCCCAGCCCATGATGATGAACACGATAACGATAATCATGGACACCATCATGGTGAAGACCATGATCACGGTTTTGATGCCAATCGTGTTATCAGTGAGGATGATCAAGGTTTTGTCATGAGTCATGGTGATCACAATCATTACTTTTTCAAGAAAGACTTGACAGCAGACCAAATTAAGGCAGCGCAAGAACACTTGAAAGGTGCAAGTCCAGTAACACCAAGTCCAGCCCATGATGATGAACACGATAACGATAATCATGGCCACAAACATGATGAAGACCATAATCATGGTTTTGATGCCAATCGTGTCATCAGTGAGGATGATCACGGTTTTGTCATGTCACACGGTGACCATAATCATTATTTCTTCAAGAAGGACTTGACAGCGGAGCAAATTAAGGCTGCACAGGATCATCTGAAAAGTAAAACGCCAGTAACACCAAGCCCAGCCCATGATGATGGACACGATAAAGACAATCATGGCCACAAACATGATGAATCCCATGATCACGGTTTTGATGCCAATAGCGTCATCAGTGAGGATGATCAAGGTTTTGTCATGAGTCACGGAGACCACAATCATTATTTCTTCAAGAAGGACTTGACAGCAGAGCAAATTAAGGCCGCACAGGATCATCTGAAAGTACATCATGATGCAGAACCTGTAAAACCTCTTGCTAAAACGGTAGAGTCTTTCTCAAGAGATGCTAGTGATGAAGAAAAGATTGCTTATATCTCTAAAACCTATGGCGTTCCACTTGAAGCTATTAGAATTTCAAACGGATTCTTTGTTTTTGGAAATCCAGACCAAGCCTACGATCCAACTCATATTCATCCATATGCTGTTCGTAAGGAACATGTTCGTTTGCCGCTACAAACTGGCAATCCAGAACTTGATTTCCTAAATGAACTCTATACGACTGCTTTGCGAGATGGTGTGTCTCCTTATAGCTTACAGGTAGAAAATGGTAGTTTTGTGATTCCTCATGGTGACCATAATCACTACATCAAGGTGCAAACTAAGGGCTATGAAGTGGCTTTGAAAAATAAAATTCCAGCTCTTCAATCTAACTACCAACCTGGAGCTTTTGATGAAAAGGCAGTTTTGGCAAAAGTAGATCAACTTCTAGCTGATAGCAGAAGCATCTACAAAGACAAGCCTATCGAACAAAGACAGATTGAGTTAGCCTTAGGTCAGTTTACTGAGAACATGAAGAAACTGGCAACTAACTCTACAGCAGGTTATCTTGCGACACTTGATCTCTTTGATAAGCAATATATCCATATTGATGAAAGTGTCAAACCTGTTGAAACAAGCACTCTAGATAAGAAATACCAAGCCTTGATTGATAAAATCAATACATTGGATACGGACTCTTATGGACTTCCTAAGAAAGACCTTCTTGTTCGACTTCAAGAAGCTAAATTGGCAAAAGATGAGGCTGCTTTAGCAGCGGTTGAATCACAACTTCAAGCTCTTCAAGACTTTAATGATCGAACAGGTGTTACAACTGTAGAATACATCAAGTATTTCTACGAACACGTAAATGACGGTCGTTTAAATGATGAACTTCGAAACAAAGTGGCTCAGTTGACTTGGACCTTGTATCAATCTCAATCCTTCCTAAAGGCAGCGGAATTGAACAAATTATTCCCAAACATCTATCAGGCAAAACAAGAAGTGGAAGAAGCTTTGAAAGCTCAACCAACTACTGCGAAATCAACGAAAACAGTTCTAGATACTGAAAAAGTAGATAACCAAACTGCCAAGATAGCTATTTATGGCTTCTTGAAAGAATTGTACGGAGACTTTATGCCTGAAGAACATGTCAATCATGTTAGCAAGGAAGAGGTAGAAAGCCTCTTGAGCAAGGCACATCAACTCTTGGAACAAATCCAAGAAGAAGGAATCAGACAATCCTTGGCAGAAGAAGTAGAAAATCTCAAAGCTGCCACAAACAAGGCTGATGCAGACTTGGATGAAGTAAACAGTCAGATAAAAGATGTCTTGACTCGTATCGCTAGCGCCCTCCAACAAGAGAAGGAAAATGCTGAGCAAGATCCTCAGACACTTGTACTCTATCAAAAACTCTACGATATTCTTATGTCGCTTCACACATACTTAGAAAACAATAAGGGTTCTGATGCAGACTTTGATAAGGTGGATGCATTACTAGACCAACTTTCTGCTAAGAGTAAAGATAAGGCTGCTTTACTTGAGTTGACAAAAGCTATTCTAGTCTTGAATCAAGAAATCAAGTCAAAATCAAGTGCGAGTGAAGAAGCAACTCCAGCAACAAATGTTGAGTCAAATGGTGACAAGACAAGTACCGAAACTGAAACATCAGCAACTGCAGAATCAAATAGTGAAACTGCAAGGGACGAAAACAAACCAAGCAACACAACAGATTCTAAACCTGCTGAATCATCTTCAGAAAAGGAAACAACAGAATCTACAACAAGTATTGGAAATCAAGAAAAACCAGTAGAATAAAAAGAAAGGCGAAGTAGCTGAGCTACCTCGTCTTTTTAGTCTTTATAAGCTACGATACCAATAATGGTATCAACTGCACGTTCCATGGTCTGAAGACTGACGTATTCAAAACGTCCGTGCATATTTTCTCCACCCGCAAAGATATTAGGAGTTGGGATTCCCATAAAGGAAATCTTAGAGCCGTCTGTCCCTCCACGAATTGGTTCGATAATAGGAGTGATACCTAGGTCTTCCATAACGGCTTTAGCGATGGTAATTGGAGTCATATCTTTTTCAATGACTTCTTTCATATTGTAGTACTGGTCTGTCAAGTTTAGAGTGACACGGTCGCTACCAAGTTCTTGATTCATCTTATCAGTGATAGACTGCATAGCTGCTTTACGAGCTTCAAAGGCATCTTTTTCAAAATCACGAATGATGTAGCTTGCACGCGCCTCCTCAACGCTTCCAGCCACATCCATAAGATGATAGAATCCTTGGTAACCATCCGTTAACTCAGGTCGGTCATTCTCTGGAAGTTGATTATGAAAATCAATTGCTAGCTGAAGGGCATTGACCATTTGCCCTTTGGCAGTACCAGGGTGGACATTGCGTCCTTGGAAATGCAATTCAGCACCAGCTGCTGAGAAAGTCTCGTACTGAAGTTCTCCGAGAGGTCCGCCATCTACAGTATAGGCAAA
Source organism: bacterium (assembly GCA_905221165.1). Lineage (GTDB taxonomy): Bacteria > Bacillota > Bacilli > Lactobacillales > Streptococcaceae > Streptococcus. The sequence goes on from CAJNCC010000001.1 coordinate 5,016, forward strand.
ATCTACATCGAAATCTTCTGCATCAAATTTATTGGCACCAACACCAATTTCTTCATCTGGACCAAAACCAACACGAATCTCACAGTGTTTAATTTCAGGGTGAGCAGTAAGATATTCAATAGCTGTCATAATTTCAGCAATGCCTGACTTGTCATCAGCTCCTAGCAAGGTTGTTCCATCTGTTGTGATGAGTGTTTGTCCTGGATATTTTTCAAGACTCTTAAAGTCATCTGGATCGAGTTTGAAACCAGAATTTCCAAGTTCAATCACACCCCCATCGTAGTTTTCAATTACCTGTGGATTAACTCCTTCGGCATTAAAATCAGCAGTATCCATATGGGAGATGAAGCCAATCTTACGTGTTAAAGATGGATCATTGGCTGGTAAGGTTCCAATTGCAAAACCATTTGGTAGATAATAAACATTTTGTAATCCAACACGTTTCATTTCAGGAATAAGAACATTTGTAGCAAAATCTACCTGACTCTGCGTACTTGGAGTAGTAGTAGAGTGTTCATCAGAGCGCGTATTGACCTTAACGTAGGTTAAGAAGCGGTCCAAGAGATTGGGATAAGTCATAAAAAACTCCTTTTGAATTCATTTTTTCCATTGTATCATAGAAAAGAGAGAAAAACAAAAGACTGAAGTTAGGGAAATTCGCTATGTTGGCGTTTACTTATCAACGAATTAATGATAAAATAAACTTGATAAAAATATCACAAGGAAGCGATTATGAAAAAAGCAATTTTAATGATGACTTTCGGTTCGCCAGAAGAGATTACCTTTGAAGGTGTGGCTGATTTTTTCACCAATATTCGTCGTGGAGTGAGACCTCAAGACCATGAAATTCAAACACTCTATGATAATTATGTACGAATTGGAGGCACGCCTCTGCAAAAAATTACCCGTGAAGAGGTTGCCTTGGTAGAAGCTAGGCTGAGGAATGAATACAGTGTTTATTTTGCTAATAAGTTTTCAAGACCCTTTATCCCAGATGTGATAGGTCAGATGGAAGCAGACGGAATCGAGCAGTGTATTTGCTTGATTTTAGAGCCTCATTATTCTTTTTACTCTGTCATGGGTTATGAGAAATTTTTAGAAAGCAAACAAATTAAATTTTTAGTTATCAAGGACTGGTATCAAGAAGAAGCGCTTTTAAACTATTGGGTAGATGAGATTGCTAAGATTTTAAAATATGAAGTGAAGCAAGATAGCTTTAAAGTCATTTTTTCAGCCCACAGTGTGCCCATTTTTGCCTTGGATTTCGGAGATCCTTATATCGATCAAATTTTTGAAAATAGCAAGCTAGTCGCTGAAAAACTAGGTTTGAGTTCTGAGCAATATACTAACACTTGGCAAAGTGAAAGTGATATTGGGATTCCATGGATTAAGCCAGATGTCTTGGAGTATCTCAGAGAACGGAAAGAACATCCAGACCATTATATTTTTGTACCTATTAGTTTTATTAGTGAGCACATTGAAGTCTTGTTTGACAACGATGTGGAATGTTATGACTTGTGTCAAGAATTTGGGGTGAACTACCATCGTCCACCAATGCCAAATACAGATTCTCGCTTGATTGATGCCTTGGTTAATACCGTCAGAGTTAATGAGGACAAAGAATTTAAGGAATTTCTCCCAGAAGAAGAAACCTTTGATGAGTTAGTTCCTTCAGATGAGACGAAAAATATTTTGGCTGAATCTCAAGATTTGCAAATGCCTGAATTTGTGAAAAAACTGATTGAGAAAAAAGGTCGTGAGAATGTTAAGATGCCTTATCTTATCAAGAAAATGCTTGAGAAAGCAGGTAAATTACCAAAAGAGTAAAGAAAAAAGGATTTAGCTTTGGGCTAAATCCTTTTAATAGATTATTTTTTCTCAAGAAGAGCTTTGATTTCTTGAAGTACTTCCAACTCAGTTGGAGCAGCTGGATCTTCTTCAACAGCTTCTTCCTTCTTAGTAAGGCTTTGAGCTTTTTCAATTCCTTTAATAACGAAGAAGAGAACAGTACCGATAACTAGGAAGTTGATAACAGCACTCAAGAATTTACCATATGTAACACCATTCCAAGCAAGCTCAGCGATGTTTTGTACTTTCGCAGCTTCCAAGGCTGGATTCAAAATAAGTGGAGTGATGATATCGTTAACAAGTGATGTAACGATTGCACCAAAAGCAGAGGCAATGATCACACCGACAGCAAGGTCAACAACATTACCACGAAGCAAAAATGCTTTAAGATCTTTTAACATTTTTATAAGTTCCTTTCCATAATTTCAAATTTATTATAACTCACTTACAAGTGAATTGCAAGATTAATGCTTGGAATTTACCTTGTTTTCTTAAAAATATACAATTTACTTAAAAAATAATTTAACATAATAATAGCGATTTGAGCCAATAAAGTCTCAATTCCATTAACTAAGTCCAGATTATTGTTAACGAACTGTCCAATGATTTCTGGAAAGCGTGTAACAAAAATAAAAGTCAGGATAAGATCGAGACCAAAAGTGAAGAGACGTGCTAGAGTAAATTTCACTAAACGAATTGACCAATTCTCTCTAGCTTGCTTAAAGACAAGCCTATCATTTGTAATAAAGGCAAATAGGATACCGATAATATTTGCTAGTCCAGTTGCAAGGAGTTCTTTATGTGTTAATTGATAAATGACTAATCTAGATAGAATGGATACAAGAGTAGTAGCTAGACCAAAAAAAAGATAGAGTAAAAGTTCATTCTCCAAGAGACTTTGAATGCGTTTTTTCATGCTTTTAGTATAGCATAAAGCAGGCTATTGTGCTATACTAGTAAGGTTGATTCAAGCAACCCTTGGTGCTTAGCTTCTTTCACCAAGCATATTACACGCGGGCAACCGCCAAAGGAGAAAAGATGAAAAAATTAACTATTCGTGATGTTGCAGATATTGCAATCGTCGCTGCTATCTATGTCGTTTTAACTGTCACACCGCCCCTAAATGCCATCAGCTATGGTGCTTATCAGTTCCGTATTTCAGAAATGATGAATTTTATGGCTTTTTACAATCCTAAGTACATCATCGGAGTTACTATCGGTTGTATGATTGCTAATTTCTTTAGCTTCGGACTGCTAGATGTCTTTGTTGGTGGTGGATCAACTCTAGTATTCCTTAGTCTAGGTGTTTGGCTTTTTGCAAAATACAGCAAAGATTACCTCTTTAACGGATTGATTCGAAAAGATCATTTCTTCTTCTCAATCCTCTTTTCAATTTCTATGTTTACTATCGCTGCCGAGTTGAATATTGTAGCGCAATTACCATTTTTCCTTACTTGGTTTACAACAGGGATTGGTGAATTTGCCTCATTAATTATTGGTGCGATTATCATTGGTAAAATTGGTCGTCGAATTGATTTAAGCAAATAGAAGAAGATAAGCTAGGTAGCTCTTACCTGGCTTTTTCTTATGGAAAATATCTAAGGAAACTTGACAAGTTTTTCTAACTATAGTATACTTTTTAAGTAAGCTGATTTAGCTCAGTTGGCAGAGCGCATCCATGGTAAGGATGAGGTCGCCGGTTCAATCCCGGCAATTAGCATGATATTTACAGGGAAACTCTTGAATACAAGAGTTTTTTCTTATGCTAGCGAGAAAAAATTCTGACTTTTGTATAATAAAAGTCATCCTGCAAAAATTTTTTATTGACAAAACCACTTATTTCTAGTAATATAATAGACGCGATGAGTCGATAGGTAGTCTTCGGACTACTATTGAGCATAAGGAGGTCATAACGCAGGAGCGGACCTTGATGAGTTGTGTGAACCTGCTCATCACATGAAGATGCCTCTTAGTCCCTAGTCTAGCGACTGGGGATTTTTATTTTCCAAAAAATGATGAAAAAGCTTTGCAATTCATGGAAAAAGTAGTATAATACATCTATTATAGAAATTTTTAGAAAATTCCGAAAGAGGTTATTTATGGGATATACAGTTGCTGTAGTCGGCGCGACAGGTGCTGTCGGAGCTCAGATGATAAAAATGTTGGAAGAATCAACACTTCCAATCGATAAAATCCGTTACCTTGCTTCTGCTCGTTCAGCAGGCAAGACTTTGAAATTTAAAGGTCAAGATATTACGATTGAAGAAACGACTGAGACAGCTTTTGAAGGAGTTGATATTGCTCTCTTTTCAGCAGGCGGTTCTACATCAGCTAAGTATGCACCATACGCAGTAAAAGCTGGCGCGGTAGTAGTAGATAATACATCTTACTTCCGTCAAAATCCAGATGTTCCTTTGGTTGTTCCAGAGGTCAATGCTCATGCGCTTGATGCTCACAACGGAATCATTGCCTGCCCTAACTGTTCAACAATTCAAATGATGGTAGCTCTTGAGCCAGTTCGCCAAAAATGGGGCTTGGACCGTATCATTGTTTCAACTTACCAAGCAGTTTCAGGTGCTGGTATGGGAGCTATTCTTGAGACGCAACGTGAACTTCGTGAAGTTTTGAATGATGGTGTAACTCCACGTGATTTGCATGCGGAAATCTTGCCTTCAGGCGGTGACAAGAAACATTATCCTATCGCATTCAACGCTCTTCCACAAATCGATGTCTTCACTGACAATGATTACACTTACGAAGAGATGAAGATGACTAAGGAAACTAAGAAAATCATGGAAGATGATAGCATTGCAGTATCTGCAACATGTGTGCGTATTCCAGTCTTGTCAGCTCACTCTGAGTCTGTTTACATCGAAACAAAAGAAGTGGCTCCAATCGAAGAAGTAAAAGCAGCTATCGCAGCTTTCCCAGGTGCTGTTCTTGAGGATGATGTCGCTCATCAAATTTATCCTCAAGCCATTAATGCAGTGGGTTCGCGTGATACCTTTGTTGGTCGTATCCGTAAAGACTTGGATGCTGAAAAAGGAATCCACATGTGGGTTGTTTCAGATAACCTTCTCAAAGGTGCTGCTTGGAACTCAGTTCAGATTGCAGAAACTCTTCACGAACGTGGATTGGTTCGACCAACAGCTGAATTGAAATTTGAATTAAAATAGTCATATTGTTTAGGAGTTCAGATGAACTCCTTCTTTGAAATAGAGAGGTGTTTCTCATGTCTTATAAAGATTTAAAAGAGTGTAAAATCATCACAGCCTTTATTACTCCCTTCCACGAGGATGGTTCCATCAACTTTGATGCCATTCCAGCCTTGATTGAGCATCTGTTGGCGCATCATACGGATGGAATTCTTCTCGCAGGTACCACTGCTGAGAGTCCGACATTGACTCATGATGAAGAGTTGGAGCTCTTTGCGGCTGTACAAAAAGTTGTCAATGGACGTGTTCCTTTGATTGCGGGTGTGGGTACCAATGATACGCGTGACTCTATTGAGTTTGTCAAAGAAGTAGCAGAATTTGGTGGTTTTGCTGCTGGGCTTGCTATTGTTCCTTACTACAACAAACCTTCGCAAGAAGGAATGTACCAGCACTTTAAGGCCATTGCAGATGCTTCTGACCTACCAATTATTATCTATAACATTCCAGGGCGTGTAGTTGTCGAGTTGACTCCAGAAACTATGCTTCGCTTGGCTGACCATCCAAATATCATCGGTGTTAAAGAATGTACCAGCTTGGCCAATATGGCTTACTTGATTGAGCACAAGCCAGAAGAGTTCTTAGTCTATACTGGTGAGGATGGTGATGCTTTTCATGCCATGAACCTTGGTGCGGACGGGGTTATTTCTGTTGCATCCCATACAAATGGGGATGAAATGCACGAGATGTTCACTGCCATTTCAGAAAGCGATATGAAGAAAGCTGCAGCGATTCAACGTAAGTTCATTCCTAAAGTCAATGCCCTCTTCTCTTATCCAAGTCCTGCTCCAGTTAAGGCAGTTCTTAACTATATGGGATTTGAAGCTGGCCCAACTCGTCTACCTCTTGTTCCAGCACCAGAAGAAGATGCCAAACGTATTATCAAGGTTGTCGTAGATGGCGACTACGAAGCAACTAAGGCAACTGTAACAGGGGTTTTAAGACCAGATTACTAATAAAGACAATAAAATCCATGACCGCAAGAACGATCATGGATTTTTCTTATTTTCCTAAACAGAATTGGCTAAAGAGCTGGGTAATGAGTTCATCTGGAGCAGCATCTCCAGTGATTTCTCCGAGGATTTCCCATGTTCGGGTCAAATCAACCTGAAGCAGGTCAACAGGCATACCCAATTCAAGGCCTTCGTTTACAGCTTGTAAGCTTTCGACCGCCTTCTCAATTAGAGAAATATGACGGGCGTTGGATAGATAGGTAGCATCTTGCTCAACCAAACCAGCATTTTCAAAGAAGAGGTTATTTATTCTCTCTTCAATCTTATCAATATTTTGGTTTTTAAGAACTGAAATGCGGATGACATCTTCAGGGAGTTCTGAAGTTTCAATTGCTTCAGGTAGGTCTGTTTTATTAAGTAGAATAATGCGATTGGTTTCTTGACTAATTTCAAGCAGTTGTCTGTCTTGAGCTGTCAGCGGTTCACTGGCATTTAACACTAGTAGCACTAAGTCGGCTTCCTTAAGAGCTTTTTTCGAACGCTCAACACCGATTTGTTCCACGATGTCATCCGTTTCACGGATACCAGCTGTATCAATCAATTTGAGAGGAACACCGTTGATGTTGACGTATTCTTCAATGACATCTCGAGTAGTACCAGCAATATCTGTAACGATAGCCTTGTCCTCACGCAAGAGATTGTTGAGAAGGCTGGATTTTCCAACGTTGGGACGTCCGATAATAGCAGTGGAAATTCCTTCCCGAAGGATTTTACCACGACGGGCTGTTCGAAGGAGATTGGTTAGCAATTGCTCAAATTCCATAGTCTTTTCACGGACAACAGCAGTAGTAGCTTCCTCAACATCGTCATACTCAGGATAATCAATATTAACCTCGACTTGGGCAAGTGTGTTAAGGATTTCTTGACGTGTATTATTGATAAGGTCAGAAAGGGAACCATCTAGTTGTTTGACCGCAATGTTCATGGCCTTGTCAGTCTTAGCACGGATGATATCCATCACAGCTTCAGCCTGTGTCAAGTCTACGCGACCGTTTAAAAAGGCACGTTTGGTAAATTCACCAGGTTCAGCCAATCGAGCTCCTTCACGGATAGCTAGCTGGAGAATCTCATTGGTCACCGCAATCCCACCGTGGGTGTTAATCTCGATAATATCTTCACGAGTGAAGGTCTTTGGAGACTTCATAGCCCCAACCATAACCTCGTCCATGACTTTTCCTGTCAGAGGATCAATAATGTGACCGTAGTTGAGAGTGTGACTGGCAACCTTGTACAAGTCTTTTCCTTTAAAAATCTTTTGCGCAATAGCAAAACTTTCTGTTCCGCTCAGGCGGACAATACCAATAGCCCCTTCACCTAGTGGAGTAGAGATAGCAGCGATGGTATCAAATTCACGTGTAATCATAATGTTTCCTTTAATAAATAGCTCTTTTCTTGGAAATTCTTCCAAGTATCCTTTCAAATTGTAACAAATTTAAACTATTTCTTCAATGGATGCCACTTGGAGATTGAAAAAGCCTAAGCAATTCTGCTTAAGCTAGCTTATTTGGTGCGCATTTCCCCTTGTGGGAAGTAAGTTCCTTCTGGCATGTCGTTGATGATGACATGAACGGCTGATTGAGGGGCTCCAGTATTACGGACAACAGCTTCCGTCACTTCCTTAGCAAGAGCTTTCTTTTGCTCGAGCGTGCGTCCTTCAAATAAATCGATGCGTACAAATGGCATAATGGCTTCCTCCACTAGTTTTTGATTTCTTCTATTTTACCACATTTTGCCGTTTAAAGCTTCAGAAAATTATGATATACTAGAATGTAGCAAAAATTTAGAAATGGACGTGAAGCAAGAAACATGGCACAGTTGTATTATCGTTATGGGACCATGAACTCTGGTAAGACCATTGAGATTCTCAAGGTGGCCTATAACTATGAGGAGCAAGGAAAAGGTGTTGTGATTATGACTTCAGCTCTGGATACTCGTGACGGTGTTGGCTATGTGTCGAGTCGAATTGGCATGAAGCGCCCTGCCCTTGCGATTGAGGAAACAACGGATATCTTTGGCTTTATCCGTGACTTACCAGAAACACCTTACTGTGTGCTGGTCGATGAGGCTCAGTTTCTCAAGCGTCACCATGTTTACGATCTAGCTCGTGTTGTGGACGAGTTAGATATACCCGTCATGGCTTTTGGTTTGAAAAATGACTTTCGCAATGAACTGTTCGAAGGTTCCAAATATCTCTTGCTTTTAGCAGATAAAATCGATGAGATTAAAACCATCTGTCAGTATTGTAAGAAAAAGGCGACCATGGTATTACGAACTCAGGATGGACTGCCCGTTTACGATGGAGAACAGATCCAGATTGGTGGAAATGAAACCTATATTTCAGTTTGCCGTAAACATTATTTTGCCCCTGAAATCAATAAGGAGAATGAAGAAAAATGAACATCTATGATCAACTACAAGCTGTAGAAGACCGTTATGAAGAATTAGGAGAGTTGCTCAGTGACCCAGATGTGGTTTCGGACACCAAGCGTTTCATGGAACTCTCAAAAGAAGAGGCTTCAACTCGTGATACAGTGACGGCTTACCGAGAATACAAACAAGTCCTTCAAAACATCGTTGACGCTGAAGAAATGATTAAGGAATCAGGTGGAGATGCTGACTTGGAAGAAATGGCCAAGCAAGAACTCAAAGATGCCAAGGCTGAAAAAGAGGAATACGAAGAAAAACTGAAAATCTTGCTCCTTCCTAAAGATCCAAACGATGACAAGAATATCATCCTTGAGATCCGTGGCGCCGCTGGTGGAGACGAAGCAGCACTTTTCGCTGGGGATTTGCTAACTATGTACCAAAAGTATGCAGAAGCCCAAGGTTGGCGCTTTGAAGTTATGGAAGCTTCTATGAACGGTGTCGGTGGTTTCAAAGAAGTGGTTGCCATGGTTTCAGGTCAGTCTGTTTACTCTAAGCTTAAGTACGAATCAGGTGCCCACCGTGTGCAACGTGTTCCTGTGACAGAAAGCCAAGGCCGTGTTCATACTTCGACAGCGACAGTTCTTGTCATGCCTGAAGTCGAAGAAGTAGAATACGATATTGATCCAAAAGACCTTCGTGTTGACATCTATCACGCCTCTGGTGCTGGTGGACAGAACGTCAATAAGGTTGCAACTGCCGTTCGTATTGTTCACTTGCCAACCAATATCAAGGTTGAGATGCAGGAAGAGCGTACCCAGCAGAAAAACCGTGAGAAGGCTATGAAGATCATTCGTGCGCGTGTTGCTGACCACTTTGCACAGATTGCACAAGACGAACAAGATGCTGAGCGTAAGTCAACAATCGGTACTGGTGACCGTTCAGAACGTATTCGTACTTATAATTTCCCACAAAACCGTGTCACAGATCACCGTATCGGCCTAACCCTCCAAAAACTAGATACGATTTTGTCTGGAAAATTGGACGAAGTTGTAGATGCCTTGGTGCTCTATGATCAAACACAAAAATTAGAAGAATTAAACAAATAATGAAATTAGCTCAATTATTTTCAGATTTTGAAGAAGAGTTGATAAGACAAGGAGAGGAAGCTGAAAGCCTCTCTTTTGTCTATCGTAGCCTGAAAAATCTATCTTTTACAGATTTTGTTTTTGCGCTTCAGCAAGAGTTAATCGAGGAAGAAAAACAATTTGTAGAGGAAATTTACCAGCAGTTAGCGGCCCATAAACCAGCCCAGTATATCATTGGTCATGCAGATTTCTTCGGAATGCAGTTAAAAGTTGATGAGAGGATTTTGATTCCTCGTCCAGAGACAGAGGAGTTGGTTGAGCTTATCCTAGCTGAGAATCCTGAGGAAAATCTTAAGGTCTTAGATATTGGTACTGGAAGTGGAGCCATAGCTCTTGCATTAGCAAAAAATAGACCAGATTGGTCAGTGACAGCAGCTGATATTTCCCAAGATGCTTTAGATTTAGCTAGCGAAAATGCTAAAAATCAAAAAATTAATATATTTTTTAAAAAATCTGATTGTTTTGCAGAAATTTCTGAAAAATATGATATAATTGTATCCAATCCACCCTATATCTCTCGTGAAGATGAGTCAGAGGTAGGTTTGAATGTTTTGCATTCAGAGCCTCACCTAGCTCTCTTTGCAGATGAGGATGGTTTAGCTATTTACCGTAAAATTGCGGAAGATGCAAAAGACTATCTCAAAGATGGTGGTAAGATTTACCTTGAAATTGGATACAAGCAAGGTCAAAGTGTTCCTGAACTTTTTAGGAAGCATCTTCCTGAAAAGAGAGTACGAACACTAAAAGACCAATTTGGTCAAGATAGGATGGTTGTAGTTGATGATGGACAGGATTAGACAAGAATTGGAAAAGGGTGGGGCTGTTGTTCTGCCTACTGAGACAGTTTATGGTCTTTTTGCTAAAGCTCTAGACGAAAAAGCAGTTGATTATGTATACCAGCTCAAACATCGTCCTAGAGACAAAGCTCTTAACCTAAATGTTGCTTCTATAGAGGATATCTTGTACTTTTCTAAGAATCAGCCAACCTATCTTCAAAAACTTGTAGAGACTTTTTTACCAGGTCCCTTGACCATTATTCTCGAAGCTAATGACAGAGTTCCCTATTGGGTTAATTCTGGTCTTGCAACTGTTGGATTTCGGATGCCCAGTCACCCTATCACACTTGATTTGATTCGAGAGACAGGTCCTCTGATTGGACCGTCTGCTAATATCTCAGGTCGGGCGAGTGGAGTGACTTTTGCTCAAATTTTAGAGGATTTCGACCAAGAGGTTTTGGGTTTGGAAGACGATTCCTTTCTAACTGGACAGGATTCAACTATTTTGGATTTGTCTGGAGACAAGGTGAAAATCTTACGCCAAGGGGCGATTAAGCGAGAAGATATTCTTGCTCAGTTGCCAGAGATTTCTTTTGAGGAGGAATGAGATGCTAAGAGATTTAAGAGAAACTGATGTGAAAGCCATTTGTGAAATTAACCAAGAAGCTTTGGGCTATTCTTTTAGTCCAGAGGACACGGCTAGTCAACTAGCTAGACTGGATCAGGATTCCCATCATTTCCTTCTTGGCTATGAGGATGAAGCTAGTCATGCCTTGCTTGGATATGTCCACGCTGAGGTCTATGAATCACTTTATTCTAAAGCAGGATTTAATATTTTAGCCTTAGCAGTTTCACCCCAAGCACAAGGGCAAGGTATTGGTAAAAGCTTACTGCAAGGGTTGGATCAAGAAGCAAAAAGACGTGGTTATGGGTTTATCCGCTTAAACTCTGCCGATCATCGTCTGGGTGCTCATGCATTTTATGAAAAAGTTGGTTATACTTGTGATAAAGTGCAGAAACGGTTTATTCGCATCTTTTAGTTTATTTTCTTAGACTAAAGGACCTGTCACACTATAAAGGAGAAGACCTATGATTTTTGACAAAGATGATTTTAAAGCATATGATGCTGATCTCTGGAATGCTATTGCTAAAGAAGAAGAACGCCAACAAAACAACATTGAGTTGATTGCTTCGGAAAACGTAGTTTCCAAGGCTGTTATGGCAGCTCAAGGGTCTATCTTGACGAATAAATACGCTGAAGGCTACCCAGGACGCCGTTATTATGGTGGAACAGATGTAGTAGACGTGGTAGAAAGTCTAGCTATTGAACGCGCAAAAGAAATTTTCGGTGCTAAATTTGCCAATGTCCAACCACACTCAGGGAGCCAAGCTAACTGTGCGGCTTATATGGCCTTAATTGAACCAGGTGATACGGTTATGGGAATGGATTTGGCTGCTGGTGGTCACTTGACCCATGGGGCTCCTGTTAGCTTCTCAGGTCAAACCTACAACTTTGTTTCTTATAGTGTGGACCCTGAAACGGAACTCTTGGATTTTGATGCTATCTTGAAACAAGCCCAAGAAGTCAAACCAAAATTGATCGTAGCAGGTGCTTCAGCCTATTCACAAATTATCGATTTTTCAAAATTCCGTGAAATTGCGGATGCTGTTGGGGCTAAGCTCATGGTCGATATGGCACATATCGCTGGTTTAGTTGCAGCTGGTCTTCACCCAAGCCCAGTGCCATACGCTCACATCACGACAACAACGACCCATAAAACCCTTCGTGGACCTCGTGGTGGTTTGATTTTAACTAATGACGAAGAACTTGCCAAGAAAATTAATTCAGCTATTTTCCCAGGTATTCAGGGTGGTCCTTTGGAGCATGTTGTTGCAGCTAAGGCAGTTTCTTTCAAAGAAGTTTTGGATCCAGCCTTCAAGGAATATGCTGCTAATGTTATCAAAAACAGCAAGGCTATGGCAGATGTCTTCTTGCAAGATTCTGATTTCCGTATCATTTCTGGTGGGACTGAAAACCATCTCTTCCTAGTGGATGTGACTAAGGTTGTAGAAAACGGAAAAGTTGCTCAAAACTTGCTGGATGAAGTCAATATTACCCTAAATAAAAACTCAATCCCTTACGAAAGCTTGTCACCATTCAAGACAAGTGGAATTCGTATCGGAGCAGCAGCTATTACTGCACGTGGATTTGGTGAAGAAGAAAGTCGCAAAGTGGCTGAGCTCATCATTAAAACCCTTAAGAATGCAGAAAATGAAGCTGTCTTAGAAGAAGTGAGAAGTGCGGTTAAAGAATTAACAGATGCCTTCCCACTATACGAGGACTAAAACTTTTATGGACATTTATATTAAGAAAGCCATTATCCATCAGTTCAGCCCGGATGATACCGAGCTGTTCCTAGCGGATAAGTTTCTCAATATTACTCCAAAAATCGAAGAATACTTGCGTAAAAAAATTGAACGTGTGTATTCAGATGAAGCCAAGACTGGGATTTTCGAAGAAGAAAATCCCTTCTTCAATCACATCACAGACGATTTGTTGGAGACATCAGTCACATTGGCTAATCTCTGGAAAGAGGAGTTCAGCATTTCAGAAAATCTCAAGACCAATGACTTGATTTTTGTGCAATTTTCTAAAGAAGGTGTAGAACATTTCGCTTTCTTGCGAATTGCCCTGCGGGAGACCTTGACCCACCTCGGAGGAGAAGTTGATAATCCAATCAAGCTAACTCAGAATAACTTGCCTGGATTTGGAACGGGTGCTGACGAGGCCTTGGTGGTTAATCTTCAGAGTCGCAAGTACCATCTGATTGAAAAACGAATTAAGTACAATGGGACTTTTTTGAACTATTTTTCAGATAATCTTCTTGCTGTCGCTCCAAAGATTTCTCCTAAGAAATCTATCAAAGAACTGGAAAAAACGGCCCAGAGAATTGCTGAATCTTTTAACACAGATGATTTTCAATTTCAATCTAAGGTCAAATCAGCGATTTTCAACAACTTAGAAGAAAGCAATGAATTGTCACCTGAGAAATTGGCTAATGACCTTTTTGATAACAATCTGACGGCTCGTTTGAGCTTTATTGACCAAGTTAAAGAAGCCGTACCAGAGCCTGTTCAGTTTGATGAAATTGATGCCAGTCGTCAGCTTAAAAAATTTGAAAACCAAAAACTCTCCTTGTCAAATGGAATTGAGCTCATCGTTCCCAATAACGTCTATCAAGACGCTGAGTCTGTTGAGTTTATCCAAAACGACAATGGAACCTACTCTATCTTAATCAAAAATATCGAGGATATCCAAAGTAAATAATGTTTAAACGAATTCGAAGAGTGCTTGTACTAGCGGTCTTCCTTTTTGCTGGATATAAAGCTTATCGCGTTCACCAGGATGTCAAACAAGTCATGACCTACCAACCCATGGTGCGAGAAATCTTGAGTGAAAAAGACACCCCAGCAAACGAAGAGCTTGTGCTCGCTATGATTTATACCGAAACAAAAGGAAAAGAAGGCGATGTTATGCAGTCTAGTGAGTCTGCAAGTGGTTCCACCAACACTATCAATGATAATGCCTCTAGCATTCGGCAAGGCGTTCAAACTCTGACAGACAATCTCTATCTGGCCCAGAAGAAGGGGGTGGATGTCTGGACGGCTGTTCAAGCATACAATTTTGGACCTGCCTATATCGATTTTATCGCCCAAAATGGTAAGGAAAACACTCTAGCACTGGCCAAACAGTACTCTCGTGATACTGTTGCTCCCTTGCTTGGCAATACCACTGGAAAGACTTATAGTTATATTCACCCCATTTCCATTTTTCATGGAGCCGAACTCTATGTAAATGGAGGAAACTATTATTATTCTAGACAGGTGCAACTCAACCTTTACATCATCAAATGTTTCACTTTCTTTTCGACATCTGGCTAGTCCAGGTGTTTTTGTTATAAGTTTTCTTTAAGATAGATATATTACTCTAGAAAGGTAAAGGAGGAAATTCCCTATGAGAAAGAAACTCTTTCTGACTAGTGCTGCGGTCTTGTGGGCAGTAACAGCTATGAATAGCGCCCATGCAGCAACAGATGTTCAAAAAGTTATCGATGAAACCTACGTCCAACCTGAATATGTCCTAGGTTCATCATTGTCAGAAGACCAAAAAAATCAAACCCTTAAAAAACTAGGCTATAATGCCTCAACAGACACCAAAGAACTCAAGACCATGACACCTGATGTCTATTCTAAGATTATGAATGTGGCCAATGACTCTAGCTTACAACTGTATTCATCAGCCAAGATTCAAAAACTAGGTGACAAGTCGCCACTTGAGGTCAAGATTGAAACACCAGAAAACATCACTAAGGTGACGCAGGATATGTACCGCAATGCGGCCGTAACTTTGGGTGTGGAACACGCAAAAATCACTGTAGCAGCACCTATTCCCGTTACAGGTGAGAGTGCCTTAGCCGGGATTTACTATTCGCTAGAGGCTAACGGAGCCAAGGTACCACAAGCCAACAAAGATTTGGCTCAAGAAGAGTTGAAGGCTTTGTCAGATATCAATGCTGAAAACAAGGACAAGTCAGGCTATGATGCTAATAAATTAAACGTTGCCCTAGCCGATATCAAGTCAGGACTCGCCAAAGCAAAAGAAAGCAAGGGAAATCTGACAGAAGAAGATGTCCGCAAAATCGTTGAAGATACTTTGAAAAATTACAAACTTGATCAGGTTATAACAGGAAACCAGATCAATATTATCATCAATTTTGCTTTGAATCTCTCAAAGAGTGATATCCTCAGCAATGCAGACTTCACTAAAACCCTGAATGACCTTAAACAAAGCATCGTATCACAAGCTGGCGACAGTTTTAAAAATATTAACCTTAACTTTGATGCTGATAAGGCGTTAGAAGACGGCAGTAATTTCCTAAGCTCCCTCTGGCAAGCCATTGTCAACTTCTTCAAGAGTTTTGGTTCTTAAGAGATTTCATGGTATAATAGATGGTAACTGTAACGTTGCCGTCTTTTTTGTCGGCCAATAGAAAGAGAAGAGAATGTTAAAGAAAAATGATATTGTAGAAGTTGAAATTGTTGACTTGACCCATGAAGGTGCAGGAGTTGCCAAGGTAGATGGTTTGGTATTTTTTGTTGAGAATGCTTTACCGAGTGAAAAAATCCTTATGCGTGTCCTCAAGGTTAATAAAAAGATTGGTTTTGGGAAAGTTGAAGAATACCTTATCCAGTCACCACACCGTAATCAAGATTTAGATTTGGCTTACCTGCGTTCAGGAATCGCGGATTTAGGTCATCTTGCCTATCCAGAACAGCTCAAATTTAAAACCAAGCAAGTTAAGGATAGTCTATATAAGATTGCTGGAATTGATGATATAGAGGATGCTGAAACTTTAGGTATGGAACATCCAGTCAAGTACCGCAATAAGGCGCAGGTCCCTGTTCGTCGAGTGAATGGTGTCTTAGAAACAGGATTTTTCCGTAAGAATTCCCATGACCTCATGCCTCTAGAAGATTTCTTTATCCAAGATCCTGTGATTGATGAGGTAGTAGTAGCCCTACGCGACTTGCTCCGTCGTTATGATTTGAAACCTTATGATGAAAAGGAACAATCTGGCTTGATTCGAAACCTTGTGGTTCGTCGTGGACACTATTCAGGTCAAATTATGGTTATTTTGGTAACAACTCGACCTAAAGTTTTCCGTGTTGACCAATTGATTGAACAATTAATCAAGCAGTTCCCAGAGATTGTGTCTGTCATGCAAAACATCAACGACCAGAATACCAATGCGATTTTTGGTGAGGAATGGCGCACACTTTATGGACAAGACTTTATCACTGACCAGATGTTGGGGAATAACTACCAAATCTCTGGACCAGCCTTTTACCAAGTCAATACTGAAATGGCTGAAAAACTTTATCAAACAGCCATTGACTTTGCTGAATTAAAAGAAGATGATGTGGTCATTGATGCCTACTCTGGTATCGGGACGATTGGCCTCTCTGTTGCGAAACATGTCAAGGAAGTCTATGGTGTTGAAGTGATTGCAGAAGCGGTTGAGAATAGCAAAAAGAATGCTCAGCTGAACAATATTTCAAACGCCCACTATGTCTGTGACACAGCTGAAAATGCTATGAAGAATTGGCTCAAGGAAGGAATTCAACCAACCGTTATCTTGGTTGATCCTCCACGCAAGGGCTTAACCGAAAGCTTTATCAAGGCAAGTAGCCAAACAGGAGCAGACCGTATTGCCTATATCTCCTGCAATGTCGCAACCATGGCGCGTGATATCAAACTCTACCAAGAATTGGGATACGATTTGAAGAAAGTCCAGCCGGTGGATCTGTTTCCACAAACACATCATGTTGAGGCAGTATCACTGCTTGTACGAGCTTAGAAAAAATGTTGACGAAAAAGCCTTGGTGTCAAGGATTTTTTGGTATCCTCAAAAAGGTAATTTTATAATTGACAATTTGTCAGTAGAGTAGTATAATTTACAATCAGGAGGAATAAAATGCGAGATGTAAAAGATCCGGAAATTCGACGGGCTGAGATTATGGATGCTGCTATGCTCCTCTTTATGGAGAAAGGATATGCGAACACAACAACTCAGGATATAGTCGATAAGGTAAATATATCACGAGGTTTGTTATACTATCACTTTAAGAACAAAGAAGATATTCTGTATTGTCTTGTGGAACGTTATTCAGAGAAATTATTGAGAGATATTCATGTGATTGTCAATGATGACGACAAAACTGCTATTGAAAAAATAAGAGCCTTTATAGATGCCACAATAATCTCTACAGATAACGTTTCAGCGGAAGGAACTGAGTTACAAAAGACGGTTGATCTTGAAGAAAATCGTTATATGTTAGATAAGTTATCTCATAAGCTCATTGAAAAACTGACTATATATTTTGAGAGGATAATAAATCAAGGCATCTCAGAAAAAGTATTTTCTGTAAAATATCCATCAGAAACAGCAGAATTTCTGATGACAGCCTATGTTTTTGTTTCAAATAACATAGGTATAATAACTTCAAAGAAAGAACCTGTCAAAGATTACTTGAATGCATTTAAGATAATGCTGGAACAAAATCTAAATACAAAAGGACTCTTTAGCAATTAAAAAAAGATAGAATGTTTGTAAAGAGAACTATGTACCGATAGCTAAATCAAAACAAGCTATCGGTATTATTTCAAAACAAGACTGACAAATTGTCAATGGAGACGAAAATATGTTAGAGATAAAGAATTTTAGTAAAAGTTATGGGGATAAGAAGGTTGTGGATAACCTATCTATTTCAGTACAGCCTGGAGATATTTATGGTTTTATTGGAGCAAATGGTGCGGGAAAAACGTCAACGATAAAGGCAGTTGTTGGTATCCATGATTTTGAAGACGGAAGTATAATTATCAACGGTCATTCTATTAAAGAAGAACCTGTTATTTGTAAAAAAATAATGGCGTATATCCCAGATAATCCAGATTTGTATGAACATATGACAGGACTTCAATATATTAATTTTATTGCTGACTTGTTTGAAATTCCTACAAAAATACGCAGGGAGAGAATCCAAAAATACGATGATTTATTTGATATGACTGAGCATCTTTCGGGGATTATTTCTTCATATTCACATGGTATGAAGCAACGAACAGCCATTATTTCTGCACTTGTACATTCTCCCAAACTGTTGATTTTAGATGAACCTTTTGTTGGGCTAGATCCCAAAGCAACTTTCCTACTAAAGAAAATTATGCATGAGTGTGTTTCAGATGGAGGTGCTATTTTCTTTTCAACCCATGTATTGGATGTTGCAGAAAAATTATGTAATAAGATTGCCATTATCAAAAATGGAAAGTTAATTGCAAGTGGCAATACAGGAGACGTTAAAGGTGATGAATCATTGGAGGCATTTTTCATGGAGGTGCAGGACAATGAGTAACATTTGGATACTGCTTAAAGCGCAATTGATTAATTTCTTTCCTATTAACGAGATTAGAGATTCAGGAAATAAAAAACAAAGTTCAATGGCTATTGCGAGTTTTGGCATAATAACTCTTTCCTTATTTTGCTTTGTTTATAATATACTAACAGCGAAAACATTGGTGCACGTTGGACAGCAGAACTTGATACCGGCATATATGGTCTCTGTATCAAGTTTTTCAATATTATTTTTGACTGTCTTTTATTCGAATGGCATTTTATTTGGCAGTCGAGATATGGAAAGTCTCCTATCCTTACCTGTTAAAAGTTCGTATATTATCACCAGCAAGTTCATGTTTATGTACTTATTGAATTTTTTAATAGGCTTGATGTTTATGCTTCCGGGTGGAATTGTATGGGGCTTGAACGGAAGTTTAAACCTCCTACAGATTATATTGTATTTTACTTCTATAATTTTTGCCCCTTTGATCCCCATGTGTATAGCGGCATGCATGGGACTCGTTATTGTTGTCGCTTCATCTTTTTTTAAAAGAAAAAATGTTATCTCTCTTATTTTTTCATTTGCGATGCTAGGTATAATTGGATATTTTGCATTATCAGCTTTGCAATCAGGTGATGAAAGTAGTATTGGGGTTACTCTGGCTAAGCAAATTACTGGACTGTATCCAATTTCTAGACTATTTATGTCATACTACAATTTTCCAATGTACTATGGGATGGGATTTTATATAGTTCTTTCAATAGTCGTCTTTTATCTATTTGTCAAAATTGCTTCGTTGAAGTATGGACTACTTAATACACTTGCCAATACAAAATCAAGATATGCTAATGACAAAGTATCTTATGAAAGAAAATCGGTATTTTTTGCCTTGTATCAAAAAGAGCTTGGACGATTTTTAAGTTCTTATATGGCAGTCTTGAATGCTGGGCTTGGAGTGATTCTTTTATGTGTCTTTAGTATATGTTTCCTGTTTAATTCTGTTGGGCAAATAGGAAATTCTGCAGGAATTGAAAATATAAATGAGTATCTTTCAAACTTAGCTCCCGTCTTTATTTCATCTATGCTTTCACTCAGTTGTCCAGCAGCTTCATCTATGTCTTTAGAGGGTAAAAATATTTGGATTTTGAAAAGTTCTCCGGTTGAGGTAAGAATAATTTTAAATGCTAAGATAGCTGTTAATCTTACACTTCATTTGATTGGATATATGATTTCTGTATCTGTATTTGTGCTAAAACTAGATATGAATCTCATTCAAGTCATGAACCTAATTATTGTTCCTATATGTTACTCCTTTTTTATAACTGTAATCGGAATTGCATTAAATAAAAAATATCCTAACTATGATTGGGACAGTGAGATGATAGTTGTCAAACAAAGTCTTCCTGTTATTGTAACTGGAATTATTGGTATGATTGCGCTTATTACGCCACTTTTGCTTAATTGGCTGTTTAATCTTCCGATTATATTTGTTTTACAGGTAGTATCATTAGTTTTATTGATTATTACAATGGGTGTTTATTTAACAATAAGCAAGTCAAATTTTATCTAGTTAAAGGAGGAAAATAAGATGAAAAACAGACTGATGAAAGATATTTTGGTGTTATTAGTAATGCTAGCTATAATAGTTGTTATTTGTAGATTTCTCCCAGAAAAAGTTCCGATTCATTTCAATGCAAAAGGAGAAGCAGATATGTTTGCAAATAAATACTATCTTCTACTAGCTACAGTCATCCCCTATTCTGCATATTGGAAGTTTGTTAGGGGAAGTGATAATAAAAAGATTAAATGAAACACCATCTATATTTACAAATTGCATCAAAATTAAGAACGACTATTTTAAGAGGTGATTATGCACCTGAACAACAAATTCCTTCAATAAGGAGATTAGCAGAAAACGAGAAGTGTAATCCGGCAACCATCTAAAAAGCAATGAAAGTTCTCGAAGAACAGAATGTGGTTATTAGCTGTGGAACATTAGGATATTTTGTCATAGCAAGCGAGCAAGAAATAAAGGAGTTAAGATATCAAGAATCTAACAAGCTAGTGAAAATTTTGTTTGAAAAACTAGGTGAGCTAGGCTTTTCAGAAGATGAGATTGTCAATTTATTTTTTAGAAAAGATGCTTAGAAGAAGTTGAATGGAAATTTATTAGGATTTTTGTGAAAGTATAGAAAAGCCTTGATTGTAAGGCTTTTTTGTGTTTTTATGATAGAATATAGGTAGTTATAATCGAAAGCAACTAAGAAGCAGTAACAAATATTACATATAAAATAATCAAAATAAGGAAGATAAAATGACAGAAATTGACAAAAAGAATTTAAAAAATTATCTTTATTGTACATTTGGAATTACTTATATAGCTTGGGGGCTTCTTGCCATATTTACTCAATCTCATATTTTGGGATTAGAAACATTTATAGGGAGAATATTACATATAGTAGGTGCACTTGGTCCAGCTATTGCAAGTGGCTTTTATTTGAAAAAGAATAATATAAAATTTAAACATTTTGTATTTAGTAAGAAAGAAAATAGTAGTATTTATTTCATTATTCATTTGTTAGCAATTTTGATACTATTTTCTGTATCTTCCTTAGAATTAAATGGAGTATCAATTTATCTGATGCCTTTATTCTTTATACAACTAATTTTTTTTGGTGGTGGACATGAAGAATTAGGATGGAGAGGTATATTACAACCGTTACTTGATAAAAAATATACTTATTGGCAATCTAATTTGATTGTAGGATCAATTTGGGGGATTTGGCATCTGCCTTTATGGTTTATAGTTGGAGAAAGCCATCAAGGATTTCCTTTTATTTTATTTTTTATATATACATTATTTTTAAGTTTTGTTTTAGGGCTTCTTTATCGTCAAACGAAATCTGTGGGGTACTGTCTATTATTTCATGCGTTCGCAAATTTGTTAAATCTCTATTTTGTGTTAAAAATTAATGTTATTTTTATTATCATTTTTATTGGTTATTTGATTTATACAATATTGGCGAGTAATAGAATTAGTAAGGAAACAACATTTTAAAATTTAGATCAGGATATCCATTATTAAAAGTAACGATTTGCTAATTAGATGATCTATGTTAGAGAATTATCTATTATAATTTAAAGTGGAGTGATGAATGTCGTTTCTTTTGTTTGTTAGTATAAAAGAAGAATATTACCACATGTTGAGGCGGTAGTTTTGATGTCAAAAGTTGCAACCAGTGAATAAATGAAGTGTAGAAAATAAAGGCTTGTTCAATTCAATATATGATGAATTACCGGCACCCAAACCAAAGAAAAAGAAATAATTAAATTAGAAGTAGTAGGTGAAATGATGAGAATCGGAGTTATTCAAGCAAGTTCTCAAGCGACTAAAAATCAAATAATCTATGATGCTGTATTAAGGTATGCTCCAAAGAAATCTGAGGTTATAAATTTTGGCTGTACGATGGAAGAAAATGAAAAATACTCGTATATAGAAATTTCTATTCTTATAGGTATCTTGTTGGCAAGTAGGACAGTTGATTTCGTTGTTACGGGCTGTTCTTCCGGACAAGGAATGATGCTTGCTTGTAATAGTATGCCTGATGTCATTTGCGGGTATGCACCTACACCGAATGATGCCTATTTATTTGCTCAGATTAATAATGGAAATGCGATATCATTACCATTAGGTGAAAATTATACATGGTCAGGTACTGAAAATCTTGAAAGAACAATAGAAGCTCTTTTCTCGGAGCCATTTGGACAAGGATACCCCAAAAGTGAGGCAGAGAGAAAGGTAAGAGATGCTGAGAAACTTAAAGAAATAAGAAGAATCGGGCAGGTTCAGTTTGAAGAATTCGCAAATGTACTAGATATATCATTGTTTGAATCAATAAAGAGGAAACAGAATGTAATTCAGAATGTAAAGGCGTATGGGAAGAAAGAAATAGCTGATTTAATGAAATGAGTAAATCATAGTTTGTCGGGGTAATACCTTTTAACGATAACCTTATGCTATTGTCAAAAGGTTTATAGACATGTTCCCACATAAATGTTCTATTGGCATACATAGTGTTCACTCGTTTTATGTCGAGTGTGTGGTACTGCTTTAAGAGCTGATTGAACAAGGAAAATTAGCTAGTGAAAGTCCTACAGTAAGGAGTTTAAACATGAAATTCCATGAATTTGGTGATAAGAATTTGCCTCCTATTTTACTGATACATGGTGGTGGCAGTTCTTGGTGGAATTATCTTCGTCAAGCACGAATCTTAAAAGAAGAATACCGTGTTATTTTACCTACTTTGAATGGTCACGGCGAAGAATATCAACTTGATTATGTTTCTACTGAAGATTCTGCTTTGGAGATTCTAGACTATATCAAAGCAAACTGTGGTGGGAAATTGTTTGCAATCGGTGGTGTTTCACTTGGTGGTCAAATTGTCATGGAGCTTTTGTCTTTAGACAGTGAAATTGCTGAGAAGGCCATCATAGACGGAAGCCTCTGTATTCCTCAACCAATGTTATCTAAAATCAGCATCTTTCTAGTGTCTCTATTTGGTAAACTGATGTTCAATAAATTCTCTTGCAAACTTCAGTTAAGCATGATGAACAAACTCTATCCTAAACTAGCTTATTCAAAAGAAATAAAAGCTTATTATTTGGAGGATCTTCCAAGGACTCCTGTCAAAACATTGGTGACCATTTACAAAAACTATATGGGGCATTACAAGCTGAAAGATATGATTTCTGCTAGCAAGGCTCAGGTTCTGTATATCTATGGTGAAAAAGAATTGAACTGTGTGAAAGAATCAGCGAAATTATTTCATCAGCTACATGCAAATACAATTTTGTATGAAGCAAAGGGCTATAATCACGGCTATTTGTCAGCTTACCTGCCTCAAGAGTGGATTGATTTGGTGGCACCATTTTTAAAGAGTTAACCATTGGAAATGTGTAATAAATCTGATATGTCACAAGGAGGAATCTGATGCTAGGAGCAATTATTGGAGATATTGTCGGTTCTGTTTACGAATGGAACAATATCAAAACGAAGGACTTTCCTTTATTTCGGAAGGACTGCTTTTTTACAGATGACACGGTTATGACCTGTGCTGTTGCAGAAGCGATTATGAATGGGGGACAAAAAGACGACTTTATTGATGCCATGAAGAAATATGGAAGGATGTATCCTGATGCTGATTACGGTGCTCGGTTTAATGCATGGCTAAACAGCGATAACAGTGAGCCTTATAATAGCTTTGGGAATGGATCAGCTATGCGTGTTTCTCCATGTGCTTGGGTCATGGACTGTGGTTTTTATGCGAGAGCTGGTACGTTGCCATCATCTAGAGAACTTGCGAGTCTTTCTGCAGAGGTAACCCATAATCATCCAGAAGGTGTCAAAGGCGCTATGGCTACAACTGATGCTATCTTTCTATGTCGTTTTTACTTTGGTGGTCATTGTAGAGAGTACGAGCAACCAATTAACGACAATCCTACAGAGTGTAAAAGACGGATTAAGGATTATATAGAGAAGGAATACAGCTACAATCTATCTCAAACTTTAGATGAAATCCGTCCTAACTATCGTTTCAACGAAACATGTCAGGAAACTGTCCCTCAAGCCATTATTGCCTTTCTTGAAAGTACAGACTTCGAAGATGCGATAAGAAATGCCATCTCACTTGGTGGCGACAGTGATACACTCGCAGCAATCACTGGCAGCATAGCAGAGGCAGCTTATGGTATTCCTGACTGGATAAAGGATAAGGCCTATTCTTACTTGGATGAACCCTTAAAGGATGTAGTTAGACGATGGGACAATAGAATAAAAGCAAATTAATCTCCAGTACGTCATATTTCTCTTTTCTGTATTTTCATTGTATAATAGGATTACATTTACTTGCATACGACGAAATGTAAACATTTCTATTTAAAAATTAAGGAGTATTATCAATGAAAAAAGCAATGTTAATTATCAACCCTACTTCTGGTGGCGAGAAGGCTTTGGATTACAAAGAAAAGCTGGAGAATAAAGCAAAAGAATACTTTGAGCAAGTGGAGACCAAGATTACCGAAAAAGCGCTGGATGCAACACATTTTGCTGAGGAAGCTTCTCGTGAGCAGTACGATGCAGTGGTTGTGTTTGGTGGAGATGGGACTGTCAATGAAGTTATTTCGGGTATTGCTGAGAGAGACTACATTCCTAAGTTGGGTATTATCCCTGGGGGTACGGGTAACCTCATTACGAAACTGTTGGAAATCAATCAAGACATCGATGGCGCAATTGATGAACTCGATTTTAACTTAACCAATAAGATTGATATCGGAAAAGCGAATGACAATTATTTTGGTTATATCTTTAGTATCGGTTCTCTGCCAGAAGCGATTCACAATGTTGAAATTGAAGATAAGACAAAATTTGGTATTCTTGCCTATGCTGTAAATACCATGAAGTCCGTTATGACGGATCAGGTCTTTAACATTAAGGTTGAGACAGAGAATGAAAATTATGTTGGTGAAGCTAGCCATGTTTTGGTTCTCTTGACAAATTACTTCGCTGACAAAAAAATCTTTGAAGAAAACAAAGATGGCTATGCCAACATTTTGATTCTGAAAGATGCTTCAATATTCTCTAAATTATCCGTTATTCCTGATTTACTAAAAGGAGATGTTGTCGGCAATGATAATATTGAGTACATCAGAGCGCGTAATATTAAGATCTCTTCAGATAGTGAATTGGAGTCAGATGTTGACGGCGATAAATCGGATAACCTACCTGTAGAAATCAAAGTTCTAGCTCAACGAGTAGAAGTATTTTCAAAACCGAAAGAGTAGAAGATAAAAAATAGTTTATTTTTTACAATGAAATCAAGTTCTGTATCAACGATTGGAGGAGGAATGAATTCTCTATTTGATGAATTTCGAACAATTTGTTCTCATTTAAACCAAATCGGAATCACTCCGACGCTCATGGGGTCCTTGGGTTTTGAATACCGTTCAAATGAAGAATGGAGGCCGTCTGACATTGACATTCATGTGCCTGGTGATCCTAGAGGTTGGGAAGCACCTGATCATCTCAGAATTTATGAGTGGGACAAGATAATGAAAGTGATGAAACACTTAGGATACGCCTTAATAGATATTCATGAGCATGAATTCCAAAAAGATGGTCTGAGTGTTGAGTTTGGAAGTATCGATTCTTTACCTGATTTTGCAGGAGTTTCGGAATCGGATATAGAGCTGATCCATCTCGAAAACATCACTTTTCGCGTTCCAAGTTTGGAACAGTTTTTAAGTATTTACAAGGCTTCTTCCCAAGATTCCTATCGAAATGATCACAATAACAATAAGGATTTTAAAAAAATAGAGTGGCTGGAAAGACATTTGTAAATCATCATTTGAAAAGTAGCAAGTTGTAAGACTGGCTGCTTTTTTATTTATAGAACCAAATCACTAGAATCTACGGACAAGCATTGAAAATAAAATACGAAAGTAGTATACTAGAATCATAATTATGAAAACGTTTGCGTAAAATTTGAATTAAAACTAAGGAGACAAATTGATGGAATTAAGCGCTATTTACCATAGGACTGAGTCGGAGTATGCCTATCTTTATAAGGATAAGAAACTTCATATTCGGATTCGAACTAAGAAAGGGGATATTGAAAGCATCAACTTGCATTATGGTGACCCTTTTATCTTTATGGAGGAGTTTTATCAGGATACAAAGGAAATGTCCAAGCTGACTTCTGACGCCATCTTTGATTATTGGCAGGTTGAAGTGTCAGCTGACTTTGCACGTATCCAGTATCTCTTTGAACTCACGGATACAGAGGGCCAGAGCATTTTGTACGGCGATAAAGGGTGTGTGGAAAATTCTCTAGAAAATCTTCATACTATTGGAAATGGATTTAAATTGCCTTATCTTCATGAAATTGATGCCTGTATGGTTCCTGACTGGGTTTCAAATACGGTATGGTATCAGATATTTCCTGAGAGATTTGCTAATGGAAATGCTCTATTAAACCCAGAAGGGTCATTAGACTGGGATTCATCTATCACACCTCAGAGTGATGATTTCTTTGGTGGTGATTTACAGGGGATTATTGACCATCTGGATTACTTGCAAGACTTGGGTATTACAGGTCTTTATCTCTGTCCCATTTTTCAATCTACGAGCAATCATAAGTACAATACGACGGATTACTTTGAAATTGACCGTTATTTTGGAGACAAGGAGACCTTTCGAGAACTGGTCGAGCAAGCTCATCGACGTGGCATGAAAATCATGTTGGATGCGGTATTTAACCATATTGGTTCGCAATCGCCTC
This sequence comes from bacterium, assembly GCA_905221165.1. Classification (GTDB taxonomy): domain Bacteria; phylum Bacillota; class Bacilli; order Lactobacillales; family Streptococcaceae; genus Streptococcus. The sequence goes on from CAJNCC010000001.1 coordinate 31,669, forward strand.
AATGGCAAGATGTTGTCAAAAATGGTGAGCAATCTGCTTATAAGGATTGGTTCCATATTCAACAATTCCCAGTGACGACTGAAAAGCTTGCTAATAAGAGAGACTTACCCTATCATGCTTTTGGTTTCGAGGACTATATGCCTAAGCTAAATACAGCTAATCAAAAGGTCAAGGACTATCTTTTAAAGGTTGCGACTTATTGGATTGAAGAGTTTGATATAGATGCTTGGCGTTTGGATGTGGCTAATGAGATTGACCATCAGTTCTGGAAGAATTTTCGTAAGGCAGTTTTAGCTAAAAAGCCTGATCTTTATATCCTAGGAGAAGTCTGGCATACGTCTCAGCCTTGGCTAAATGGAGATGAGTTCCATGCTGTTATGAATTATCCTTTATCTGATAGCATCAAGGAGTATTTTTTGCGTGGTGTTAAGAAGACGGATCAGTTCATCGATGAAATCAATGGCCAATCTATGTATTACAAACAGCAGATTTCAGAGGTCATGTTTAATCTCTTGGATTCACATGATACAGAACGTCTTTTGTGGACGGCCAATGAGGATGTTCAACTGGTTAAATCAGCCCTAGCCTTTCTCTTTTTACAAAAAGGAACACCCTGCATCTATTATGGAACAGAGTTATCCTTGACTGGCGGTCCAGACCCAGATTGTCGTCGTTGTATGCCTTGGGAACGTGTATCAAGTGACAATGATATGCTGAATTTCATGAAGCAGCTGATTAATATTAGAAAACAAGCGTCATCAACCATTCAGCATGGTAAGTATAGCCTAAAAGTAATCAAATAAGATGTAGTAGCTCTGGAATGGACATACGAAGGCCGGGTCCTTAAAGCAATCTTTAACCAATCAACAAAAGATTATCTTTTAGAGAAAGAAACCGTAGCACTAGCAAGCAATTGCCAAGAATTGGAGAATCAACTTGTGATCTCTCCAAAAGGATTTGTGATTTTTCATTAAAGAGCAACAGGAAAGTTGTAGTATAGAGAAGATTTTACAAACAGACTATTTGTCGTCTTGCTACAAATGATATATAATTTAACATAGAGAAAATAGGAGGAATAAACGAATGGAATTAAAAGATTTTACAGAAAAAGAACAGGAAATGATTAAGAAGGGGCTTACGACGTCTAAGATTAGTGACAAGGAAACTGCTGAGAAAATTCTTGCGCTTGTACCACAAGACTTGATTAAGCGAATTCCGTTTTTCGTCAGAAAACATGCTACGACACGTACTATTAAACGCATTTCAATTGAACACCCTGAACTCTACGCTGCAGCTCAAACAAGTGGTGAAATTCCAGAAAAAGAACGCGAAGAATTGCAGCAAATTATCACGACTATCTTTGAACAAAAGATGAATAAGCATAGTATTAAGTAGAGAATGAAAAAATATTTTATTGGCGGTCTGGGAAGTAATGTCTATCATAGCAAGGATTTTTTTCAAGAACTAAATTCGCAGATTTATTTTCTAAATCCATATGAAAAGCATCTTCGAGATGAAACAGAATTGAAATCATGGTGTAAAAATGAGATTGTAGAGGAAGAATCTATCTGTCTGATAGGTCATTCTCTTGGAGGAGATTTGGCGCGTTATCTTGCATCGGAATTTTATGAAGTGACAAAACTGATTCTTTTGGATGGTGACTATCTAGATTTAGATAAGATTTTACCTTTAGATACAGAGTTAGAGGAAACTAAAAACTATATTGAATCTCAAGTCGTTTCGGACTTAGATGTTCTTATTTCTAAAGAAAAATCTGAAGCAAAGCATTGGTCAGAAAATATGGAGAAAGCTGTAAGACAGTCCTATCACTGGAATGCGAAGTATAATAGATATGAGTTGGCTATAAATTATGAAAATATAGAAGCGATCCTCCGCCTACGGAGGAAAATACAAGCTTTTAAGAGAGAAGTGGGAGATGCTTTGTTTATCAGTCCTCGCTATTCTAATGAAGCTACATGGAGAGAGGAAGCCTTAAAAGAATTGCCAGACTATTTTGATACTATTTTTCTAGAGAACTTTGGCCATGAGCTTTATACTGAAGCACCTAGAGAAGTCGCTAGTCTGATTAATGAGTGGCTCGCTTATTCTCAATGAGCTACTTGTATTGCTTGAAAAAAAGCATGTTTTTGCCAATGCTAATAAACGAACTGCTTTATTCGTTTTGGTGAAATTTATACAATTAAATGGCTATCGTTTTTCTGTTACCATTAAATAATCACAAGATTCGTTAAGATACATTTTAAAGAACTAGTGGACTAGTTCTTTTTATATCCGCTTTCACATTATACAACTTATTCAAACCTATATAAAATATTATTTTTCCGAACAAAAATAGATATTTTTTCAAAAAAGTACTTTACAGAGTGTTGGAAGTATGATATAGTAATAAAGCTTAGAAAATGAGATGATGTTTTCTAGCAAATATAAACCCGAGTAAAAAATGCCTACGGACAGGCAGGGTTGAATGCCGAAGCGTGGTTGAAAAGCCACATTATTGATAGGGTTAAAAGCCTACTTTTATAAGTTGATGTTAGGACACTTGTCCTAATTCATAAATTTTTAGTGTGGTGAAAGCACACGTCATCTTGTGAAACGATCAATAAAGTACGTAATATTTGCTACTAGAGAGTTAGGAAACATCAGGAACAGACATACTCAACAGAAACCAAAATAAACACGTCAGAAGATTGCAGAGCAGGTGAAAACCTGTTCTTTTTTCATGAGTCAACCTTTAGTTCCTTAGTTTTCATAAGGTCCTAAAAAATATTGAAAGGAGTATGTCTTGAAAGAGTTAGATCAAAACCAAGCCCCAATTTATGAGGCCTTGGTAAAGTTACGCAAGAAAAGGATTGTTCCCTTTGATGTTCCAGGTCACAAGCGTGGACGGGGAAATCCAGAACTTGTCGAACTCTTAGGAGAAAAATGTGTAGGCATTGATGTTAATTCGATGAAACCCTTGGATAATCTTGGTCACCCCATTTCGATTATTCGGGATGCAGAGGAGCTGGCGGCGGATGCTTTTGGAGCTAGCCATGCTTTTCTAATGATAGGGGGAACAACCTCATCGGTGCAGACTATGATTCTTTCCACCTGCAAGGCTGGAGATAAGATTATTTTGCCACGTAATGTCCACAAATCTGCTATTAATGCATTGGTTCTATGTGGTGCCATTCCCATCTATATCGAGATGAGTGTGGATCCTAAGATTGGTATCGCTTTAGGTCTTGAAAATGACCGAGTAGCGCAGGCAATTAAGGAGAATCCAGATGCCAAGGCCATTTTGATTAACAATCCTACTTACTATGGAATTTGTTCAGACCTCAAGGGTTTAACGGAAATGGCTCATGAAGCTGGCATGATGGTTTTAGTGGATGAAGCCCACGGAGCGCATTTGCATTTTACTGATAAACTTCCAATTTCTGCTATGGATGCAGGTGCTGATATGGCAGCAGTCTCCATGCATAAGTCTGGTGGGAGTTTGACCCAAAGTTCGCTTCTTTTAATCGGGGAGCAGATGAATCCTGAATACGTTCGTCAGATTATAAACCTAACCCAGTCAACATCCGCCTCTTACTTGTTGATGGCTAGTTTGGATATTTCGCGTCGCAACTTGGCCCTTCGTGGTAAAGAGTCGTTTGAGAAGGTCATTGAGTTATCAGAGTATGCTCGTCGTGAAATTAATGCTATCGGCGGTTATTACGCCTACTCAAAAGAGTTAATAGACGGAGTGTCCGTTTGCGATTTTGATGTGACCAAGCTGTCCGTTTATACTCAGGGTATTGGCTTAACAGGTATCGAGGTTTATGACCTCCTACGAGATGAATACGACATTCAGATCGAGTTTGGTGATATTGGTAATATCTTGGCCTATATTTCAATCGGTGACCGTATCCAAGACATTGAACGATTAGTTGGTGCTTTGGCTGATATCAAGAGACTCTATTCACGAGATGGGAAGGACTTGATAGCTGGAGAATATATCCAGCCCGAGTTAGTGCTGTCTCCGCAAGAAGCCTTCTATTCAGAGAGAAAAAGTTTGACCTTGGACGAATCTGTTGGACAAGTCTGTGGGGAATTTGTCATGTGCTATCCTCCAGGGATTCCTATCTTGGCTCCTGGAGAACGCATTACACGAGAAATTGTAGACTATATCCAATTTGCCAAGGAACGTGGTTGCTCCCTTCAAGGGACGGAAGATCCTGAGGTCAATCACATCAACGTCATTAAGAGAAAGGAGAACTAGATGGATTTATGGTTTTCTGAAGTTCATACTCCAGATGTGAAATTGTCCCTGAGAACAGCCAAGCAACTCTACGCTGGAAAAAGTGAATGGCAGGATATCGAGGTTCTTGACACTCCCGCTTTTGGAAAGATTTTGATTTTAAATGGGCACGTCTTGTTCTCAGATGCTGATGATTTTGTCTACAATGAAATGACCGTCCACGTTCCCATGGCTGTCCACCCAAATCCCAAGAAAGTCTTGGTAATAGGGGGTGGTGACGGTGGTGTTGCCCAAGTATTAACACTCTATCCTGAGCTGGAACAAATCGATATCGTGGAACCAGATGAGATGCTAGTTGAGGTTTGTCGTGAGTATTTCCCAGATTTTGCCGCAGGGCTAGATGATCCTCGTGTTACCATTTACTACCAAAATGGGCTACGCTTTTTGCGAAATTGTGAAGATGACTATGATATTATCATCAACGATGCGACAGATCCCTTTGGACATACGGAAGGGCTCTTTACCAAGGAATTTTACGGCAACAGTTACAGAGCCTTGAAAGAAGATGGCATTATGATTTACCAGCATGGGAGTCCCTTCTTTGACGAGGATGAGTCAGCTTGCCGAAGCATGCACCGCAAGGTCAATCAAGCCTTTCCAATCAGTCGGGTTTATCAGGCCCACATCCCAACCAGCCCAGCTGGCTATTGGTTGTTTGGGTTTGCATCGAAAAAATACCACCCTGTCAAAGATTTTGACAAGGAAGGCTGGAAAAAACGCCAGCTTTTCACAGAATACTACACTGCAAACTTACATGTGGGGGCCTTTATGTTGCCCAAGTATGTTGAGGACATTTTAGAAGAAGAGGAAGGAAAAAAATGAGTCGTTTATTAGTTATTGGATGTGGGGGCGTTGCCCAAGTTGCTATTTCAAAGATTTGTCAAGATAGCGAAACCTTTACAGAAATTATGATCGCTAGCCGTACCAAGTCAAAATGCGATGACTTGAAGGATAAATTAGAAGGTAAAACAAGTACAAAAATTGAGACAGCTGCTCTTGATGCTGACAAGGTTGAAGAAGTGATTGCCCTGATTGAAAGCTACAAGCCAGAAGCTGTTTTGAACGTAGCTTTACCATATCAAGATTTAACCATTATGGATGCTTGTTTGGCTACAGGTGTTCACTATATCGACACAGCTAACTACGAGGCAGAGGATACAGAAGACCCTGAATGGCGTGCCATTTATGAAAAACGTTGTAAGGAACTTGGTTTTACTGCTTACTTTGACTACTCATGGCAATGGGCTTATCAGGAAAAATTCAAAGAAGCTGGCTTGACAGCTCTGCTTGGTTCTGGTTTTGACCCAGGTGTAACCAGCGTTTTTTCAGCTTACGCTCTTAAACATTATTTTGACGAAATCCACTATATCGACATTTTAGACTGTAATGGTGGTGACCACGGTTATCCATTTGCAACAAACTTCAACCCAGAAATCAACCTGCGCGAGGTTTCTGCGCCAGGTTCTTACTGGGAAGATGGAAAATGGGTCGAAGTCGAAGCTATGTCTATCAAGCGTGAGTATGATTTCCCTCAAGTTGGACAAAAAGACATGTATCTTCTTCACCATGAAGAAATCGAATCATTGGCCAAAAACATTCCTGGAGTCAAACGCATTCGTTTCTTTATGACTTTTGGTCAATCATACTTGACGCACATGAAATGTTTGGAAAATGTCGGTCTCCTTCGTACGGATACCATGAACTTTAACGGCCAAGAAATTGTTCCAATCCAATTTTTGAAAGCCTTGCTTCCAGATCCTGCTAGCCTTGGCCCACGTACTGTAGGTAAAACCAATATCGGCTGTATCTTTACAGGTGTCAAAGACGGTGTTGAAAAGACCATCTATATCTACAATGTTTGTGACCATCAGGAATGTTACGCAGAAGTTGGTTCACAAGCTATTTCTTACACAACAGGAGTTCCAGCCATGATTGGGACAAAATTGGTTATGAACGGAACTTGGAAACAAGCTGGAGTGTATAATCTTGAAGAATTGGATCCAGATCCATTTATGGAAGCTTTGAATGAGTATGGTTTACCTTGGGTTGTGGTTGAAAATCCACAAATGGTGGACTAATGAATTTAGAACAAGTACCCACACCAGCTTATGTTGTTGACTTGGCCAAGTTAGAAGCCAACTGCCACATTCTACAATATGTTCAAGAAGAGGCTGGTTGCAAGGTTTTGCTTGCCCAGAAGGCCTATTCCCTCTACAAAACCTATCCCTTGATTAGCCAATATCTATCTGGTACAACTGCAAGTGGTCTCTACGAGGCTAAATTAGCAAAGGAAGAATTTCCTGGTGAAGTCCATGTCTTTGCGCCAGCTTTCAAGGATGCGGACTTGGAGGAATTGCTTGAGATAACAGACCATATCGTCTTTAACTCAGAGAGACAGTTGCGTAAACATGGGGCCCGTTGTCGGGAGGCTGGTGTCAGTGTTGGTTTGCGCCTCAACCCTAAGTGTTCAACTCAAGATGACCACGCGCTCTATGACCCTTGTGCACCTGGCTCCCGTTTTGGAGTAACTTCAGACAAGATACCGAGTGATTTGCTGGATTTGGTGGATGGTCTTCATTTTCACACCCTTTGCGAGCAGGGAGCAGATGATTTACAGACAACTTTGAAAGCTGTAGAAGAACAATTTGGTTCTTATTTACATGAAGTCAAATGGCTCAATATGGGGGGCGGACATCACATCACAAGAGAGGACTATGATGTGGATTTGCTGATTTCAGAAATCAAGCGTATCCGAGAAACTTACGATCTTGAAATCTATATCGAGCCGGGTGAAGCCATTGCGCTCAATGCGGGTTATCTAGCAACTGAGGTATTAGATATTGTCGAAAACGGTATGGAAATCTTGGTTTTAGATGCCTCTGCGACTTGCCATATGCCTGACGTACTTGAGATGCCCTATCGTCCACCTTTGAGAAATGGCTTTGAGGCACAGGAAAAAGCCCATACCTACAGACTTTCTTCTAATACCTGTCTGACGGGCGATGTAATTGGTGATTACAGCTTTGAATATCCAGTCCAAATCGGTGATAGACTTTATTTCGAAGATATGGCCATTTATTCTTTTGTCAAAAATAATACCTTTAATGGTATTGGATTGCCAAGTCTCTATCTTATGGACGAACAGGGAGACTGTAGCTTAGTCAAAGCCTTCGGCTATCAAGATTTTAAAGGGAGATTATCATGATGGACAGTCCCAAAAAATTAGGCTATCGAATGCCAGCAGAGTATGAACCCCATCACGGAACCTTGATGATCTGGCCGACTCGACCAGGATCATGGCCTTTTCAAGGAAAAGCTGCTAAAGCAGCATTTAGCCAGATTATAAAAACCATTGCAGAAGGGGAAAGAGTTTATCTTTTGGTAGAGCAAGACTACTTAGCTGAAGCCCAAGACTACCTTGGAGATAGCGTTGTTTATTTAGACATTCCCACCAATGATGCCTGGGCTAGAGATACAGGACCGACCATTCTCCTCAATGATAAAAGGGAAAAGTTGGCAGTAGACTGGTCTTTCAATGCTTGGGGTGGTGCTGTTGATGGTCTCTACCAAGACTATGAAGAGGATGACCAAGTAGCCAGTCGTTTTGCCGAGGCCTTGGAAATGCCTGTTTATGATGCTAAACCTTTTGTGCTTGAAGGCGGAGCCATACATAGCGATGGCCAAGGAACCATTCTTGTGACTGAAAGTTGCTTGCTTAGTCTCGGTCGCAATCCTCATCTAAGTAAAGAGGAAATTGAGAATACCTTATTAGAGAGCCTTGGAGCTGAAAAAGTTATTTGGCTTCCTTATGGTATTTATCAGGACGAAACCAATGAACACGTTGACAATGTTGCAGCCTTTGTTGGTCCTGCAGAACTTGTCTTGGCTTGGACGGACGACGAAAGCGATCCTCAATATTCCATGTCAGCAGCTGATTTAGCGCTTTTAGAAAAGGAAACAGATGCAAAAGGTCGTCACTTCACCATTCATAAATTGCCTATCCCTGCAGTTCGACAAGTTGTGACAGAAGAGGATTTGCCAGGCTACATCTATGAAGAAGGCGAAGAGGAGCGTTATGCAGGTGAAAGACTAGCAGCTTCCTATGTAAATTTCTACATTGCTAATAAATCTGTATTAGTTCCGCAATTTCAAGATGTAAACGACCAAGTGGCCTTGGATATTCTCAGTCAGTGTTTTCCAGACCGTGAAGTTGTCGGAATTCCTGCAAGAGATATTCTCTTAGGTGGTGGCAATATCCACTGTATCACCCAACAAATCCCAGAATAGGAGAAAAAGATGAGAAATGTAAGAGTTGCAGCCATTCAGATGCAATGTGCCAAGGATGTGGCAACAAATATTCAAACCGCAGAGCGTTTAGTACGTCAGGCTGCAGAGCAAGGCGCACAAATCATTCTCTTACCCGAATTATTTGAACGTCCATACTTTTGTCAGGAACGACAGTATGACTACTACCAGCATGCCCAGTCGGTGACAGAAAATACGGCTATTCAACATTTCAAAGTAATTGCCAAAGAGCTAAAGGTCGTTTTACCGATCAGTTTCTATGAAAAAGATGGTAATGTCTTATACAATTCTATTGCTGTCATTGATGCGGATGGAGAAGTATTAGGAGTTTATCGCAAAACACATATACCAGACGATCATTACTATCAAGAAAAGTTTTATTTCACACCTGGCAACACTGGTTTCAAGGTCTGGGACACTCGCTACGCCAAGATTGGTATCGGGATCTGTTGGGATCAATGGTTCCCTGAAACTGCCCGTTGTCTTGCTCTAAATGGTGCAGAATTGCTTTTTTATCCAACTGCCATCGGTTCAGAGCCTATTTTGGATACAGATAGTTGTGGTCATTGGCAACGTACCATGCAAGGGCATGCGGCAGCAAATATCGTCCCAGTTATTGCTGCTAATCGTTATGGCTTGGAAGAAGTCACTCCTTGTGAAGAAAATGGGGGACAAAGTTCCAGTCTTAACTTCTACGGTTCATCCTTTATGACCGATGAAACAGGAGCTATTCTAGAACGAGCTGAAAGACAAGAAGAAGCTGTTCTGTTAGCTACTTATGACCTAGATAAGGGAGCAAGCGAACGCTTAAACTGGGGCTTGTTTCGAGATAGAAGACCAGAAATGTATCAACGAATTACGGACTAGTAGGTAACTTTCATAATAAATTTTTGATATTCACGCCTGTCTTACAAAAATGTAAGGTAGGCTTTTTAAATGTAAGATAGGTGTACGATTATACGTGGAAATGTATGCTATACTCTATATAGATCAAAAAGAAAGAGGTTTATTATGAAAAAATGGAATGCGACACAGTTGAAGTATCTGATGGCGGCAGTAATGGTTCTAGACCATATCCCCCATATTACAGGGATCGTTTCTCCTCTGTGGGAAGGTATTTTTCACGCTATGACCCGTTGTGTGGGAGTTTGGTTTGCCTATATGGCTATGGAAGGTTTTATCCATACTCGAAATCTGAAAAACTACCTCATCCGCCTTTGGTCTTGGGCACTTATCATGTTTGCTGGAAACAGTCTCCTCAATGCCCTATTTGCATCCAAGGGTGTAATGGTTACTAATAATATTTTCTTGACTTTAGCCATCGGTGTCACCATGCTTTGGCTTGGTTTTCCTCGAAAAGAGATAGAACAAAAAGAGAAGTTGTGGCGTCGGATTGGAGTTGCTGGTATTCTGATATTTGGTTGTCTTTTTACTGAAGGTGGTATTACCATGCTGCCATTTCTCTTGATTAGTTACTCTTGTCGGAATCGCAAGGGATTGCGAAATCTTCTATATGCCATTCTGTGGGCCTTTCTGTTAGTGACTTCCATCCAAATTTACGACACTTGGCACCAAACACTAGAAATGATGCTTTACAATTCTGACGGGCTCTTTATCACTATCTTTCCTTTTATGGCACTTTATAATGGGCAGAGAGGAAAGGAAAGCAACTGGAGCAAATATTTCTTTTATATTTTCTACCCAGCTCATCTATAGATCATAACTTTGATTGCTTATTTGGTTAAGTAGGAAAAAAGCAAATAGCAGCATTGACTGTCTATTTGCTTTTATTTTTATAAACTTCCTGTGAAACTAAAATCCTAGTTCACGGTTAATATTACCAACAATCACATTCATTCGCAATCCGAAGTGTTTACGATAATTTCGATAGGTTATGGAAAATATTTTAAACGTTTTACTTTGGCAAAGATGTTCTCAACCTTGATTCTCTCCTTAGATAGCGCATGGTTATAGAATTTATCTTCAAGAGTTAGTTTCTCAAGTTTATTTTGATTTCTTCGGACTTTGACTCATTTTGAAGACCTTCATATCGTTGCAATAGTTTACCGCAATATCCAAAGAAAAAATTCTCTCGTGGCTTGTTACAATCGCCTGAGCTTTCATAGCATGAAATTTCTTTTTACCAGATTAATTTGCTAGTTGTTTTTAGGACAATTGACTTTTACTTCCGAAACATCCACAATCACCGTATCCTCAGAACTGAGAGGAGTTCTTGAAATCGTAAGACCACTTTGAATAAGAGTTGATTCAACTCACTACAGTTGACAAAGAGAAACAAAGAACTACCGATTGGTAATCCTAGTACTGGTACCTTTATTTATTATCTAAAGAAAGACGACTTTCTTTAGACACATACATAATAACATCCCATAATATATTAGCCAAAATAAAACCTTTTAGTAAATAGTTTCCAAATTCAATTAAATACATTTTCTTTCCATCTGATTTATTTTGAAACGAAATCAACTGATTATTATAGTCATAATTATAATCTCTATGATCAATACTGTTTCTAATTTCATTGTCAAAAACAGAATCCATAATATCATTTGATTCATCATATTTATATATTTTAATCCGATTACCTACATTCCTGATTTTAGAATTGAACAATAATAAATCATTTCCAATATCCTCAGATATTTTTGAAAATTCAGAATTGAATTGTTCATGAAACTTCGAAATATCTTCACGATAGTAAATATTATTAATCAAAACTAATAAGACAACTAAATCTTTTAAATCTTCATAGTTTTCTGAAAAAAATGATTTTAACGTTTCAAAATCTGTCTGTGCTATTCCTAAAGAAGTTTTTACGTCATCAACTTTCAAAGTACCTGCTAACTCATTTAAAATAATCGGCAAAATATAATTGTAATAATTCAAAAAATTAGAAGTCACAGTGAATAATTTCCGAGAAAAAAACAAATAATTAAATTCGAGAAAAGTAGATAATTTCTGAAATTCTTTGAATTTCTTTTTTCTTATGGATTCGACCTTTGATAAAAATTATATCCTAAATTTTTATAATACTTGTTGTTACGTATTTCGTCATATAAAAAATCCTGCAAAAAACCTATCTTTTGACTCTCATTTTGATTTTTCAAATTTATATTAGAAATGTTAAGTAACTTTTTCTTTTTATATAAATATTTAGGAGACTTTTCATATAAATTCCAAAATGCTAAATAATCTTCCTCTCTAGAATATAATTTACACAAAAATCTTAACACGATCTCTTGTAATTCAGAAGTATCTATACCACTAATTGCATATTGCATATGCGGTGATAAATTCACCATTTGATGTGTAACTCCCTCTGATTTCATAAACTTATCAGTGTAAAGTTCTGAAGATAACTGAATAACACTATTTACTTCATCGATCGCCAACTCATCCTCATTAACTTCAATACAATTTTTTAATTTAGCAATTGGTTTGCTATTCATTTTTTCGCTCGGACTAATTTGTGAATGTATTGATATCTCTCCACTACAAATTACCTTACACTCTGGACATTCATAAGTAAATGGTATCCAGTTATAGTAACCTGCTTGCACTCTTATTCTCATTATACTATAACATGTTTTACATTTCACAAAAAAATTAGCATTCATAACATTATTACCCATCATATTTATATTATTTACTAAATTATATCAAAAAAATATAAGATAGGAAATATAATATTTTTAAGGCTTATATTTTACTTTGAAGACTAGGTAATAAGCTTCTTAGAGTTACTATGAGTCGATTATGTGCCTAAAAAACAATTATGTATTTTTGATTTTATACAACTCTACTTTTAACAATCTTCACTACAAATCCTGCTATTGTCAAACATTAAAAGCAACATAGAAATCAGTAAAACCATGAATGCCGTTCGCTACTAAATCCTTTGTATAGAGATATCTTTCTGAAAAAAGAGGTAATTTCTATAGATATATATAAAGACTAATCCACTGATGAGTCGGGTAAGAAATAAAACACCTGAAACTTTCATAAGCTGATAAAGAACAAGTAATATCACTCCAATAGCTACAATAATCAAAAGAATTTGTTCCAATAATCTTATTCTCCTTTTGATTTATTTTGTTAATTTTAGTATAAAGCATAGAAATCAAAGAAAGCTCAAGCATTTCTAAAGAGTTTATAAAGTTTTAAGAATTCTTAAATATCAAAACCCAGTTGACACGAACTGGGCTTCTTAATTATAAAATATATTTCTCAATGGCACGCGCAACGCCATCTTCTTCGTTGCTGGCTGTAACGGCATCCGCAAGAGATTTGACATAATCGCTGGCATTTCCCATTGCAATGCCAAGTCCTGCAAACTGAAGCATTTCGATATCGTTATTAGCATCGCCCATAGCCATAATTTCTGATGGCTCGATATTCAAAATCTCTGCTAGTCGAGAAAGAGCGGTAGCCTTTGTCGTACCAAGTGGCATAGCTTCATAAATGACAGGCTGTGAACGAACTCCACTGAATCGTTGGCAGAGTTCCTCAGCAAAACGCTCTTCAAAATCGTCTGTTTGTTCTTTTGTTCCCAAAAACATACCTTGGAACATACGGTACTTACCACTAGTCGCTTCCTCAAGAGAAATTTCAGTCAAGTCTGAAAAGACTAGTTTAGCATCATTTTCAATGACTTGATTGGGCTTGCCACCGAGGACAAAATAATGTTCCTCATCAAAAAGAGTCAACTGAACATCGCTTTTTTCAGCAAGCTCATAGAGGTATTCGATGTCTGCTGGACTAAGTTCTTGCCAGTCAACTAGTCCCCAGTCACTTGTCTGGTGAGTTGAACAACCGTTGTTAACAATGACATATTCGTTCTGGAGGTCAAGCCCCAGTTTTTTGTAGTAGGAGAGGACACCGAAAAGCGGGCGACCCGTACAGAGAACCAGTTTGACACCTTTTTCAATAGCTTGGTGAATGGCAGTAATGTGAGCTTGTGGGATTTCCTTGGCTTCATTGAGGAGGGTTCCGTCCATATCCAAGGCTAATAGTTTAATCATAAGACTTCCTTCTTTATCTTTTGGTATTATTATAGCATATTTTGGAGGAAAGGAGGAGGAATCTTCGGGCTAATCATGGTATAATAAAAGGTAACGAAAAATTCCAACGAGGCTGAGATGAAATTACTTTATACTGATATTCGGACTTCTTTGACTGAAATTCTAACCAGAGAGGCGGAGGAGCTGGTTGCTGCTGGCAAGCGAGTCTTCTACATCGCTCCCAACTCTCTTTCTTTTGAAAAGGAACGCGTCGTGCTAGAATGCTTGTCCCAGCAGGCTTCTTTTGCGATTACTGTCACACGCTTTGCGCAAATGGCTCGTTACCTAGTCTTGAATGACTTGTCTGCTCAGACAAGTCTTGATGATATTGGTCTTGGGATGGCCTTTTACAAATGCCTTGCCGAACTTGATCCTAAGGATTTACGTGTTTATGGTGCTATCAAGCAGGACCCTCAATTTATCCAGCAGTTGATTGAGCTTTACCACGAGATGACCAAAGCTCAGATGAGTTTTTTGGACTTGGAGAGTTTGACGGATGAGGACAAGAGGGCCGATTTACTCTTGATTTTTGAGAAGGTAACGGCTTATCTCAATCAGGGGCAGTTAGCTCAGGGAAGTCAGTTGTCCCATTTGATTGAGGCTATTGAGAATGACAAGGTAAGTAGTGATTTTACTCAAATCGCCTTGGTTATTGATGGATTTACCCGTTTTTCTGCTGAGGAAGAGCGAATTGTGGACTTACTTCATAGCAAGGGTGTTGAGATTGTCATTGGGGCTTATGCTAGTAAGAAAGCCTATACCAGTCCTTTTAGCGAGGGCAATCTCTATCAAGCCAGTGTGGAGTTTCTCCATCATCTAGCCTCTAAATACCAAACGCCTGCTCAGAACTGTTCTCAAACTCATGAGAAGATGGATAGTTTTGATAAGGCCTCTCGTTTGCTGGAGTCTTCTTATGACTTTTCAGAATTAACATTGGATGTCGATGAGAAGGACCGTGACAACTTACAAATCTGGTCTTGCTTGACGCAAAAAGAAGAGTTGGAGTTGGCAGCCCGTAGCATTCGTCAGAAATTGCACGAAAACTCAAATCTGAGTTACAAGCATTTTCGTATTCTCTTGGGGGATGTAGCTTCTTACCAGTTATCGCTGAAAACCATTTTTGACCAGTACCAGATTCCTTTCTATCTAGGTAAAAGCGAATCCATGGCGCATCATCCCTTGACACAGTTTGTCGAGTCTATCTTGGCTTTAAAACGCTATCGTTTCCGTCAGGAGGATTTGATAAACCTTCTTAGAACAGGTTTGTATACCGACCTTAGTCAGGCTGATATTGATGCTTTTGAGCAATATATACGTTATCTTGGTATCAATGGCTTGCCAGCTTTTCAGCAAACATTTACCAAGTCCCAGCATGGGAAATTTAATCTTGAGCGTTTGAATGCTCTTCGTCTGCGTATTTTAACCCCTCTTGAAACCCTCTTTGCCAGTCGAAAACAAAAGACTGAAAATCTCCTACAAAAATGGAATGTCTTTCTAAAAGAGGGAGCGGTGACCAAGCAGTTACAAGATTTGACAGCCACTATGGAACCTGTAGAACAGGAAAGACAAGCCGAAGTTTGGAAGGCTTTTTGTCATGTTTTAGAACAATTTGCGACTGTTTTTGCTGGTTCACAGGTTAGTCTAGAGGACTTTCTAGCCTTGCTCCATTCTGGAATGAGTTTGTCCCAGTACCGTACCATTCCAGCAACAGTGGACACTGTTCTGGTGCAGAGTTACGATTTGATTGCGCCTTTGACAGCTGACTTTGTCTACGCCATTGGACTGACTCAGGACAATTTACCAAAAATCGCGCAAAATACCAGTCTTTTGACAGATGAAGAAAGGCAAAACCTAAACCAAGCGACAGAAGATGGGGCGCAATTGCTGATTGCCAGCAGTGAAAACCTCAAGAAAAATCGCTATACTATGCTTTCTTTGGTCAATTCTGCCCGTAAGCAATTAGTTTTGTCGGCTCCAAGCCTTTTTAATGAAAGTGAAAGCAAGGAGTCAGCTTATCTTCAAGAGCTAGTCCATTTTGGATTTAGCAGGAAAGAGAAGAGGATGAATCACAAGGGGCTGTCTAAGGAGGATATGGGCTCATATCACAGCCTTTTGTCGAGTCTGGTTGCCTATCACCAGCAGGGCGAGATGAGTGAGACTGAGCAAGATTTGACATTTATTAAGGTTCTGGCGCGTGTCATGGGTAAAAAACTAGACCAGCAAGGTCTGGAAAATCCAGCCCTCCCAACTAGCCCGAGTAGCAAGCCCTTAGCCAAGGATACCTTACAAGCTCTCTATCCTGCTGATCAGGAGTTTTACCTGTCTACCTCTGGTTTGACGGAGTTTTATCGGAACCAATACAGTTATTTTCTTCGCTACGTTTTAGGTTTGCAGGAGGAATTGCGCCTGCGTCCTGATGCCCGTAGTCACGGGAATTTCTTACACCGTATTTTTGAACGAGCCTTGCAGTTACCTGACGAAGATTCTTTTGACCAACGTTTAGAACAGGCTATCCAAGAAACCAGTCAAGAACGGGAATTTGAGGCTATTTATCAGGAAAGTTTGGAAGCCCAGTTTACCAAGGAAGTTTTGCTTGATGTTGCACGGACGACTGGACATATTCTCAGACACAATCCAGCCATCGAAACCATTAAAGAAGAGGCAAATTTTGGTGGAAAAGAGCAGGCCTTTATTCAATTGGAAAATGGACGGAGTGTCTTTGTACGAGGCAAGGTTGACCGCATTGACCGTTTGAAAGCTGATGGAGCGATAGGGGTAGTAGACTACAAGTCTAGTCTAACCCAGTTCCAGTTTCCTCATTTCTTTAATGGGCTCAATTCCCAGTTGCCAACCTATCTAGCTGCCCTAAAAAGAGAAGGAGAGCAGAACTTTTTCGGTGCTATGTACTTGGAAATGGCTGAACCAGTCCAATCTCTGATGGCCGTTAAAAGTCTAGCAGGTGCAGTAGTAGAAGCTAGCAAGTCTATGAAATACCAAGGACTCTTTTTAGAAAAAGAAAGCAGTCATTTGGGCGAATTTTACAATAAAAACAAGGCCAACCAGCTGACAGATGAGGAATTCCAGCTCCTACTGGACTACAATGCCCAACTTTACAAGAAAGCAGCTGAGAAGATTTTAGCAGGCCAGTTCGCCATTAATCCTTATACCGAAAATGGCAGAAGTATTGCACCGTATGTTCAGCAACATCAAGCCATCACAGGATTTGAAGCCAATTACCACTTGGGGCAAGCCCGTTTTCTAGAAAAGTTAGACTTGGCTGACGGCAAGCGTCTGGTTGGAGAAAAACTCAAGCACGCTTGGTTTGAAAAAATAAGAGAGGAGTTGAATCGATGAAGCCCATTCCCTTTTTAACTGAGAAGGAAATTCAAAAATTACAAGAAGCAGAAACCAATTCGAGCAAGGAACAAAAGAAAACTGCCGAGCAAATCGAAGCCATCTATACTTCTGGTCAGAATATCCTCGTTTCAGCGTCGGCTGGTTCTGGGAAGACTTTTGTCATGGCCGAGCGTATTCTGGACCAATTGGCGCGTGGTGTCGAAATTTCTCAACTCTTTATCTCAACCTTTACCGTCAAGGCTGCGACTGAACTTAAAGAACGTTTGGAGAAAAAAATCAGCCAACAAATCCAAGAAAGCGATGACGTTGACCTCAAACAACACTTGGGTCGCCAGTTGGCAGACCTACCCAGCGCTGCCATCGGAACCATGGACTCTTTCACACAAAAATTCCTTGGTAAACATGGCTATCTGATTGATATTGCACCTAATTTCCGTATTTTACAAAACCAAAGCGAGCAACTCCTTCTAAAAAACGAAGTTTTTCATGAGGTCTTTGAAGCCCATTACCAAGGCAAACAGAAAGAGACCTTTAGTCATTTGCTGAAAAACTTTGCTGGACGTGGCAAGGATGAACGGGGTCTGCGCCAGCAAGTCTACAAAATCTATGACTTCCTCCAATCCACCAGTAATCCTCAAAAGTGGCTGAGTCAATCTTTCCTCAAAGGCTTTGAAAAAGCTGATTTTAGCAGTGAAAAAGAAAAACTGACTGAGCAAATCCAGCAATCCCTTTGGGATTTGGAAAGCTTTTTCCGTTACCATCTCGATAATGATGCCAAGGAGTTTCCAAAGGCTGCTTATTTAGAAAATGTTCAGTTGATTCTGGATGAAATTGGCTCCTTAAATCAAGAGTCCGATAGTCAGGCTTATCAAGTAGTGCTTACGCGTGTTGTCGCCATTTCGAAAGAGAAAAACGGTCGAGCTCTGACCAATGCCAGTCGTAAGGCTGATTTGAAGCCACTGGCCGATGCCTACAACGAAGAAAAAAAGTCCCAGTTTGCTAAACTAGGACAACTGTCAGACCAGATAACCATTCTCGACTATCAAGAACGTTATCATGGAGACATATGGGAACTAGCTAAGACTTTCCAAACCTTCATGAGTGATTTTGTGGAAGCTTATCGTCAGCGTAAACATCAGGAAAACGCCTTTGAATTCGCTGATATCAGCCATTACACCATTGAGATTTTAGAGAATTTCCCGCAAGTTCGTGAGGCTTATCAGGAACGTTTCCATGAAGTCATGGTTGATGAGTATCAAGATACCAACCATATTCAAGAACGGATGCTGGAATTGCTGTCTAATGGTCACAATCGCTTTATGGTGGGGGATATCAAGCAGTCTATCTACCGTTTTCGTCAGGCAGACCCTCAGATTTTCAATGAGAAATTCCAACGCTATGCGCAAAATCCACACGAGGGCAAGTTGATTCTCCTCAAGAAAAATTTCCGTAGTAGTTCAGAAGTGCTGTCAGCTACCAATGATGTTTTTGAGCGTCTTATGGACCAAGAAGTCGGTGAAATCAACTATGATAACATGCACCTGCTTGTTTTTGCCAATACCAAACTGACTCCCAATCCAGACAACAAGGCAGAATTTCTCCTCTACGATAAGGACGACATAAGTGAGGAAGAAGAGGGTCAGGCAGAAACGAAACTAACAGGTGAGATGCGCTTAGTCATCAAGGAAATCATTAAACTTCATCAGGAAAAAGGTGTTGCCTTTAAAGAAATTGCCCTTCTGACCTCCAGCCGCAGTCGTAATGACCAGATTCTCCTCGCCCTGTCTGAGTACGGAATTCCTGTCAAAACTGACGGAGAGCAAAACAATTATCTTCAATCCCTAGAAGTGCAAGTCATGCTAGACACCCTTCGTGTCATTCACAATCCTCTGCAAGACTACGCCTTGGTTGCCCTTATGAAGTCTCCAATGTTTGGCTTTGACGAGGATGAGTTAGCACGTTTGTCCCTTCAGAAAGCAGAAGATAAAATCCAAGAAAATCTCTATGAGAAACTGGTCAATGCACAAAAAATGGTAACAAGCCAGAAAAACTTGATTCACACGACTCTAGCTGAGAAACTAAAGCAATTCATGGATATCCTAGCTTCTTGGCGCTTGTATGCCAAAACCCACTCCCTCTATGACTTGATTTGGAAGATTTACAACGACCGTTTTTATTATGACTATGTTGGAGCCTTGTCAAATGGTCCTGCTAGACAGGCCAATCTCTATGCCCTAGCACTGCGTGCTGATCAATTTGAAAAGAGCAATTTCAAGGGCTTGTCGCGTTTTATTCGTATGATTGATCAGGTTTTAGAAGCTCAGCACGATTTGGCAAGCGTGGCTATCGCACCGCCAAAAGATGCAGTAGAGCTCATGACCATCCACAAAAGTAAAGGGCTAGAGTTTCCTTACGTCTTTATCCTCAATATGGATCAAGATTTCAACAAGCAAGACAGCATGTCAGAGGTCATTCTCAGTCGTAAAAACGGTCTAGGTGTCAAATATATTGCCAAAATGGAGACAGGAGCAGTGGAAGATCACTATCCTAAAACCATCAAACTCTCCATTCCTAGTCTGACCTATAGGCAGAACGAAGAAGAATTACAGCTGGCAAGCTATTCTGAGCAAATGCGTCTACTGTATGTTGCTATGACTCGAGCTGAGAAAAAGCTCTACCTTGTCGGCAAGGGTTCTCGCGAAAAGTTGGAAGCCAAGGAATACCCAGCAGCTAAAAATGGAAAACTAAATAGCAACACTAGACTTCAAGCCAAGAATTTCCAAGATTGGATTTGGGCTATCAGTAAAGTATTTACCAAGGATCATCTCAACTTTAGCTATCGTTTTGTTGGTGAAGATCAGCTGACTAGAGAAGCTATCGGAGAGTTGGAAAACAAGAGCCCTCTCCAAGATAGCTCTCAAGTAGATAACCGTCAGTCAGAAACCATCAAAGAAGCCCTTGAAATGCTGAAAGAGGTTGAAGTCTATAATACTCTTCACCGCGCAGCCATTGAACTTCCTAGTGTTCAAACCCCAAGTCAAATCAAAAAATTCTACGAACCCGTTATGGATATGGAAGGTGTCGAGATTGCTAGTCAAGGCCAGGCAGTAGACAAGAAAATTAGCTTTGAGTTGCCAGATTTTTCAACCAAAGAAAAGGTGACTGGAGCTGAAATTGGTAGTGCTACCCACGAACTCATGCAGAGAATGGATCTCAGTCAGAGACCAACGCTTGCTAGTCTGACAGAAACTCTCAAACAAGTTCAAACCAGCCCAGCTGTCAGAGACAAGATTAATCTTTCGAAAATTCTTGCATTCTTTGACACATTACTTGGTCAGGAAATTCTTGCCAATACCGACCATCTATACCGCGAGCAACCCTTTTCTATGCTCAAAAGAGACCAAAAGAGTCAGGAAGACTTCGTTGTCCGTGGTATCCTTGATGGCTATCTACTTTACGAAGATAAAATTGTTCTGTTCGACTATAAGACAGACCGCTATGATGAACCAAGTCAACTCATAGACCGCTATCGTGGTCAGTTAGCCCTATACGGAGAGGCTTTATCTCGAGCCTATTCGATTAAAAATATTGACAAATACTTGATTTTACTCGGTAAAGACGAGGTTCAAGTTGTAAAAGTATAATCTAGAAAGGAGACCTCATGACACTTCCAGTTAGAAAATCCCTGCATAATGCGGTTTTACAAGCTTCAAAAGCTGATACTTGGGAACAAGCTACCAAGGAATGGAATGAAGTTTCCTTAATTTTTAACGGTATCGGCCGTAGCAATTGTGTCTGTGGAAATGCTATCAAGTACGCTTACGAACTCTTTAACGGTGTCACAGGCCAACGCCTCTTTCCGATTGGTAGCGACTGTGTTAGGCATTTTCATCGATTAACCCTTGACCAGCAACTGGAAGAGGAAGAAAAACTGCTCAGAAAGGTTGAAAATCTGACCAGAAAAGCCCAGAAAAAGGAAAAAATCAAGGTCAATAAAAGTGATTTTGACGAGCGACTTCTAAAATGGCTCTGGGAAAAAGGTGTTTTTAAACCCAATCGTGGCAATCAGTTCTCACCTGAGAAAGACTACCAGCTCTTCCTAGAAGTCTTTCGAGGAGGAAGTTGGACCAAGGCAGAACCCAAAAAGAAGGCTCGTATGGAAGAAGTCCTTGAAAAGTGTATCAAACCCTTTTTACTTGGAAAACCAGATGACCAACTCTACCTTGTAAAGCTAGGTAAGGAGAAAATTGACTACGAACAAGAACTGCGTATCCAGGCAGAGAAAGAGCGCAAGAAGAGGGATAAAATCGCCAAGCAATATGCAGACAATCTAGTTCTAGCCATGGGCCCAGCAGAGCGTGCCTACCAAGATTACTTTGGCTTTACAGAGACCCTGACTCAAGAAGAACGCAAGTGGGAGAAAATACTTTTTGGTAAAAATCGAACAGAACGGGCTATCAAGGCCAAACAATACCAAAAAGAGTTGGAAAAAGACCAACGAATTGCCAGTCAGGATCCAATTGAAAGAAAACAGAAGCAGACCTGGCTCCTCAATTCCTATTTCCGTGAGCTTCCTGAAGAAAAATCTAGATTTGCTCGGCTCTTATTAGAATATCGAAAAAGTGGAGAAATCCCCTTTTCAACTGAATATCTGTCAGATCATCTGCTCGACTTTTTCTATAAAATGAAAGCCTTTGAGTTTGAAATCGCACCAGAACAAGTCCGAGACTTTCTAAAAGAAAGTCTCCAGTCAGATCATCTATCCTCAGCACAGGAAAGCTGGATAGAAGGCATTCTCCTCAACTGCATCAAACCATTTTTAGAGCGATTATTGATATGAGTAACACCTACCGTGGAAATACCATGGTAGGTGTTATTTTTTAAATAGTCAGTATCATTCTCTACAGATTTAATAGAAAAAAGAATTTACTTATGCATATATTTTTTATTACACTGGATAACTTTTAAAAACTTATAAGAATAACTAGATTATTTTAATGTTTCGTAGTATAATAACATCAGGAAAATAAACTGTGCAAACCAATATTTATAGATTATTCAAAACGCTTATATATATTTGTTGAGATTTCATTATAGAACCCGAACCTATATTATACATGCAAATGTCACATGATTGATACTCACTCTCACATTGTTTTTGGTGTCAATTATGAACTAAGCACAAAAGAAAAAAGAGCCTGAGTTATTTGTAGTGAAGCCTGAGTCGATTATTACGAACGATATATTTGAAAAAAATAATTATTGTTTTACTTTTCACGCTTCAAGTTTGAGAATTTTCTCATTTTATGATATATTTAAATCCGATTTATACATAACGGGTATATATTTATAATGAACCTGTATTTTCTGGTTGTAGTTTCTATATACGACTAGACGCACTTTTATATTTATGTGTATTATCAAGGAGAAAGATGATGAACTATAGAAGAGCCAAGAGAATAATCGGTCTTCTGATTTCTATATTATTATTAATTTTAATAATCCCAATTTGTCTCATTGCTTGCTTCTTTATTGTCATCGAATCAAGCGGAAACCCCATTTACATGCAAGAAAGAGTTGGTTTAAATGGACAAAAATTCATAATGTACAAACTACGTTCCATGTATTTAGATGCCGAGAAGAACGGATATCAATGGGCGGAAAAAAATGATCCACGGATAACGAAGATTGGACGTTTTATACGCAGAACTCGAATTGATGAATTTCCACAAATTATTAATATTATTAAAGGCGAGATGTCTATTATCGGTCCTCGACCAGAAAGACCAGAATTTGTTAACGAATTTTTAAAATATATTCCTGATTTTAATGAGCGATTGGCTGTTCGTCCAGGAATTACAGGCTGGGCTCAGGTAAATGGTGGCTATGAATTATCTCCAAAAGAAAAATTAGGATATGATGTTTACTATATCAGACATGAAAGTATTAAATTAGATTTCCTTATTTTACTAAAAACAATTAAAGTTATTTTTAATGGACATGGATTTAGATAATTCAGATAGGGAAGAAAAGTAAAGGACAAAAATAAAAGATGAGTATTTTCAATAAAAATATCAACAGAATTTTTACTTTAATTAAAAGTAAATTTCTGTTTCTAATCCTTTTTACATTAATAGGGACGACAGCAGTTGGTCTATATACTGTTTTTATCATTTCTCCTATATACAGTGTCTCCTCTAAGCTCATAATGAAGAACACTTCAAGCCAAACAAATGGTCAGAATAATGATACACAAACAATTGAAGCCATAAATCTCTTTCAAAGACAAGCTAAGACTTATTTAGAAATAGCAGATCTTCCTCCAGTAAAAGAAGATACCAATAAAGCATTAGGTTTGTCTCCGGATGAAATTGCTAAAATCAAATCGGTTAAATTAACAAATGACACAGGTTCTCAGTTGGTCACAGTAACAGTAAGAGCGCTAGATAGAGATTTAGGGGAGCGTTATATAAAAGAGTATGTAACTCAATACAAAAAATTTACAGCAGATCGATTAGGACGTGATAATTTATCAGTTGTTATAGAAGCTTTAGGAAGTAACAATCCAGTTTATCCTATTTTATGGAAAAATCTTCTTGTATCTATTCTAGTATTTTCTTTCATAGGATTTAATATCATCTTTATTAAGTATGTATTGAGTGACTCGATTGATTCTTATGAAGATTTGGAAGAGCTTGTTGGGAAACCTGTCCTTGGCATGATTCCAACTATAGAGAAAAAGAAGAGAGGTTAGTACCATGCATATAGAAGTTATCCATAATAGCAAATCTCTTGTAGCTGAGTCCTTTAGAACTTTAAGAAGTAATCTTCAGTTCTCAGAATTCGGAAAAAATATCAAATTGATTGTCGTTACAAGTGCCAATCCTAACGAAGGAAAGAGTGAAGTCAGTATCAATCTTGCTGCCTCTTTGGCTCAACAAGGGAAAAAAGTGATTATCATAGATGCAGATATGCGTAAACCAACCCAACATAAATTAACAGAGCTAAACAACACTGTAGGATTAAGCACCTTTCTATTAAAAAGGTCAGGTGTAGATTCCATTAATCATTTGACGATAAATGATGTGAATTTAGATGTACTGACTTCAGGACCTGTTCCGCCTAATCCTTCTGAGATGTTAGCTAGTTCTTCTATGGATGAAACACTTAAAGCATTTGAGGATTTTTATGACTATGTCATTATCGATACACCTCCCTTGCTAGCAGCAACGGATGCTCAAATTTTAGCAAGTATTGCTGACGCCACACTTCTAGTCGTAGATACAAAAAAATCAAAACGTCGACAGATCACTGAAGCAAAACGTAGATTAGATAATGTTGGAGCTAGACTACTTGGTGTGATAATGAATAAAATAGATTCACATAAAGACACCTATTATTACTATTATTAAAATAACTATTTGAAAGGCTAAGGATAAAGAAAAAAATGGCAATCTATCTTTTAATGTTCGTTTATATCTCTTTCCTTGCCTTTTTCTCATTAAAATATGAGGATAAAGAACAAGAGTTAAGATTTCTTGTTCTTCCGACTTTCTTCTTTTTTTTAATCATTGCAGGTTTTCGTACTTCTAGCGTCGGAGGAGATTTAGGAACCTATATCCATATTTTTGAATCGAATCATTTACAACTTCCAGACTTATCACATTTCTTTAGTTCTCGATTTGAAATTGGTTATTTAGTAAGTAATATTTTTCTAAGAAACTTTAGTGATCACTATCCCTTTTTATTATTTGCCTATGCCTTTATAACTTTAGTTGCCTGGTTTTTTGTGCTTTATAAGCATTCTAAAAATGTTTACATGAGTTTATTGATTTACCTCAGCTCATTAGGACTCTTTTTTTATTCCTTATCAAATATCAGACAAGGTCTGGCGATTGCTTTAAGTTTTTTAGGATTTCATTACTTAGTAAAAAATAAGAAGGTTTTAGCATCGATATTTATCCTACTAACTCCCTTATTTCATACATCTGGTATCGTATGCCTCTTGTTTTTCCCCCTTAAAAAAATCGTTTTAAACAAAAGAGCATACCAATTTGTGTTCCTTGTATTTCTTATTCTCTTTCCTTTCATCAAACAAATTGCCACTACCTTTATTTCTTTCTTTCCTCAGTATACTTCCTATCTGGAATCATCATGGTTTTTGGAAAGCAATAAATGGGCACCCGTATTTTTAACAATTTGGTATGGTCTAGTTCTGGTCTTTGGAGAAGTAGTGATTAGAAAACAGAAATTATCGACTGAAGAAGAATTTATAAGAAGTCTATTTTTTATCTCCTTTTTATTTACCGCGTCAACTTTGCAAACAAGTCTTTTTGGCAGATTTGCACACTATTTTACCCCCTTTATTTGCCTATATATCCCCATGATTTTATCTAAAATAGGTGAAAAAAAAGTTCAGTGGATTTTATTTTATTTGGTGATATTGGTTTATGCTTCAATCTTTCTAGTCATTGTTTACTTTAAAGCTGACTGGTACCATGTCGTTCCCTACCGTTCAGTTATTGTAGATTGGTTATTTGGAAATTAGGTTTAGGAGTTATAAAATGAAATTTTCAGTTTTAACTACAGTCTATAAAAAAGAGACTCCTAGAAATTTAAGGAAAAGTTTACTAAGCTCTTACCATCAGACCATTAAACCGACAGAAATCATTTTAGTTTGTGATGGTGCATTGACAGAAGAGTTAGATAGAGAAATCGAAAAGTTGCAGAGAGAAATCCCCATTTTAAAGGTTTTCCATTTACCTAAAAACCTAGGCTCGGGACCAGCTTCCCTCTTTGGAGTTAATCAATGTCAAACAGAATTCATTGCAAGAATGGACAGTGATGACTATTCTCTAGAAACAAGGTTTGAGAAGCAAGTAGCAGCCTTTGAAAAAAATCCCAATCTCATCATGGTTGGTTCCAATATCCTAGAGAAAAATACAAAGTTTACCGCCTTAAAGAAAGTACCAGAAACTACAGCCGAAATTCGTCAATATTCGAAAATGAGAAATCCTTTTAATAATCCATCAAGTATGATGAAAAAAGAGTATATCTTGAAGGCTGGTAATTATCGTAAATTTCGTTACCTAGAGGATTATGACCTCACAATGAGATTGTTACATGATAATCCAACTAAGGATTTTTTAAATATCCAGGAACCTTTAGTAGTCATGCAGACAAACGATTCTAGCTATCTAAGGAGAGGTGGTTTCTTGTATGTAAAGACTGACTTTATGCTCCAATTAGATTTTTATCGCAGAAGAGATATTACTTTAGTAGAATTTCTTAGAAATATTTTCCTTCGTAATGCGATTCGAATTCTTCCGAATTCAATTAGGAAATGGGTCTATAAGAAAAAAATGAGAGAAGATGTAGAGGTGGTTAGGAAGATATGAAAAGAGTCATTACATACGGAACATTTGATTTATTGCATTACGGTCATATTAATCTTTTAAAAAGGGCAAAAGCTTTGGGAGATTATCTCATAGTCGCCCTTTCTACCAATGAGTTTAATAAGCTAGAAAAGAATAAAGAATGTTATTTTGATTACGAAAAAAGAAAATCTCTATTAGAGGCTATTAGATATGTGGATCTCGTCATACCAGAAGAAAATTGGGATCAAAAAATCTCAGACATAGAAAAATATCATGCTGATGTGTTTGTCATTGGAGATGATTGGCAGGGCAAATTTGATTATTTAACTGATTTTGGAATAGAGGTTGTTTACCTATCACGAACAAAAGAAATTTCAACAACTAAGATAAAGAATGATTTGAATCAAGGGAACTAGGATGAAATATCAGGTCATACATGTAACAGGTGGTGTAAGGAATACCATGAGTGGGGTACAAAGTTTTATCAAAAATCATATCCTAACTGATGATCAAGAGTTTGAATATATGGTAGGTGAGTCAAATGGAGACGCTCATTTCCCATTTAATCAATACCTAGATGAAAAAGAAATTAAACGTATTATTTTTCCTGCCCTAAAGATTTCTAAACTATTTGCCTATGCGAGAGAGTGTCGACAATTTTATAAAAGTAATAAAATTGACATTCTTCATGTCCATAATCCTATAACCGCTTTTATACATAATTACTATGCTCGAAAAAATGGTGTTCCAGTTAGGATTTACCACAATCATAGTAGTCAATTTTCAGACACTTGGTTAAAAAGTATTCGCAATCGATTTTTGGTTTTTTTAGCTTTGAAAAATGCGACCCATCGTATCTCTTGTGGCCAATTAGCTGGACTTAAGATATTTGGAAAGAAATCATTTCAAATCCTCCCAAATGCTATTGCCATCAATAAGTATCGGTTTTCTCCAACTTTTAGAGAAGAAATTCGAAAAGAGTTTCATATAGCTGAATATCAAAAAGTAGTTGGGATGATTGGTATTTTAAATCCGTTCAAAAATCAGAATTTTTTGATTGAAATTGCTAAAGAATTGCCTGATGTTACTTTTTTCTTTGTTGGTGAAGGACCAGATCGTGACATTTTAGAAGAAAACAGCAAGGAATTGAAGAATATCATCTTCACAGGAAAAAGAGAAGATGTTCATAAATTTTATTCAGCCTTTGATATTTTTGCCTTTCCTTCTTTGTATGAAGGTTTCCCTATCGTACTGGTAGAAGCTCAGTGTTCTGGAGTCAATATTATCATGAATGAAACAATTGATCCAACAACTCAAATAGTTGGCGAACTCTGTACAGCTATGCCACTAGATAAGGCTAAATGGGTAAACTATATAGAAAAGGCGCCTTTCAAGGAGAAGCAACGACAGCTGAATGAACACCTAAAGCGATTTGACATCGAAGAAAATGTTCAAAATTTAAAAGAAATTTATAAGCAAGGTTTAAAAAGAGAATGATCAACTATTTGAAACCCTTACTTTTTAAAGTAAGTAATTTTACTTATAAGATAAATAAAATTATTCCCAAGAAAAGGAATAGAATTGTTCTGTATTCTAACTGGGGATTTAGAGATAATCTTAGAACACTCTATCACCATTTAGTGGATAATAGCTACCAAGAAGCATATGAAATCGTTTGTGCTTCTAATGATTTTTATCATTTAGACAAAGAAAATGATGTAAAGTATGTTTCTATTTATCGAGGTTTCTTTTATTTTTTAACATCTAAATATTTTTTCTATTCATTTGGCAAGTATCCTATAAAACCTGCTCCAAGCCAGATGGTTGTCAACTTGTGGCATGGAATGCCCTTGAAAAAAATTGGGAATCTTGAAGTTGGAATGGAAAAAATTGACTATAATTTCTTTACAAAATTAGTCTCCTCTTCAGAATTATTTACTCCAATCATGAAAGCTGCTTTTAATGCTAAAGATGAGCAGATGCTTCTTGTTGGCAATATTCGAAATGATGAGCTCTTTAAAGAGAAAAAAAAGAAGAAAATCATCTGGATGCCAACATACCGCAATTCTAAAAATTATCATGATAGCCAAGCAGCATTGATATTTTCTTTAGAAGAAGAGGACTTTCAAAACATTGAAGAACTACTCTCAAATCATGGGTATGAACTTTACATTAAACTCCATCCTCTTGAGGAGTCTCAGTTGAAATTTGAAATGAATTCTTCGACGATTCATTTATTGACAGAAGATATCATTAGTGAGCAGTATGGGACTTTATATACCTTTTTGGGCACAACCAGTGCATTGATTACAGATTATTCTTCAGTATTTTTAGATTATTATTTATTAAATAGGCCAGTTGCATTTACCATTAATGATTATGAGGAATACAAGGAAAAAAGAGGTTTTGTGTTTGAAGATGTGAAGAATTTAATGGTGGGAAGTGTCATTCGTGATTCGCATGATTTATTAGAATTTCTAGAGAGTGTCATGAGATCTGAAGATCCTTATATTGACGAACGAAAAATAGTCAATAACAAGGTTAATGCCATTCAAAAAGATTTTACAAAGACACTTTTGGATGAAATTGGATTAAGGAAATAAGGTTAGGATAAAGAATGATTAGTGTAATCGTACCTGTTTATAATGTGGAAACTTATCTGGAAGAATGTTTAGATAGCATTCAAAACCAAACCTACACAGATTTTGAAGTCCTTTTAGTCAATGATGGTTCAACAGATGGTTCACAAGCTATTTGTGAGCGTTATTGCCAAGCAGATAAGCGTTTCCGATTAATCAATCAAAGCAACCAAGGCCAAAGTGTTGCACGAAATACAGGTGTAACAGCTTCAAGAGGCGAATTCATTGCATTTGTTGATAGTGATGACATGATCCTACCGAATTATTTAGAAACCTTAATGAACTATATGAGTGGTGACGTAGATATTGTAGAAAGTCAGTTCACCGTACATAAAAAGAAATTCTTGGCAGAAAATTCTCAAGATATCAAAATCATTTTTGAGGGAAATTCTGAAGAAGCAGTGAAAGTTGTCCCTAACCATCTACTAAGTGTCAATCCAGTCACAAAGCTTTATAGAAGAGCGATTGTCGAAGCTGTCCCCTACCTAGAAGAGCTCATTTTTGAAGATATTTATAGCGGAATTGGTATGCTTAAATATATCCGAAAGATTGTTAAGATCGATTATGTAGGCTATTATTACCGTCAACACGCGACTAGTACCATGCATCGAAAATTTACCGAGAAAAATCTAGATGTATTTACTGTCAGCGATAAATTGATTGACTTGTATTCTGATAGGGGAGAACTTCTTCCTTATATTGGTAAATACCTAGTTCATGTAGCGACCATGCATTATCAAGACTATATTCAAAAAGGAAATCCATATACAGAAGTCTATAATCAGAAATTGGCCGACTATGTAACTATCACCAAGAAAAATCCAGACTTAGCTAGATCGTCACGTTTGATTAAGCTCTATAATGTTTGCCCAAAATATTATAATTCAATTGTATTCCCGCTCTATTACGCAATTTGGAAATTCAAAAATGGCATTAAAGAAGTAAAGCTAGATGAATAAACATAAATGAGAAGGAAATGATTTTATGATTAGCGTTATCGTGCCCGTTTATAATGTGGAAGAATATTTAGAAGAATGTTTAGAAAGTATAAGGCAGCAAACTTTTACAGACATTGAAGTCATCTTAGTAAACGATGGTTCAACCGATGGTTCAAGAGAAATCTGTGAACAATATTGCGAAAAAGATAGTCGCTTTAGATTGATTAATCAAGAAAATCAAGGACAGAGTGTTGCCAGAAACCGAGGTGTTAAAGAATCTGTTGGGCAATATATTATGTTTGTGGATAGCGATGATGTGATCAATACAAGCGTGTTAGAAGTATTACTTCCTTACATGAAGATGGATGTAGATATCGTAGAATGTAGAATGACAAGAAATAAAGAAGAGTTCTTTCTTAATAAAACTTCTACAATTGCATTCGAAGGAAATGCTAAAAAAGCAATTCTTAATTGTATTGCGTTTAAAGAAGTGAAGTTTTGTGCTTTTACGAAATTATATAGAAGAGAAATTGTTGAAAAAGTTCCATTTTTAGAAGGTTATATTTACGAAGATGTTTTTACTGGAATCAATTATTTAAAACATATGCGAAAAATAGTAGTTGTTGATTATATCGGTTATTACTATCGCGTTCGTCCCAATAGTACTATGACGAAATCCTTTAATGAAAAAGATTTAGATATTCTTAAAGTGGGAAATCAGTTAATAGATTCCTTTAAAGATGATGAAGATATGCTTCCTTATATTGGATATTTTATGTTTTATATAGGTCATGGACACTATTTAAAAGATGGGATAAATAAGAAGAATCCATATGTCGATTTATATGAAGATTTTATTCGAAACGCTGCTTTTATAGCAAAGCAATCCAAGGAAGTTATTCAGAAATATCGTTTATTGAGACTGTACTTATTTGCTCCAAAATATTATACAACGATTACTCATCCCATTTATACAAGTATACAAAAGATTTGGATATCTACTAAAAAAGTAATGAATCATCTAAATGATAAATTACATATAGGAAAAAATTGATTGCCTGAATATATAGGGTAATACACTGAATTTTAAAGGAGATGTCAGAATAAAAATGATTAGCATTATCGTCCCCGTTTATAATGTGGAAGAATACTTGGAAGAATGTATAGAGAGTATAAGGCAGCAAACTTTCACAGATTTTGAAGTTATTTTAGTCAATGATGGATCTACTGATTACTCAAAAGAAATTTGTGAGGAATATTGTAGGAAAGATTCTCGTTTTCGCTTAATAAATCAGGAAAACCAAGGACAGAGTATTGCAAGAAATAGAGGCGTTGCTGAGTCTACAGGAGAATTCATCGTTTTTATTGATAGTGACGATATAGTAAAATTTGATTTGTTGACACAATTAAAGAAGTATATGTCTGATGGAATTGATATTGTAGAATGTAATAGAACCGAAGATATTCAATATTTAAATTTAGAAAAAAAAGTAATTGATGTTAAAGAATTGGATTCAAATGAAGCGTTATATGAATGTTTTAATCATGGAGTAAGTTGGAGCCCAGTCGCAAAACTTTATCGTCGTGAAATAGTGGAGAAAGTTCCGTTTTTAGAAAATTTAATTTATGAAGATTTTTATACTGGAATCGTCTCTTTAAAATATATTCATAAAATGAGAAAAATTGACTATATTGGTTATTATTATCGATATCATACTTCTAGTACAATGAATCAGACATATTCAGAAAAGAATCTTGATATTTTTAAAGTTGGCAAAAAATTATTAGAGGAATTTAGAGAAGATAATTGGTTACCTTATGTAGGGAATATGTTATTTTTAGTCGGTATCGGACATTTTAAAAAGTATAACATAAGAGTTGGACATCCATATTATCAGTTATATGTTGATGCAATTGATAACTATTTTGAAATAGCTAAGAAATCATCAGATATTTTCAATTCTAGTAAACTACTAAGATGGTACAGTTATTCACCAAAATATTTTTTTAGTTTATATTATCCTTTGTATTTAAGATATTTAGACATTCGAAAAAAATGGAAAATTTAATAGGAGCCTATTTATGATTAGTGTCATTGTACCTGTTTATAATGTTGAAGAGTATCTGGAAGAATGTTTAGAGAGTATCAAAAATCAAACGTATAGTAATATAGAAGTCATTCTAGTTAACGATGGTTCTACTGATAATTCACAAGCAATTTGTGAAAGATATTGTCAGCAAGATCCTCGTTTTCACTTAATCAATCAAGAAAATCAAGGGCAAAGTGTTGCGCGTAACAATGGAGTTGCTGCTTCTACAGGTGAATTGATCACTTTTGTGGACAGCGATGATGTGGTTTCTGCAAAATATCTGGGGAATTTGTATGCTTACATGACTGAAGAAATTGATTTGATTGAATGTGAGTACAGAGTTACTAGAACTGTTTTTGATACATTAAAAGAACTAGAAAATCCTCAAATCGTATTTGAGGGAAATTCAGAAGAAGCTGTTATAAAGAGTTGTAATTACGGTTTGTCTTACTCTCCAGTCTGTAAATTATATCGAAGACACTTAGTGGAAGATTTTCCATTTTTAACGGGAGTTATTTATGAAGATATTTATCACGGTATAGGATTATTGAAATTTATCCGAAAAATGGTAAGACTTGATTATGTAGGCTACTATTATCGAGAACATTCAAACAGTACCATGAGAAGACGATTTTCTGAGAAAAATCTAGATTTGTTTACTTGTTGTGATAAACTAGTGGATTTGTTTGCTTTAGATGAAACATTAATACCTTATATTGGAAAGTTTTTAGTTCAAATGGTAACGACTCATTATAAAGATTTTATCGAAAAGAACAATCCCTACCAAAATTTATATGAAGAAAAATTACGAGAATACATAAAACTTGTAGAAAAATCTCCAGAAGTGGCAAGAAGTAGTAAAATGGTTAAACTGTATCGACTTGCACCAAAATTCTATTTACGCTATACTTTCCCAATTGTGAATAGAATATGGAGAAAGATGCATAGTTTAAAAGAACTTATTTACAAAGGAAAACAACAATGAAATTCAACAAATTGATTAGTGTCATTGTACCTGTTTATAATGTTGAAGAGTATCTAGAAGAATGTTTAAATAGTATTCAACATCAAACTTATACCGATATAGAAGTGATTTTAGTCAATGATGGTTCAACAGATGCTTCAAAAGAAATTTGTGAGAGATATTGTCAACAAGATCCTCGTTTTCACTTAATCAATCAAGCAAATAAAGGATTAAGTGGCGCTCGTAATCGTGGTATGACTGAATCTAAAGGCGAATTTATCACTTTTGTAGACAGCGATGATGTTCTTAAAGACGATATGTTGGAGCAATTATTAAAGCATATGACTTCAGAAGAAGTGGACATCGTAGAATGTTGGTATACAAATGATCAAAAAGAAATAGAAATCCCTTCTCCCGAGAATGTCAAAATTATTTTTCAAGGAAATGCCCAAGAAGCTTTAGTCTCTTTATGTAAAGATAATATTGTCCGTTTGAATGCAGTCGCTAAACTTTTTCGAAGACAAGTGATTGTCAATTTCCCATTTTTAGAAGGTCTATTTTATGAAGATGTGTATGGAGGAATGGGAATCTTAAAACATATTCATAAA
Source organism: bacterium (assembly GCA_905221165.1). Taxonomy (GTDB): domain Bacteria; phylum Bacillota; class Bacilli; order Lactobacillales; family Streptococcaceae; genus Streptococcus. The sequence continues at coordinate 65,331 of CAJNCC010000001.1, forward strand.
ATAGTGAAAATTGATTATACAGGATATTATTATCGCGTGCGTTCTGGTAGTATTATGAATCGCGAATTTAATTTGAAAAATTTGGATTTGTTTACTATTTGTGATAAAGTGGAACAACTATATGAAGGAAATGCTGACTTACTCCCATATGTACAGCGTCGCTTATTCCATTTAGTTTTGATGCACGTTGTCGACTATCGCATATTTGATGGAAATCCCTATCAAGAAAAATATGTCGAGTATCTGAATCGTTACGCTAAAAATTCAAGTCAATCATTATTAATGCGAGCATATCGATTATTCCCTAAAAAGATTGTCTTTATTTCAAGAGTTGTTGGAGCCATTCAATGGAGATTCGAAAAATATATTGTAAAAAGATTTTGGAGAGGGTTGAAGTAGTATGAATTATTACTTAAAAGAATTTTACGCAGAAGCCAAACATGCAGGATCTAAGGCAAGATTAGATGCTGAAAAAATAATGGTAGAAGCAGGATATCAACCTTTTTCCCTAAATAATGATTCAAATCCCATCACTTTGACAAAAAATGATGTGTTAGTTCTTCAATTTCCGTTATTATGGCATACCTTAAAAAAACAAATTTTTACGAGATTTTTGAAAAATAGAACATTCAAAGCTTATTTGCTGATTCACGATATCGAATCCCTGAGAAATAAAAAAATCAAGTCATTTACAGATTTCAAATATTCCATTATCCATTTTTTACAAAATAAAACAGTCCTTGAAAAAGTCGATGGTATTATCGCCCATAACGAAAAGATGAAAGCAGAACTTGTACGATTAGGAATACCGGAAGAGAAGATTGTTTCCTTAGAGATATTTGACTATTTGATTCCACATTATAAAGAGAAGAAAGCTTATGAAAAAGAAACTATTTTGTTAGCTGGAAATTTCGATATTCGGAAAACAAAATACGCAAGACAATTACCCGAAAAACCAGATTTTTCTATTTATGGCATTAACTTTGAAGAGGAGAATCTTCCTCACAACGTTCATTATCAAGGTGCTTTTTCTCCTGATGAACTCCCTAATCGCTTACATGGCGGCTTTGGGTTAGTCTGGGACGGAGATAGTCCTCATACTTGTAGTGGGATGTATGGAGAGTATTTAAAGATGAATAACCCACATAAAGCTTCTCTATATTTAGCATCTGGTTTTCCGATTATTGTATGGAGCCAATCTGCCTTGGCTGATTTTGTACGGAAAAATCAATGTGGAATCATTGTTGATTCATTATTTGAAATTGCAGATTGTTTAAACTCGATTGATGAAGAAGATTATCAAGAATTGATTAAAAATAGTAAAATAGTAGGAGAGAAACTTTGTAACGGACATTTTCTAAAAACAGCTTTAGAAAAATGTGAAAGGAACTTGTAGAGTTTATGAAACTACAAATCTTACAAAATAAAATGGCTCGCTATTGTCAAATTTTAAAATATTATGGCCTTAAACTAACATGTGTTTACTTTCTTGCACAAAAATCTGACAAGATGTTTTATGATTTTCGAAGAAAGATTCTTTTGGATTTTGTACTGAAATTACGAAAAGAAGCTCAAATAGATGATTCGAGTGATGAAAAAGAAGAAACAACAGAATTTCCGAAAATGATTTGGACAATGTGGCAACAGGGAGAAGCTCAAATGCCTGAGACGGTCCAGGCTTCAATGAAGACCATAAAAGACTTCGCCAAAAGAAATGACTGTGAATTCTATTTATTGACGGATCAAAATCTGGCAGATTTCATCAATATTCCAAGAAACATCACCGAAAAATACAAGAAAAAAGAATTATCAGCTGCGCATTATTCCGATATTATTCGTTTTAGTCTCTTATACCAATACGGTGGAATATGGATGGATGCAACCTTATTTGTATCTCCATACGCCACGGTAAAAATGTTTGAAGGGGACTTTTTTAGTTTGAATCATCCACCGACATATCCTGAGCAAATGGAGCGAACGATTGGTGATTTTAAATGGTCAGGTTTTTTCCTGGCAGGACAAAAAGGAGGATCTCATTTCAAACATATTCGGGATTTATATCTTTACTATGTTCGTAAATACCCAGTTTTTATTCATTACCTGATGATGGATTATTTTATTTTGTCCGAATATGAATCAAATCATGAATTTAAAGAATTAGTGGATAGATTACCTATTCTAGCACCAGCTGAGCGTGTTTGGTTTTTAAGAGACCATGCCCATGATCTTTTTGATGAAAAAGAATGGGAAGAAGTGTTGAAAACAACACCGATTTTGAAAACGACTTATAAAATCAAGAAAGAAGAAGTTCTTCCAGAGAGTTATCTCGATCAATTTTTACAAGGAAAATTAAAGGAATAGATGAAATACACGAAAAAAAGTAGAACCGAATTTGCCACCTTAAATACAAGTATAGCTCTTGCATTGCAACCTTTTCAAGTCCTTCTTGGCTTTATCAATCGAACTATTTTTATCAATTTACTTGGGGTAACCTATCTAGGATTAAACAATTATTTGTCTAGCTTAGTTTCTATCCTGTCTTTGGCAGAATTAGGGGTTGCTGGAGCCATGAGCTATGCACTATATGGACCCTTAGACAGAGAAGAACATGGAAAAATCAATGCCTTTATGATTCTTTTCAAAAAATTATATAGAATCATTGGCTTTTCTATTTTTATACTGGGTGCTATACTTTCTTTATTTCTTCCTTATATGATAAAGGATTATACGGTAAATAGTGAATTATATTTGATTTTTTTCCTCTTTGTATTTAATTCTGCTTCAAGCTATTTTTTCTCCTATAAACGAACCTTACTTTATGTCGATCAGCGTAATTATGTGATGACTTTGATTGACTTTGGATTAAATACGCTTCGCGTATGCTTGCAAATCGGAATTTTATTCTTTACAAAAAATTATATCTTTTATCTATTGATCAGTATCATCATGAATTTTATAGGGAATATCATCATGTCGGGAATTGTAGATAGATTGTATGGTTACTTGTTTAAGAATGACATAACACCCATTAATCAGGAGGAAAAAGAAAAATTTATCCGAAATATCAAAGGAAATATAGTCGGTAGTATTGGAGAAACTATTGTTTTTCAAACAGACAGTATTCTAATGGCAAGTTTTGTCAGCTTAGCAGCTATAGGTATTTATGGGAATTATACCTATGTTTTAGGATTTCTTTCACTGATTTTAAATACTGTGATTAATTCAGTTGTTTCTTCCGTAGGTAACTTAGTCCATTCGGAATCTACGACAGTAGCAGATATGGTTAAATTCCTAAAAAAATTCCAGTTTATTACTTTTAGCCTGATTTATTTTGCTAGCTTAGGTTATTTAATGTTCATTCATCCATTTATGACTATATGGTTAGGTGAGAGTTTTTCATTTAATTATACGATTGAGATTTTAATCGTCCTTCATTTTTTCCTAACTTTTTATAGAAGACCGATTCTAACGTTGATTTCAGTTTATGGCTTAAGTTATGAGCAAAATAAAAAAACCCTTGCAGAAATTATATTAAATATAATTCTTTCACTCTACTTTTTAGCGATTTTAGATTTAGGGGTATCTGGAATTTTATTGGGTACAATTTGTTCAACAGTCTTGGCCTGTACATGGTATGAACCATATAGCGCCTTTAAGTATGGATTGAAAGCTTCCTCTAAGGACTTTTTTAAAACGTTGTTACAGGATTTCACTGTCGCAGGGATGAGCTTCCTACTTTTGAGTTTGCTGGATAACTTAGTCTTAACTCAGCTAGATTTCATTTTCGGTTTGATCATCAAAATCGTCCTTTATTTGACAGTATTGGGTAGTTACGTTTTCCTATTTAGAAATCATGAAGGTGGTAAACAAATTATACTAATGATTCAAAAAGTATTAAAGTTAAAAAATAAGGTGGTAAAAATATGAAACGAATATTAGTTTGTGGTTTAGTTCCAGATATCGGTGGACTAGAAAAAATTGTGGTAGATTTTTATAATCATATTGATACCTCTGAATTTGAACTGGAATTTTTACTACAAGGTTCTGAAGATGTTGAATTTAGTGATCATTTTAAGAAGCTTTGTCACAATCCTCTAATCGTTCATAGAATCCCTAAGTTAAGACCTCATATGAAACAGGCATTAAAGGAATGGGATCGTTTCTTTAAGGAGAATGCTCATCGTTATGATATTTTATGGTCCAACCAAAACGGTCTGACTCATCTAGAATTTTTAAAATTAGCCAAGAAATACGGAATCGAAAAAAGAATTGTTCATGGACATTGTGCAACAGCAGATAAATTTTATCGTTTTATTCACCCCATTAACCGACTTTTTGTCGGAAAATATGCGACAGATTTTTGGGCCTGCGGCACAGAAGCCTTGAACCATTTTTATCATGGTCAAGAGAGAAAAAAAGCCTTAGTGATTCATAATGCCATTGAGGTAGAAAAGTTTTTATATAATCAAGAAATGCAAGCCCAACTTCGAAAGGAATATCATATTCCAGAAGATTGTTTAGTCGTAGGACAAGTTTCTCGCCTATATGAAAAACAAAAAAATCAAAGTTTCTGTGTTAAGGTTTTTTCTGAAATCGTCAAAAAAGAACCCAATTCTCGCTTAGTATTTATCGGAAGAGGAGATACTTCTTTTTTAGAAAATGTGGCAAAAGAATATGGAGTAGCAGACAAAGTCATCTTTACAGGCTTGACCACTAATGTCGGAAAAATGCTAAATCTTCTAGATGTTTTCTTTTTTCCATCTAATTTTGAGGGATTACCGATTGTACTCATTGAAGCGCAAGCCAATGGATTACCTGTTGTAACAGCAAAGCATTTACCAGACGCAAGGATACTAAATAACTATGATAACAGTCTGTCTTTGAATGATTCTCTTGAAGAATGGGCAGATAAGATTTTGTCTGTCAGAGATCATCGAGAGCTTGATACAGCAAAGGTGAAGCAGCTGATAGTTGAAAACGGGTACGAGATTGAATCAGCAACTAGACAGTTGGAGAAGTTGTTTGTAGAGTGATAAAAAGTTGATGGAGAGGACAAGAATGTCTTCTCTAATTTTATTTCTATCAGACCATTATCCGGTAGTTTCATAAATAAAATTAGGTATGTTTTAATAGTACTTCTAAATGATATTTCATAAAAATATATTTTGATTATTTTATCAGATGATTAATTAACTTAATTGAATGCAATACGACTAAGTTTATATTTAATAATCTCATGGATTAGAGATAGGTATTCGCCGAAAGTTAATATATTAAGAATGAGATTGCATTCAATTTTCCTTAATAAAATAGCTTTTCTAGACAAAAGCTTATGCAAAAAAGAATAATTTATGATAGAATAGAGGATAAGAAAGAAAACGTTTTTACAATTTTTTTCAATCCTAAGGAGATATATTATGGCTACTATTCAATGGTTTCCTGGTCACATGTCCAAAGCTCGTCGACAGGTGCAGGAGAATTTAAAATTTGTTGATTTTGTGACGATTTTGGTAGATGCACGCTTACCTCTATCTAGTCAAAATCCTATGTTGACCAAGATTGTTGGCGACAAACCAAAACTCTTGATTTTAAACAAGGCAGACTTGGCTGACCCAGCAATGACCAAGGAATGGCGCCAGTATTTTGAATCACAAGGAATTCAGACTCTGGCTATCAACTCCAAAGAGCAAGTGACTGTAAAAGTTGTAACAGATGCAGCCAAGAAGCTCATGGCTGATAAAATTTCTCGTCAAAAAGAACGTGGGATTCAGATCGAAACCTTGCGTACCATGATTATTGGGATTCCAAATGCTGGTAAATCCACTCTCATGAACCGTTTGGCTGGCAAGAAGATTGCTGTTGTCGGCAATAAACCAGGTGTTACCAAAGGGCAACAATGGCTCAAAACCAATAAAGATCTTGAAATCCTAGACACGCCAGGAATTCTCTGGCCTAAGTTTGAGGATGAAACTGTTGCGCTTAAGTTGGCCTTGACAGGAGCTATCAAAGACCAGCTGCTTCCTATGGATGAGGTAACTATTTTTGGTCTCAATTATTTCAAAGAACATTATCCAGAAAAGCTGGCCGAACGCTTCAAACAAATGAAAATTGAAGAAGAGGCTCCTGTTATTATTATGGACATGACCCGTGCTCTCGGTTTCCGTGATGACTATGACCGCTTTTACAGTCTCTTCGTGAAGGAAGTCCGTGATGGCAAACTCGGTAACTACACCTTAGATACATTGGATGAACTTGATGGCGACGATTAAAGAAATCAAAGAACTCCTTGCTACTGTCAAGGACCTTGATAGCCCTATTTTTTTAGATCTTGAAAAGGACAATCGCTCTGGAGTTCAAAAGGAAATCAGCAAGCGTAAAAAAGCCATTCAAGCTGAATTGGATGAGGATCTTCGTTTGGAATCCATGCTTTCCTATGAAAAAAAACTTTACAAGCAAGGATTGACCTTAATTGCTGGTGTTGATGAGGTCGGCCGTGGTCCTCTGGCTGGACCTGTAGTCGCTGCAGCCGTTATGTTACCTCAAAATTGTAAGATTCAAGGCCTCAATGACAGCAAGAAAATTCCTAAAAAGAAACATCTGGAGATTTTCCAAGCCGTTCAGAACCAAGCTTTGTCAATCGGCATTGGTATCATGGATAATCAGGTCATCGACCAAGTCAATATCTATGAAGCAACCAAACTGGCCATGCAGGAAGCAATCTCCCAGCTCAGTCCTCAACCTGAGCACCTTTTGATAGATGCCATGAAACTGGATTTACCAATTTCACAAACATCTATCATCAAAGGAGATGCCAATTCCCTTTCAATTGCAGCGGCTTCTATAGTAGCCAAGGTGACACGTGATGAATTGATGAAGGACTACGATCAGCAATTCCCTGGCTATGATTTTGAGGCTAATGTCGGTTATGGAACAGCTAAACACCTAGAAGGACTTGAAAAACTAGGAGTTACCCCAATTCACCGAACCAGCTTTGAACCCGTTAAATCACTGGTTTTAGGAGAAAAAGAAAGTTAAGTTAGAAGGAATGATTATGGAGGAACAGTCAGAAACACTCAGCTCCAAGAAAGAATTTGCCTTTGCCTCGAGTACCATATTATCCCAAGTTGGACGAGGAATCATTGTTGGTCTCGTTGTTGGAATTATCGTTGGATCCTTTCGTTTCTTAATCGAAAAAAGCTTCCACCTGATACAAGGATTTTATCAAGATCAAGCGCACTTAGTGCGCAATCTTTTTATCATTGGTCTATTTTATTTAATAGTTTGTTGGCTCAGTGCGAAATTAACTCGGTCAGAAAAAGACATCAAAGGTTCAGGAATTCCTCAAGTTGAAGCCGAATTAAAGGGACTCATGACCCTCAACTGGTGGGGCGTTCTTTGGAAAAAATATGTTCTAGGAATTCTTGCAATTGCCAGTGGACTCATGCTGGGGCGTGAAGGGCCAAGTATTCAACTTGGAGCGGTCGGTGGTAAAGGAATTGCTAAGTGGCTCAAATCCAGTCCAGTAGAGGAACGCTCCTTGATTGCTAGTGGAGCTGCAGCAGGATTAGCTGCAGCCTTTAATGCACCAATTGCAGGTCTTCTCTTTGTCGTAGAAGAAGTCTATCATCACTTTTCTCGCTTTTTCTGGGTATCTACTCTAGCAGCTAGTCTCGTAGCAAACTTTGTCTCTCTGCTCATATTTGGTCTAACGCCAGTGCTAGATATGCCTGATAATATCCCTCTCATGACCTTGAATCAGTATTGGATTTACCTCCTTATGGGAATTTTTCTAGGACTTTCCGGTTTTGTCTATGAGAAAGCTGTATTAAACGTCGGAAGAGTTTACGATTGGCTTGGTCAAAAAATCCATTTGGATAGAGCTTATTATCCAATTCTGGCCTTCATTCTCATCATACCAGTGGGGATTTTCTTACCACAAATCCTTGGTGGTGGAAATCAACTGGTTCTTTCCTTAACTGAGCAAGATTTTAGTTTCCAAGTTCTATTAGTTTACTTTTTGATTCGCTTTGTTTGGAGCATGATTAGTTATGGAAGTGGCCTTCCAGGAGGAATTTTCCTACCAATTTTGGCGCTTGGATCCTTACTTGGTGCTCTAGTTGGTGTTATTTGTGTCAATCTTGGGCTTGTCAGTCAAGAGCAGTTTCCTATATTTATCATTCTAGGAATGAGTGGCTATTTTGGAGCAATATCTAAGGCTCCCTTAACTGCTATGATACTCGTAACTGAGATGGTAGGAGATATTCGCAACCTCATGCCACTTGGATTAGTAACCTTGATCGCCTACATCATCATGGATCTACTCAAGGGTGCGCCAGTCTATGAGGCTATGTTGGAAAAAATGTTGCCCGAAGAAGCGACAGATGAAGGAGAAGTCACCCTCATTGAAATCCCAGTTTCAGATAAAATAGCAGGAAAACAAGTACACGAACTCAATTTGCCACACAACATCCTCATCACCACTCAAGTCCATAATGGCAAGAGCCAAACCGTTAACGGTTCAACCAGAATGTATCTCGGAGATATGATTCACCTAGTTATTCCAAAAAGTGAAATTGGGAAAATCAAAGATTTGTTGTTGTAGAATTTTTACATAATTTATGTTATGTGAAATTAAACTTCTTAATTAAATATATTAGAAAACCGATTCTCAGCAATGAGAACGGTTATTTTTTTTAATAAGATTTTTCACATACAAATAATTGAACTTTGGTAAAAATAAGACTATAATCAAGTTAGAAATAAAGCATAAAGCTAGAAAGGAGTTTACTGTATCAAGTCTGTACAGTAAGATTGAAATCAAACAATAGCAATTATACAATGTATTTTGTATCTCATAGCTCCTTATATAGCTCTTCAGTTGTGTAGTATTAACAGAAGTTTAGTGGGTGAGTTCTTTATTATTTTCTTTATTCTGTTGACTATTTCATTCTGGTTTAGTATTTGGAAGCTAGAAAAAGCACTAGATAATGATTCACAATAGAAACTCCAAAGATTTAGATTAAAACTGGAAATTTTTGTACATTTCGCTAGACAGTAGATAAACCCTTGATACAACTGAGTTTAAGGCGTAATGTACACTCTCTAAAAAATGTACTTTATAATTGAAATGTACTTTATTTTGAGGCAAGATAAAGTACATTTTTTGATTTAGAAGCGTTCAATAAGTATCATTTATAAAGTACATTTTGGTAAAAAGTATTAATACGTTCAATTGTACATTTTTTATGAAAATATTTCTTTTTTAATCATTACAAAACTCGTAAATGTTGAATACTTAGTGGTATAATTAAAACATAACATATAGAAAGAAATAGCCCTATGGAAAACAATCATAGTGAAGTTCAAAAAGATAAATTGACTATTGATAAAGTCCCAGTTCAAAACAATAACCTTACAGAAGCCCTAAGAGTTTTTCATGAGACACTTAATCATTCAAGGTTGATTGAAGTTCAAAATAGTATGCTACAAGCAAATAAAGCTGCTGAGGTTGCGTTAGCCAGTTTTAATTTTTCTAAGCAAATAGCTGAAACAACTAAACCGTTTCTAACAGAAATAAACTCCGCCACATCTATTTTAAATAACCAAAGATATCTTAAAATTCTATCTGAAACAGAAGCAGCATTTGGTTCAATTCTTTTAAAAACTCAAATAGATAATATTAGACGAATACTTGAGCCTATTCATAATATTCTTGATAAGTCTGCTCTTAATTTTACTGAAAGTTCAAAAAAATTTTTTTAGTTATTTCAAAGATCTAAGTCATTTTTAAAAAGCTTCATGACATCTTTCCGAAAAACTATAATTTTCTTGAAAGATAAATGAGTCTATGCTATACTACTAGTAGAGTTTATTTATGGAGAAAATACATGAAACGTGAGATTTTACTGGAACGAATCGACAAACTAAAACAAATCATGCCCTGGTATGTTCTTGAATACTACCAATCTAAGCTTGCTGTTCCTTACAGTTTTACAACCTTGTACGAATACCTCAAGGAATATGATCGATTTTTCAGCTGGGTTTTAGAGTCTGGTATCTCAAATGCCGATAAAATATCTGATATTTCTTTATCTGTCTTGGAAAATATGTCTAAGAAAGACATGGAATCCTTTATCCTTTACCTACGTGAACGTCCTTTGCTGAATGCTAATACAACCAAGCAAGGAGTTTCTCAGACAACCATCAATCGGACTTTGTCAGCACTTTCTAGTCTTTATAAGTATTTGACTGAGGAAGTTGAAAACGATCAGGGAGAGCCTTATTTTTATCGTAATGTAATGAAAAAAGTTTCAACCAAGAAAAAGAAAGAAACGCTTGCTGCCAGAGCTGAAAACATTAAGCAAAAACTCTTTTTAGGTAATGAAACAGAAGGTTTTCTAACTTATATTGACCAAGAGTATCCACAACAACTTTCAAATCGCGCGCTCTCATCATTCAACAAAAATAAAGAACGTGATTTGGCCATTATTGCCCTTCTCTTGGCGTCTGGTGTCCGCTTATCTGAAGCTGTTAATCTGGATCTAAGAGATCTCAATCTAAAAATGATGGTTATCGATGTCACTAGAAAAGGTGGCAAACGTGACTCTGTCAATGTCGCTGCCTTTGCAAAACCTTATCTAGAAAATTATCTCGCCATTCGAAATCAACGCTATAAAACGGAAAAGACAGACACAGCGCTCTTTCTGACCTTATACCGAGGTGTCCCGAATCGTATCGATGCTTCTAGCGTTGAAAAAATGGTTGCTAAGTACTCTGAGAACTTCAAAGTCCGTGTAACCCCCCACAAACTACGACATACTCTAGCAACTAGGCTCTATGATGCCACTAAATCTCAAGTTTTGGTCAGTCACCAGTTAGGACATGCCAGCACACAAGTCACTGACCTCTATACCCATATCGTTAATGATGAACAAAAGAATGCTCTAGATAGTTTATAATTTTACGTATTTTAAATTATGTAAATATATATCAAAAAAAGAAGCTGGTCCTACAACCAACTTTTTTTTGGTTTATCCTACTACCGCTTCAGCGATTTCTTCACGGCTAATACCAGCGAAGTAGCGTGTAATATCAATAGTTTCTAGAGCTTTAAGGACATCTTCGCGTTCATATTTCACTCCACGAAGGACATCTTCTACTGCAGCAACGTCTTCAATACCAAAGAAATCCCCATAAATCTTGATGTCTTGGATTTTTGATTCAGTAACATTAGCAAAGACTTCAACCTTACCACTGGTGAATTTTGTTCCACGACGGACGTTAAATTCAGGTGATTTACCATAGTTCCAGTCCCAAGTACCAAACTTAGTATCCTTGATGTGATTAATTTCAGCCAATTCTTTCTCAGAAAAAACGTATTCTGTCATCTCTGGATACTCTTTTTTCATGTATTCCAAGAGTAAGTCACGGAATTCTTCGACTGTGATTTTTTCTGGTAATTCATTGATAATATTGGTCACACGAGCACGAACCGATTTCACACCTTTTGATTCAAATTTATCTTTTGAAACCTTAAGGGCATTTGCGAGGACTGACAAATCAACGTCAAAGAGCAAGCAACCGTGGTGCATAATACGGCCATTGATATAGGCTTGGGCATTGCCACAGAATTTCTTGCCATCAATCTCAAGATCATTACGACCTGTGAACTCAGCTTTAACCCCAAGTTGAGCCAAAGTATTGATAACTGGAGTTGAGAAGCTCTTAAAGTCAAAAGCCTTGTTTTCATCTTCTTTTGAAATGATCGTGTAGTTGAGGTTATTTAAATCGTGGTAAACAGCTCCACCACCACTGATACGGCGGACCACCTCAATACCATTTTCTCGAACATAATCACGGTTGATTTCTTCGATAGTGTTCTGGTGACGACCAACAATGATAGATGGTTTATTGATCCAAAGAAGGAAGATTTGATCCTCATCCAAAAGGTGTTTAAAGGCGTATTCTTCCAAGGCAATATTAAAGGCAGTGTCGTTTGAATGATTGATAATATATTTCATGATATCCCTTTATACGATAGAGACTGGAAAAAATTCCAGTCTAATCTATCTTCATTTTATTTTTTCTTAGGTGAATGGATGGCCATTCCTAGAACATCCGCAAATGCTTCGTACATCACTTCAGAGTAGGTTGGGTGTCCGTGGATAGTCTTCAGCATTTCTTCAACAGTGATTTCCATTTCGATGATGCTTGATGCTTCGTTGATTAACTCTGCAGCTGCAGGACCGATGATATGAACACCAAGGATTTCCCCGTATTTCTTATCAGCGATGACTTTTACGAAACCTTGAGCTGCATCTGATGCAATGGCACGACCGTTAGCAGCAAAGTTAAATTTACCGATGGCTACATCGTATTTCTCACGTGCTTGTTCTTCAGTCAGACCTACTGCTGCTACTTCAGGAAGAGTGTAGATGGCTGCAGGAGTCAAGTTCAACTTGGCAACAGCATGATTTCCTTTGAGGGCATTTTCAGCAGCAACTTCACCCATGCGGAAGGCTGCGTGCGCCAACATCTTAGTACCGTTGATATCACCTGGTGCGTAGATACCTGGAACAGAAGTTTCCATGTATTCGTTGACCTTGATGCGTCCACGATCCAATTCAAACTCAACATCGCCAATTCCCTCAAGATCTGGGACACGACCGATTGAAAGAAGAGCTTTGCTTGCGATAATATCGTCTTTTCCTTCAACCTTGATACGAAGTTGACCATTTTCCTCGATGATTTCTTGGAGTTTAGTGTCAGTTAAGATGGTCATACCTTTACGCTCAAGAATCAAGCGAAGGTTCTTAGAAACTTCCGCATCCATAGCTGGAACAATACGGTCCATCATTTCAATAACAGTCACTTTTGAACCAAATGTCATGAAGGCCTGACCGAGTTCGATACCGACAACTCCACCACCGATGATTACGAGGCTTTCTGGAACTTCATTCATTTCAAGAATGTCATCACTGGTCATGACAAGTGGAGATTCCATACCAGGAACGTTAATCTTGCTGACTTTTGAACCACCAGCAAGGATAATTTTCTTGGTTTCAAGCAATTCAGAACCATTTACCAAGACATTCTTATCTTTAGTGATGGTACCAATACCTTTATGTACAGTAACTCCATAACTACGAAGAAGACCTGCAACCCCACCTACCAAGGTATTGACAACCTTAGATTTAGTTTCTAAAAGTTTGTCCATATCTACAGTGAAGTTTGGATTTTCGATGACGATACCACGGTTTGCTGCATGACCGATATTCTCGATAATTTCAGCGTTGTGAAGGTAGGTCTTGGTTGGGATACAGCCACGGTTCAAGCAAGTTCCGCCGAGTTCTGATTTCTCAACAAGGGCAACCTTACCACCGAGTTGAGCTGCTTTAATGGCTGCTACATATCCAGCAGGACCTCCACCAATGACAACGATATCAAAGGCATCATCACTCTTGCCATCATTGTTTGAGGCACTTGATGCAGGTGCTGAGCTTGCTTCTGGCGTAGCCGCTCCAGCTGTTGGAATATTTTCCCCTTCTTCGCCAAGGTAACCGATAACTTCCGTTACAGGGACAGTTTCCCCATCTCCTTTGAGGATGGCAATCAAGTAACCATCTTCTTCAGCTTCCAATTCCATGCTGACTTTGTCAGTCATGATTTCCAAAAGGATTTCTCCTTCTTTTACAAATTCTCCGACTTTTTTATTCCATTGGACAATTTGTCCTTCTGTCATATCCACGCCGGCTTTTGGCATAATTACTTCTAAGGCCATGTCTTCCTTCCTTTATCTATATCTTTAAAATGAATACTCTTGTTCTTAAATCAACATTGAGATTGGATTTTCAATCAATTCTTTCAAGTCTTTCATAAACTTAGCACCAGCCATACCATCTACGACACGATGATCAATTGTTAAACCAAGACTCATGATTGGGCGAATCACAATTTCACCATTGACGACAACTGGCTTCTCAATTGTCGAACTGACACCAAGGATAGCTGAGTTTGGTTGGTTGATGATCGGACCAAAGGACTGAACGCCAAACATTCCCAAGTTACTGATAGTAAATGTTGAATTTTGCAGTTCGCTTGGAGCTAATTTACCATCCAAGGTACGACCAATGACATCCTTGAAGGCTACAACCAGTTCTGAAAGACTCATCTTCTCAGCATTGTAAACAACAGGTGTCATCAATCCATTATCCATCCCAACTGCCATGGCAAGATTAACGTAGTTGTGAGTGATAATAGTTTTACCATCTTCAGTTAATGAAGCGTTGATGTATGGGTGTTTCATAAGAGTTTTAACAACTGCAAGTGAAAGAAGGTCTGTTACAGTAGTCTTCTTCCCAGTTGCTTCCATGATTGGCTCAAGAACCTTCTTACGAAGAGCCAACATTTCAGTCATATCAACTTCATAGTTGAGGGTGAAGGTTGGAGCAGTTAGGTAAGATTCAACCATGCGTTGAGCAATAACTTTACGCATTGGTGTCATTGGAATACGTTCAATTTCACCGTATGGTGTTACGTTATCAGGAACTTCTTCCACTTTTTCAATCTGAGCAGGAGACTTGATGGTGTCGTTTTCGATATTTTCAGGAAGCAAGGCCAAAACATCCTTCTTCATGATTTTACCACGATGACCGGTTCCTTGGATTTCCTGCCAAGCAATGTTATGTTCGAGGGCAATTCGTTTTGCAAGTGGCGAAATGCGAACCACGTTTGTGTCTTTATAAGTTTCCACGTCTTCTTTGTGGACACGACCGTTTGCACCTGAGCCAGAAATGTCGTAGAGGTTGATCCCTAAATCATCCGCTAACTTTCTAGCTGCAGGAGTCGCTCTTAGCTTGTCATCAGCCATGACCTCTCCAATTCTATTTATGATACAAAGGGCGTTAAAAGTCAAAGTGAAAATAGGAAACTTGACGAAGAAACTTTAGTTTCAAGGAAAGTTTATCTTTTTCACACAGACTTTAGCCCGAGTTCTAATCTAAGATATTAAGGACGAAGAGCTCTGCACCTAAAAAATACAAAGTTTCTCGTCAGCTTTATTTTGGTTACATAACTTATCTTATGTAATTCTATTCTTTGTTATATGTTTTACGGATGGCATCTTTGATGCTTTCAACTGTTGGAATCATTGCATTCTCAAGGTTTTGCGCGTAAGGCATTGGCACATCTTCTCCTGCGCAACGGAGGATTGGTGCATCTAGATAGTCAAATGCTTCTGATTCTGAAATAATAGCGGAAATCTCTCCGATATAGCCACTTGTTTTGTGGGCATCGTTGACCAGAACAACCTTACCAGTCTTCTTAACTGAGTTAATGATAATATCCTTATCAAGCGGAACAAGGGTACGTGGGTCCACAATTTCAACAGAAATTCCTTCTTCTGCTAATTCTTCAGCAGCTTGAACCACACGGCGAAGCATTTTTCCATAAGTAACAACTGTTACATCCGTACCTTCACGTTTGATTTCCCCAACTCCAAGTGGAATCGTATAGTCTGGATCAACTGGCACTTCCCCTTTTTGGTTAAATTCTGACTTGTACTCAAGAATGATAACAGGGTTATTATCACGGATAGAAGACTTGAGTAAACCTTTCATGTCTGCAGGCGTACCTGGTGCCACAACCTTAAGACCAGGAATGTGAGTAAACCAAGACTCTAGAGACTGTGAGTGCTGGGCTGCAGATCCAACTCCATTACCAGCTGCACAACGGACAGTCATTGGAACTTGACCTTTACCACCAAACATATAACGTGTTTTAGCAGCTTGGTTGACAATATTGTCCATGGCAATAACTGAGAAGTCCATGAAGGTCATATCGACGATTGGACGAAGTCCTGTCATGGCTGCTCCTGCTGCTGCTCCAGAGATGGCAGCTTCAGAAATCGGACAATCACGAACACGTTCTGGACCAAATTCTTCAAGCATTCCAACAGAAGTTCCGAAGTCTCCTCCGAAGACACCGACGTCTTCTCCCATCAAGAACACATTTTCATCGCGACGCATTTCCTCAGACATAGCAAGGATAATGGTGTCACGGAAGGACATTGTTTTTGTTTCCATTTTATCTCTTTCTCCTTAGTCTGCGTAAATATCTTCAAATGCTGATTCAAGTGGTGGGAATGGACTTTCCTCTGCAAATTTAACAGAAGCTTCTACTGCTTCCTTAACTTGCGCTTGGATTTCTTCCAATTCTTCGGCACTTGCAATGTTATTTTCAATAAGGTACTTGCGGAGGTTTTCGATCGGGTCTTTTTGTTTCCACAATTCCACTTCTTCACGCGTACGATATTTACCAGGGTCAGATGATGAGTGGCCGAGCCAACGATAAGTGACACTTTCAATCAAGACTGGACCATTGCCACTGCGAACATGATCTACAGCTTTCTTAAATCCTTCATAGACATCGATGACATTGTTACCGTCTTCGATGAACATTCCAGGAATTCCATACGCAGCACTACGTTGATGGATATGCTCTACATTGGTCATTTTCTTGATATCCGCAGAGATACCGTAACCGTTGTTAATGCAATAGAAAATGACTGGCAGGTTCCAGATAGAAGCCATGTTCACTGCTTCGTGGAAAACACCTTCATTGGTCGCACCATCTCCAAAGAAGCAGACAACGATTTTTCCAGTATGTTGCATTTGCTGACTGAGGGCTGCACCAACAGCGATTCCCATACCACCACCTACGATACCATTGGCACCAAGGTTACCAGCATCAAGGTCAGCAATATGCATAGAACCACCTTTACCTTTACAGGTTCCAGTGTATTTTCCAAGGATTTCAGCCATCATTCCGTTGAGGTCAATCCCTTTGGCAATAGCTTGTCCATGACCACGGTGGTTTGAGGTAATCAGATCATCTGGATTGAGAGCCAACATAGCACCCACGTTAGCTGCCTCTTCTCCAACAGAAAAGTGCGTCATTCCTGGCACTTTCCCTTTCTTTACTAATTGCGCAATTTTTAAGTCCATGCGACGGATTTCTTCCATCTTGCGGAACATTTCTAGCAAAAGATTTTTATCTAAAGTTGACATCTTCTTGCCTTTCTAACTTTCTTCTTACCTTACTATTTTACCGTTTTTAGCAAATACTGTCAAAGTTTTTCTAAAAGAAATTTCACAAATTAAAAAAGAAAATCCCATAGGACTAAGGGATTTTCTTATTAAGAATATTTTTTCACAAACTTTTTTATAGTTTGGATTTTGCTAAAGCTTCAAATCTCTTCATAATCACAGTTAAACGCCAACGGTAGAGAACCCCACTCACAACCAAACTAATAATCAAGCCGATCCAATAAGAATAAGCTCCAAAATCTGTTAGGGAATCAAATACAATAGCCACTGGGATTGCTACGCCCCAATAACCAACCAAACCAAGGTAAAAAGGAATAACTGTATCCTTATAGCCCCGCAAAATTCCCTGAAGCGGTGCCGCAAAGGTATCTGCTAACTGAAAGAAAAGACTATAAGTTAAAAAACGCGCTGTCAAATCGATAAATTCTGGGTCGTTACCATAAAGACTAGCCACATTTCCTCTAAAAATGTAAAGGAAGGTTAAGGTGAAGGCCGCAAAAATGAGGGCAGTCCATCTTCCTAGACCAATATATGTTTTAGCATCATCAAATCGCTTGGCTCCCACTTCATAGGAAACGACAATAGCCATAGCAGATGAGATACTCATAGGAAAGGCGTACATGAGACTTGAAAAGTTCATTGCTGACTGGTGACTAGCGATAATCAAGGACGAGAACTTAGCCATAATCAAGCCAACCACGGAAAAAATAGCTACTTCCGCAAAAACAGTTCCCCCAATAGGCAGACCTAAACGAACTCCTTCTTTGATTTTTTCCGTATTAAGCGGAATTCGTTTCTCAAGGTGTAAGGCTTTGAGCTTCTCCTGTTTAAATAAAACCAGAACAGAAATTCCAAGCAAAACCCAATAAGCCAAGGATGTTCCTAAACCAGCACCAGCACCTCCCAGTTCTGGAACACCAAAGGCCCCGTAAATCAAGAGATAGTTAAATCCACTATTGAGAGGAAGTAACAAAAGCATGAGATACATGGACAGTTTGGTCAAGCCCAGTGAATCCAGCAAGGAACGAATGACACTAAAGAGCAACAAGGGGATAATTCCGATAGATAAAAACCAAAGATAGCGAACCGCTACTGCTGCCACTGGTGCTTCTAACCCAATATGATTCAAGATTGGTGGTGCCAAGAAAAGCACCATCCCCAGCAAGAGCACGGATAGACCCAAGGCCAGATATATGAACTGGTAAAAATCTGACGCAACTTCTTCCTTTTTTCCTCGTCCAAGATGGTGACCAATGATGGGCACCAAGGCTGATACAATCCCTGTTAGAAAGGTAAAGAAAGGATTCCAGATACTGGTTGCCATAGACACACCAGCCAAGTCCATGGTATTGTATTGGCCAGTCATAGTCGTATCAACAAAGGAGGCAGAATAATTGGCAAATTGATAAATCAGGATAGGGAAAAATATCTTTAAAAATAAGATAAACTTGTCTTTAAAATGATGGGTTTGGTACATATAGACTCTCTATTCTTTTTGTTTACAGAGCAGACTCCCACCTAGTTTTGATAGACAATTTGTCCCTTACAGATGGTATATTTAACCTGCCCTTTTAAGCTTTCACCAATGAATGGTGAATTAGCTGCTTTCGAAGCAAAATGGGAGTCCACAAGACGGTCAGCCTTGGCATCAAAAATAGTGATATCCGCTGGACCATTCTCAGCCAAGTAACCTGCTTCAAAATTGTAAAGCTTGGCTGGGTTGTATGTCATCTTTTCTAGTAATTCCATCAAGCTTAACTCTCCAGCTTCTACCAAATAGGTCAAGCCGAGAGACAGGGATGTTTCTAATCCAGTCATACCAGATGGAGCTTTGGTAATATCCTCAACATTTTTTTCATCCGCATGGTGAGGCGCGTGGTCTGTCGCAATAACTGTGATGACGCCTGATTTAAGACCTTCGATAACAGCACGACGGTCTGATTCCAAACGAAGCGGTGGGTTCATCTTAGCATTACTACCTTGTGTCAAAAGAAGTGCTTCTGTCTTAGAGAAATGCTGTGGCGCTACTTCTGCTGTGACTTGCGCTCCCAATCCTTGAGCAAACTCCACTACTTTAACACTTTCTTCCTTAGACAAATGCTGGATGTGAACATGAGCCTTAGTTGCATAGGCAATCATAACATCACGCGCCATCATAGCGTACTCAGCTACCCCAGTCGCACCACAGATATGGAAATGTTCTTTAGCAATATTTTCGTTAAACCCAAGAATCCCATTCAAACCTGGATCTTCCTCATGGAGACTAATAAAGGTATTAAGCTTTTTGGCTTCCTCCATGGCTTCCTTGACAACTTTACTGCTTTCAAGCGGGATACCGTCGTCTGAGAAACCAACAGCTCCAGCTTCTAAGAGTGCCTTAAAGTCAGTCAAATCTTGCCCATTAAAATCCTTAGTAATGGTCGCAACCGTCTTAACATTAATCTTCTCTTTGGCAGCTGACTGGAGAACTTCTTGCAAAGTCTCCACGTCCGAAATAGTTGGACTAGTATTAGCCATCATGACAACCGTGGTAAAACCACCTGCAGCGGCTGCTAAGGCACCTGTATGAATATCTTCCTTGTGGGTTTGACCAGGTTCACGGAAATGAACATGAATATCAACCAAACCAGGAGCAACTACAAGACCAGTAGCATCAATCAGTTCTGCTCCTTCTTCCTTGATCTCAGGTGCAATTTTGATAATTTTCCCATCTTGAACTAAAACATCACACACTTGATCCAAACCAGACTTGGGATCCATTACACGACCATTTTTGATTAGTAGCATCTGCTTTCTCCTTTATTCATAGAAATCAACTTGGGTATCCAACAATTTATCCCCATCATAAACAAACTTGGCTGAAAAGAAGGGTTTATCTTCTAAAAGCCACCCAACAAAGGTATGGTCACCTTCCCAAGTCGGCTTACTCAAAACCTCGTTATAGGGAACCCATTCCAGCGTCCCCTCATTACAGTCAATCAAGTCCCCTTCAAACTCTGTCACCTTAAAAACATAGGTGTACCAGTCTAAATCTGGCGTAAATTCAGGAAAAGTGATAACACCTTTTAGAACTGGCTTGGCTTTCAGTCCCGTCTCTTCGAGGATTTCACGCGCCGCGCATTCCTGAGGGGTCTCTCCTCTCTCTAGCTTACCACCCACACCAATCCATTTCCCTTCATGGACATCATTGGGCTTCTTATTACGGTGGAGCATAAGCAGTTCTTTCCCGTTATCAATGTAGCAAATCGTCGCTAACTGAGGCATATTTTCTCCTTATCTAAGCCAATCGATTGGCTCTTGTCCTGTCTCTTTTAAGAATGCATTGGCCTTGGAAAAAGGCTTGGAACCCCAAAATCCTCTATAAACCGACAAAGGACTGGGATGGGCTGATTCGATAATCAAGTGATGAGGATTAGTAACCAAGGCCTTCTTCTTGCGTGCATAAGCTCCCCAGAGCACAAAAACAACTGGTCTATCTAGATGATTGACCACCTGAATCACAGCATCCGTAAAAGGCTCCCATATCTGACCAGCATGACCATTGGCCCGTCCAGCAGGAACCGTCAAACAAGCATTAAGAAGCAAAACTCCTTGCTCAGCCCAAGCTGTCAAATCATGAGATTTCTTACCGCCGATATCATCTGACAATTCTTTCAAGATATTTTGCAGGGATGGCGGAGCTGGGATAGAGTCAGGTACAGAAAAACTCAAACCCTGCGCTTGACCTGGCCCGTGATAGGGATCTTGCCCTAGAATCACCACCTTAACGTCTTCTAGGGGTGTTTTCAAGAGAGCCTGAAAAACCTTTTCCTTGGGTGGATAAATAGTCCCCTGAGCATAGACCTGCTCCATAAACTGATTGATTTTACCAAAATAACCCTCAGGTAATTGCGCCTTAATCAAAGCATGCCAAGACGAGTGTTCCATAGCCAACTCCTTCATTTTTACTGCCTCTATTATAGCAAAAAGTGGCTATCTAAACCACTTTTTACAGTTTATCTAAGCAATCCAGCAAGTCTTGGTAAGAATGGACTTCGTAGGTTGGCTGGGCTTGTGTGTGATTTTCGAGGTGATGAGAGTTGTACCAGATAGTATCAATCCCCGCATTATTGCCACCTTGAATGTCGGCGGTTAGAGAATCTCCAATCATCAGCGTCTTTTCTTTGCTAAAGCCTGTAATCTGCTGACCGATTTTTTCATAAAACAGGGCATCCGGCTTTTGTGTTTGTAGCTGTTCAGAGATAAAAACTTGATTGAAATAAGGTGCCAGGCCAGACTGAGCCAAACGCCCTGTCTGAATGGCAGTTATTCCATTTGTCGCAGCATACAAGTCATAATCACGATCGATGAGACTGTCCAAAAGTTCATGAGCGCCTGAAAAAGTTTGCCCCTGTTGGGCGAGGTAAAATTGGTAACGCTGGGCAAGTAAAGCACCGTCCTTCTCAAATCCAAAATGGGCAAATAAACGAGAAAAGCGCGTGTTAACCAGCTCTTGTTTACTGATTTTCTTTTGCTCCAAATCCTTCCAGAGAGCCTTGTTCATGGGAACGTAAAAGTCTTTGTAGGCCTGAATATCTGCAACTCCTTCTTCTTTTAGAAGTTGCGTCAAAGCCACATCCTCAGCAGCATCAAAATCAAGAAGAGTGTGGTCAAGGTCAAAGAGTAGAAATTTGTAGGACAATTTCAGGTTTTCCTTTCTGAAGATAAACAACTGTCACTTCAGCCAGCTGTTCAATGTACAAACTTAAAAGTAGTATAGTACCACAAAGAATAATCGTTCTAATGGATTAACTAACCCATACTATTCTAGTGAATTATAGAAAAATCTCCTATAAATTCGAGCAATAGTTAAAATACCTACAAATATGACTCCCAAAATAGATAATACTATTTTCACAAAACTCATTTCCGAACCTATGACATATGTATGAAAAAGAGGGGCTAGTCCTACACATAGAGACAATAGATAATTACTAAATCTTATCTCACCAATTCCTGCAAAAAAATGTTTCATTTTAAATATCCCCATTTTACCTTTCATCTTTATAATCCACTAACAACTCTATTGACTTCTCATTTTTTTGAATAATCTTGACAACAAATTTACTCCACTTAATGCTACTAAAACTTCAATGGGCAAAAAATAGTAATCCCATATCAAATGAGAAATCAGCAATGTTAGAAATAGTATACAGTCAATATAACTATTCTGAAAATGCTCTGTAATTACATAATACAGAAATACCACAACCATCAAAATTAAAACAACCATCATAATACTATTATCCTGTTCTTAATTTATTGTCACTTTTTCCATCCCATTCATCAATAGCATTAAAAAATCCAATCAATAAATGGTTACCTATTCACGAACGCTATTTCCAAAATTTAATTTTTGGGGAATTTAGTAACGCAATTCCAATTAGCAATACACCTAATATAAATAAAAGTATTTCCCAAAATTTATTCTCAGTTTTAATAAAAGGTATAAGATACATACTAACCAATATGGAACTTACTCCTAAAAGAGCAAAAACCACTTTGACTTTATCACTTAGTTTAAACATATTTAATTCCCCATAAAATAAACAGTGGCTACGTTTACTGTAACATTCACCCGTCTTTATGTAGAGATAATCCCCCATCAAGACACCTCATCTCTTCTTACTCAATAGCAGCATAATTATTTGGTGATACGAGTTTCATAAGATTTCTCCTCTTTAACGTTGCATGGTTAGGATAGTTCTCTAATCAGTAATCGTCGACTGCGTTTAAAGCACTTTGTTACCTAGATAAGATATCCTTTCTCTACCTGATTTGATTTTAAAGAGAACTAAGATTTAACCATATCTATCTCATTTCTTATTTTTAAATAATTCATACTCTTTTTCTCTGATAAAGGGAAGTGAGAAATTAGAAAAAATTAGTAGAATTGAAAATAGGTATCCATCTTTTTGCATTGCTAAAACATAGCCTAAAAATAAATAGACAATCAAATCTAGTACAAAAAGAGAAAATATCCTCCTTTTCATTACCTCACTTGTCTTAAAGATTCTGTTTAATAGAAACTTTATCGTAGTATCTACACAAATTTTTATCAAAAAGATAAGAGCAAATACACGATTAGCAACTGTACCATGAAGAATAAATGGAAATATAGTTAATATAAAACTAGAAATCTCTAAATATTTTATCCAAGGAGATTGAGACATCTTACTTTTAAACTGACTGATTTTCCTATATTCACTAGCTAATCTAGTATCAAAGTCTCTACCAATTTTATTAAAGATTAAGAACTCCAGGATAAAAATACTTATTAATACGAAATAAGTAGAAACGTTTCCTGGGAAATATTTATTGATTAAAATCGGGAAACTCATTAACAGAATCGAATTTATGGCTAGGCAGATAGATACTATTTTATTTTTCACTGAATATATAGGGAGCGATACTATCGAATAGAGAAACGCTAAAAAAATAAGCAAGAAATACTCTGTGCTGCTAATTAGCGACGCCCTTAATGATAAAAATAGATAGGCACCCCACACGATGATATGCGCTTTACGAATTGACTCTAGATTACTCATCTACCTACTCCTAATATGTAAAGAGAATCCATTTTTAGCTTACATTCTCTTTCTAACAAGTCATAAGCATTTTATGATATTTCCTTCTTCTACATTAGGTAAAGTTGAAATACATTTTTTGCAAGTGAAAATATAATTGTTATTTAAAATCCCAAATATCTATCCCTCTTCTAGACCTAAACCAAGTCAGATTAAAGATACAAATATAATGGTAGGGCTTTCTTTTACTTTAGACTACCATAAAACAAGGAATCTTTCAACAAAATTCATTGACAAACTACTATTCTAGAAGATTGACAACTCAAATCTTTCAGAATAGAACAATCCTGACTATCGAACACCCTAACTTCATAAATATCCATGTAATTCTAGACCTAGAATTCCTATAAACTAAATGTTTTCGTACTATTCTAAGCCATTGATAACCTTAAATGTTAATTTTTGAAGAATTCTAAAGCTAGAATTACTCTAAACAAGGAAAACTAAGATATTCGAAACTTAGAAAAACACATACACACATCAACTACTACACTTACAATTCTTCTGATGAGCTTTGAGTTTTTTGCTAGCCCAATCATAGTGGCTTGACGTGCTACTAACAAAGTAAGAACCTAGACTTGTTCCGCCGATCCACTTATAGACACCTTTGGTAAAGAGTTCGTCATTGCTAAAAACTTTTATCAACTCTAAAACCTCCCTATGTGATTGTTCTAGGAGTCTAGTTGCTTCTTCTAAGGAGGTTTTCTGGTGCTTCTTCCAAAAAGCGACATTCATTTCTCGATAAGTTTTCCAATTATAAGGTTCAGGGAGAAAAGGTCTTTCGTGACCTTTTTGATTAGAATGTACCCAAGTCAAAAGTAACTGCTGCCATTCATAAAGATGAATCAAGACATCCCGTAGATTTTTATCCCTTTTCCAGTGAGCTTCTTTTTTCTTTGGGTCTCTTGAAAAATCAAATGGAGTCTGTAGCTCATCTTCACTTAATTGAGAGATGAAGAGGTTAAGCTTTTTATAGTTTTCCTTAGAGGCCAGCATTAGCTCCTCTTTTGTTTTCGGTCTAGGCACAGAGTTCTCCCTTCATATTGTTAGTTATTATTAGAAATTTTTTATCCTTTAAATCTCTATAACTTATCCTTTAATTTCTCAACAAAGAGATAGGCTGCCGGACAGGTCAAAGTATTCTTAATCGTCAAATGGTTGATTTGATGGATCTTTTTGCGGTCTGTATGGGGGAACTCTCGACAAGCCTTTGGCCGAACATCATATATGGAACAGAGATTATCTCCTCCTAGAAAGGGACAGGGCATGGATTTGAAAACCTTATCCCCATCTTCATCTACCTGCAGAAACTCCGCTTCAAAAGCTGGTAATTTCATCTTAAAATACTTGGCGATTCGTGTAATATCCGCTTCTTTAAAGTCAGGCCCCAATGTCTTACAGCAGTTAGCACAGGCAGTGCAATCAATCTCCTCAAAGACTTCTTGGTGAATCTGTTGGGCTATCTTATCCAGATTTTTTGGTGGTTTTTTCTTTAAATTGGCTAAAATTTTACGGTGCTCCTTTTGCTTTTGCAAGGCTAGCTGGTGGTAATACTCAATATCAATTTCTTTAGACATAATTTCTTTCTAATTCACGTATTTTTGTCTATTATACCATAAACACTGCCCCTTTTTTGCCCCCTGAACAGAAAAAAGCCCTTCGGATAAAATCCGAGGGGCTTAAAAAGTTGTTAAATCAACAGCCGAACTTTTGAATTTCAAGGTTCGGGATAAAATAGTTCACTGAACTATTTTATTTTTTCAAGTTGTAGAATGATTTCAATCCACGGTATTCAGCTACTTCACCAAGTTGGTCTTCGATGCGAAGCAATTGGTTGTATTTAGCGATACGGTCTGTACGTGAAAGTGAACCAGTCTTAATTTGTCCTGCGTTAGTTGCAACTGCAATGTCAGCGATTGTTGAATCTTCAGTTTCACCTGAACGGTGTGATACAACTGCAGTGTAACCAGCTTCTTTAGCCATTTCGATAGCTTCAAAAGTTTCAGTAAGAGTACCGATTTGGTTAACTTTGATAAGGATTGAGTTAGCAGCACCTTCTTGGATACCACGTGCAAGGTAGTCAGTGTTTGTTACGAAGAAGTCGTCACCAACAAGTTGTACTTTCTTACCAAGACGTTCAGTAAGAGCTTTCCAACCATCCCAGTCGTTTTCATCCATACCATCTTCGATAGTGATGATTGGGTATTTGTTAACCAATTCTTCAAGGTAGTCGATTTGTTCTGCAGATGTACGAACAGCAGCGCCTTCACCTTCAAATTTAGTGTAGTCGTAAACTTTACGTTCTTTATCGTAGAATTCTGATGAAGCACAGTCAAATCCGATAAATACGTCTTTACCTGGAACATATCCAGCAGCTTCGATCGCAGCAAGGATAGTTTCAACACCGTCTTCAGTTCCTTCGAAACGAGGAGCAAATCCACCTTCGTCACCTACGGCAGTTTCCAAACCACGTGATTTAAGGATTTTCTTAAGAGCGTGGAAGATTTCAGCACCGTAACGAAGAGCTTCTTTGAATGTTGGCGCGCCAACTGGCAAGATCATGAACTCTTGGAAAGCGATTGGAGCGTCAGAGTGAGAACCACCGTTGATGATGTTCATCATTGGAGTTGGAAGAACTTTAGTGTTGAATCCACCAAGGTAGCTGTAAAGTGGGATTTCAAGGTAGTCAGCAGCAGCACGAGCTACAGCGATAGACACACCAAGGATTGCGTTTGCACCCAATTTACCTTTGTTAGGAGTACCGTCAAGAGCGATCATAGCACGGTCGATAGCTTGTTGATCACGTACATCGTAGCCAATGATAGCTTCAGCAATGATGTTGTTTACGTTGTCAACAGCTTTTTGTGTACCAAGACCACCGTAACGAGATTTGTCACCGTCGCGAAGTTCAACTGCTTCGTGTTCACCAGTAGAAGCTCCTGATGGAACCATACCACGTCCGAAAGCACCTGATTCAGTGTAAACTTCTACTTCAAGTGTTGGGTTACCGCGTGAGTCTAGGACTTCGCGAGCGTAAACATCAGTAATAATTGACATTTTTTACTCTCCTTATGAGTTAAATTTTTTACACCTCTATAATACCTTAAAACCCCTCCTTTTTCAAGAAAAAACGTTATCTTTGTGCAAATTTTCCTTAACTTTATAAAGTAATCGCTTTCTTTTGTCTGTTTTATTCTAACTTTTGTGATATACTATTTTCATGACAGATTTATCAAAACAATTACTTGAAAAAGCTCATGGTGGAGCAAAATTAAATCCGGATGAGCAAAGACGCTATCTTGGTACTTTTGAGGAAAGAGTTCTTGGATATGCAGATATTGATACAGCAAATAGCCCTCAGTTAGAAAAAGGCTTTTTATCTATTTTAGAAAATCTTCAGGAAAAAACAGAGCCACTATTTGTGAAGATTTCACCAAATATCGAATTTGACAAACAAGTTTTCTACTTAAAAGAAGCAAAAGAAACTGATAGTCAAGCTACCATTGTATCTGAAGAGCATTCTTCTTCTCCTTTTGGCCTGATTATTCATAGCAATGCACCAGTACAAGTAGAAGAAAAGGACCTTCGACTTGCTTTTGCAAAACTTTGGGAAGATAAAAAGGAAGGTCCAGCCAAAACATCCATCTGGAAGAAATGGTTTGGCTAAATCTTGCGCATATTTAATAAATGCCCTATATTGGCAGCCGTGTGCTCCAAATAGAGACTGGCATTTTTCAAACTATCTTCTAAAGGTTCACTTTTCTCCAAAATTGAAAAGGCAGCTTGGATATTCTCAAATGGTAGGGAAGGCAAATCTTCAGCAAGACTACCACAAATAGCAATGACAGGAACTCCGACAGGGGTTCTTTTTGCAACACCTATAGGCGCTTTACCTGCTAAACTTTGACGATCTAGCCTTCCTTCTCCTACAACAACCAAGTCAGCATGTAAAACTTTCTTATCAAAGTTGATTAAGTTCAAGCAGGTATCAATTCCAGACACGATACTTGCCTGAGCAAAGGTACACAAACCGCCAGCAATGCCTCCACCAGCTCCTGCTCCTTTAATTTCTAATGTTGCAGGTGTGACTTTTTCATAAAAATCTTGGATTGCCTGATCTACGGCCTCAAACATAGTAGGATCTAAACCTTTTTGTTTGCCAAAAGTATAAGTCGCACCTTGATGACCACATAAGGGACTCACGACATCTGCTAAAATATGAATTTGCACATCTTCAGGAATTTCATAGCGATTTTCTATTGAAACAGAAGATAAGTTTAGTAAGGTTTGACCACAAGCCGGCAAGACATTTCCATCCCGATCATAAAAACTATAACCAAAAGTAGCTGCGATCCCAATTCCTCCGTCATTACTGGCCGTACCACCAACTCCGATATAGATATCTTTAATCCCTTGAGCAATGAGGTGGCGAATCAACTCTCCAATACCACGAGTTTGGATTTGAAGTGGATTTCGTTTCACTATCGGAATTTTTCCAAGGCCAACCAAGTCTGCAACTTCAAATAGCGCCAGTTCCCCTTTTTGAAAATAGCGCATTTCTTCTTTTTGTCCAAAAGGTCCTGTCACTTGGATCCATTTTTCTTCAAGATCAAGAGAATGTCGAATAGCATCTACAGTACCTTCGCCACCATCACCAACAGGACAGAGGAGACATTCTACATCTGCTATCGATTGTTGGAAGCCTCTTTTTATTGCTTCAGCTACTTGTTGAGCGGACAAGCTTTCCTTAAATGAATCTGGTGCAATTACAATCTTCATATTTTCCCTCATTCTAAACAGTCAATCAAAGGAAGAACTTCTAAAAAATCCCTCTTGTCAACATGATTCGGTATTTCTTTTTTGAGTACTTCTTTTGCACAAAAGGCGATTCCTAGTCTCGCTGACTTCAAAATTAATAGATCATTGGCCCCGTCACCGATTGCAATCGTTCTTTCTTTAGAAAGTTTTAGTTCCTTTCTCCATTGTTCTAGAGTCTCTTTTTTAACCTCAGGACTGATAATTTGTCCAACTAATTTTCCTGTTAGATGACCGTCTTTGACTTCAAGATTATTGGCAGAGAAATAAGCAATACCAAGAGATTTTGCTAATCTTTCAACTATTAGTGTAAATCCACCAGACACCAGACCAACTTGGATGTCATTCTTTTGGAGAATGGAAATGAATTCCTGAGCATTTGACGTTAGATGAATAGTGTTGAAGACTTTATCAAAAACCGAAACAGGAAGACCTTCCAGCAAGGACACTCTTTTTCTTAAACTGCTTTCAAAATCTAACTCTCCTCGCATTGCCCGACTTGTAATCTGTGAAATTTCCTCCTCACGACCTGCCTCTCTACCCAAAAGATCAATCACTTCTTCTAGGATTAAGGTTCCATCAACATCCATAACACACAAACCTTTTACTTGAGACATCAGTTCTCCTCTCTAAACAGCCCAAAAATCGTATGAAGTCATCATACGATTTTATCTATTAATTAACTAAACTATGGTACAAGTCAAGGTATGACTTGCAGGCTGTATCCCATGAGAAATCACACTCCATAGCTTGTTTTTGTAGGTTTCTCCAAACGTCGGGATAGTTTCTATACAAGTCCAGTGCTGTTTGGAAAGTCCAATTTAACCAGTAAGGAGATAAATTGTCAAAGCTAAAGCCAGTACCGCTTCCTTCGATTGGATTGAAAGAGCGAACTGTATCTCGCAAGCCGCCAACTTCATGGACCAATGGCAAGGTTCCGTAACGCATCGCCATCATTTGAGACAAGCCACACGGTTCGAAACGACTCGGCATGAGGAAGAGGTCACAAGCAGCATAGATTTCTTGAGCAAGTTTGACATCAAAAGTAATATTTGCTGATAACTTGTCTGGGTATATTTGAGCAAACCATGAGAAAGCTCCTTCAAAGGCTGGATCACCAGTTCCCAAAAGAACAATCTGAACATCTTCTTGCAAGATATGGTGCAGACTATCCACCACCACATCAAAACCTTTCTGACGTGTCAAACGAGAAACAATTCCCACCAGTGGAACGTCAGCTCTAACAGGCAAGCCAACTCTTTCTTGCAATTTTGCCTTGTTTTGGGCCTTCCCAGACAAATCTTCCTGATTAAAATGATAATCTAATAGGGCATCCGTCTGAGGATTATACAGGTCAGCATCAATCCCATTCACGATACCAGAAACTTTACCAGACTCCATTCGAAGAATCTGATCCAAGTTACATCCAAACTGACTAGTCATGATTTCATGAGCATAACTAGGTGAAACGGTTGAAACACGGTCTGCATAAAGAATACCAGCTTTCATCCAGTTCAGACAGTTGTGCCATCGAAGGGTACCATCGGCATAACGTTCAAAACCAACTCCAAACAAATCCCATAACATTCCTTCTGAAAATTGTCCTTGGAATTCTAAATTATGAATGGTTAAAACAGTTTTTATTCCTTGATAGGCTTGAATCCAACGGTATTTTTCCTTCAACAAGAAAGGAATCATAGCTGTATGGTAGTCATGAACATGGAGAAGATCAGGAATAAAGTCAATCCTTTCCATAGCCTCAATGGCAGCCAGTTGGAAAAAGGCAAAGCGTTCTCCGTCATCAAAATCACCGTAAACATGACCACGGAAGAAATAATATTGGTTGTCAATAAAGTAGAAGGTTACACCGTTTAAGACGGTTTTCTTAATCCCACAGTACTGTCTGCGCCAACCAACACTCACCTCAAAATGAAGAACATCTTCAATCTGATTTCCAAATTTAGCCTCTACCATATCATAGTAGGGGAGAATAACCGCAACTTCATGCCCAGCTTTTACCAGTGATTTGGGAAGAGCGCCAATGACGTCTCCCAAACCACCTGTTTTTGAAAAGGGTGCACCCTCAGCTGCTACAAATAAAATTTTCATGAATGAATATCCTCTGTTACTTTGCTACCTTTCTTAACCACAACTGGATGTTCTGCAGTTCCACGGATCACAACTCCATCCGCAACTTCCACACCCTTGTCCAAGATAGCATATTCGACCTGAGCACCTTCTCCAATAACAACACGAGGGAATAAGATGCTATCTTTAACCAAGCTATCCTTATGGACATGAATATTACGTGATAAAACAGAATTAGCCACTTGACCTTCAACAATACTACCTGAAGCAAACTGAGATGTACTTACCTTAGATGTATTAGCATAGTAGGTCGGTTCTTCGTTTTTGACCTTTGTATAAATCTTTTGGTTTGGAGTAAAGAGAGAGTAGAATTTTTGGGATTCAAGCATATCTTTATTAGCTTGGTAATAAGACTCTACAGAATGAATATTTGCTAGATAACCTGTGTACTCGTAGGCAAAAGCCCCTTCTTTTGCAGCTAAATCTCGTAAAACATAGCGCAATTTCTCTGGATGTTCTTTCTTTGCTTCTTCTTCCAAGCGTTCAATTAACCAAGGTGTATCGACGACAAAGATATCTGTGGACATATTGTAAACTTCATCTGTTGACTTGCTATCAAAGAGTTTATGAGAACGAACATGGTCTGTTTCATCCACTTCCAAGATTGCATTTACTTCTGAAATATCTTTTTTAGGTAGTTTTTTATAAACTACAGTGATTGGACCTTTTGTTGTAGTGTGTAGGTGGAATACTTGGTTCAGATCAATATTAATTAAAACATCACAGTTAAGTGAAACTGTTTGGTTTGAGCCAGAACGTTTCAAGTAAGTAAGAAGCTGCTGGTAGTATTCTTTTCCAACTGTACTACTTTCCACACGGGTATTGTAAATACCTAGATAATAGTGGCTAAGAAGGGTTGACAAGCCCCACTCACGTCCAGAACGGATATGGTCAAATACTGAACTGATATTATCTTGTTGGAAAATACCAAAAATACTACGAACACCAGCGTTAGCAAGACTTGAAAGCGGGAAGTCGATCAAGCGATATTTACCACCAAATGGTAAACTAGCCACTGGACGGTGGTCTGTCAACGTTGACATATCGTGAAAACCAACTGTATTTCCTAAAATGGCAGAATATTTATCAATCTTCATCTGTTGCTACCCCCACTACTTCATCATATCCTACAACTTGTACTTCTTCTGTTCCATCAATTTCGACACCATCAGAAATTACTGCACCTTCACCAATAATGGCACGTTTGATTTTAGCTCCCTGACCAACAATTGCTCCACTCATGATAACTGAATCTACTACTTCTGCCCCTTCGCGAACTTGCGCACCTGTTGAAAGGATAGAATGTTTGACAGTTCCATCTACGAAACAGCCATCAACAACCAAAGAATCTTCCACGTGAGCATTTGCCCCAAGGAAGTTTGGTGGTGAAATCAAGTTTCTTGAGTAAATCTTCCATTGACGGTTACGGCTATCCAAGGCATTTTCTGGTGAAATATATTCCATGTTAGCTTCCCAAAGTGACTCAATCGTACCAACGTCTTTCCAGTAACCATTAAATTCGTAAGCATAGACACTTTCACCTGACTCAAGGTAATTTGGAATGACATTCTTACCAAAGTCTGACATATCGACATTGCTCTTTTCAGCAGCTACTAACATATTGCGGAGACGTTGCCAATCAAAGATATAAATCCCCATAGAAGCTTTTGTAGATTTAGGTTGAGCTGGTTTTTCTTCAAATTCTACAATACGATTGTTAGCATCGGTATTCATGATACCAAAACGGCTTGCTTCTTTAAGAGGGACGTCTAAAACTGCTACTGTCAAGCTGGCATTATTATCCTTGTGAGACTGGAGCATATCATCATAGTCCATTTTGTAGATGTGGTCTCCAGAGAGAATCAAGACATACTCAGGATTGACACTGTCGATATAGTCGATATTTTGGTAAATAGCGTGACTAGTCCCTTCGAACCAACGATTTCCTTCACTTGCTGAATAAGGTTGAAGAATAGAGACACCAGAATTAATACCGTCTAGTCCCCAGCTTGAACCATTCCCGATATGGTTGTTGAGAGCAAGTGGTTGGTACTGTGTAATGACTCCAACATTGTGAATCCCTGAGTTGGCACAGTTTGAAAGAGCAAAGTCAATGATACGGTAGCGCCCACCAAATTGAACAGCTGGTTTTGCGATGCTTTGAGTGAGTTTACCAAGACGAGTTCCTTGCCCACCGGCAAGAATCAAAGCTAACATTTCATTCTTCATTTTCTACTCCTTTTTGGTTTTTACTTGTGACGATTTTAGTAGGTTTCAAGCGGCGCTTGATTTTCCATACACTTGCTCCCATAGCCGGTAGGGTAAAGGTAAGGGTCTGCTCATAATCCTTCCAAAGTCCTTCTTGTGTTTGAACAGTTTGATTATGTTCTTTCCAGACACCGCCCCACTCTTCTAACTCAGTATTCCAGACTTCTTCATAAATCCCTGCGACAGGAAGTCCGATTGTGAAATCTTTTCGTTCAACAGGTGCCATATTAAAGACACAGACTAACATATCATCCTTCTTACCCTTACGGATGAAGGAAAGAACACTCTGGTCACGATTATCCGCATCGATAATTTCAATACCATCATAGCTGGTATCGATTTCCCACAGACAGCGATGGTCTTTGTAGAACTTGTTTAGCTGAGATGTGAAATACTTCATCTTCGCATTCATTGGGTCTTCTAGGTTAGACCATTCCAACTGTTCTTCAGATTTCCATTCTAGGAATTGGCCGTATTCGCTACCCATGAAGAGCAATTTCTTACCAGGGTGACAAATTTGATAAGTGTAGAGATTGCGCAAGCCTGCAAATTGATTGTAACGATCTCCCCACATCTTATGCATCATACTCTTCTTACCATGAACCACTTCGTCATGTGAGAATGGTAGGAGATAGTTCTCCTTGAAGACATACATAAAGCTGAAAGTCACCAGGTTAAAGTCATATTTACGATAAATCGGATCTTCTTCATAGAAACGGAGGATGTCATTCATCCAACCCATATTCCATTTGTAGTCGAAGCCAAGACCATCTGAATCCTTAGTGTCAGTAATCTGAGTAGCTGATGAACTTTCCTCAGCTATCATCATAACGTCTGGATGAACTAGTTTAATCACATCATTCAAGCGTTGAAGGAAATAATAACCCTCATAGTTGAGATTGCCACCATCTTTATTAGGAGTCCATGGAGCATCATCGTAGTCAAGATAAAGCATGTTGCTAACCGCATCCACGCGAATACCATCTAAATGATAAAAATCAATCCAGAACTTAATACTAGAGATCAGGAAAGACTGGACTTCATTCTTTCCAAGGTCAAAATTAAGTGCTCCCCAACCGTAGTTATGAGCCTTATTATGGTCTTGGTATTCAAAAGTCGGTGTTCCATCATAATAGGCCAAGGCATCATCATTGATAGTAAAGTGACCAGGTACCCAGTCTACAATAACGCCTATATTGTTTAAGTGACATTCCTCAACAAAATCTTGAAACTCTTCAGGACGACCATAGGCATGCTCTAGAGCAAAGTAACCCATAAGCTGATAGCCCCAACTCAAACCTAGTGGGTGAGACATCAGGGGCATAAACTCAATGTGAGTATAATTCATCTCAACCAAGTAAGGAATGAGTTCATCTTTCAATTGAGCAAAACTATAGGGGCTGCCATCAGGATTTCTCTTCCAAGAGCCAGCATGAGCCTCGTAAATATTAACAGGACGCTCTTCAAAGCTCAAGCGTTTTCTACGAGCTAGCCAGAGACCATCCTTCCATTTCTTTTCTGGAATATCTGTTAAAATAGCCCCAGTACCAGGTCGTGCCTCATATCGAACAGCCAAAGGGTCAATCTTCATCAGCTGATGACCATTTGCACGCGTGATATGGTACTTATAAATTTGGCCTTCTTGAGCAAGACTGGTAAAGACTTCCCAGACTCCAAATTCATTCCGTTCCATCAGAATTTGATTTTCAACCCAATTGGTGAAATCCCCTACCAAGTGAACAGCCTGAGCATTAGGCGCCCACACACGAAAAGTATAGCCATACTCTCCATTTTTTTCCTCCCTATGAGCTCCCAGATAGTGCTGGAGGTGAAAATTTTCACCTGTCATAAAGGTTTTTAAAGCATTATTCTTATCCATACACCCTCCTAATTCTGTAAGCGTTTTCTATAGATTTATTATACTACCTTTTTAGGGAAGATTCAAGTAAATTACGGAATTTGCAAAAAAATCTTTTGAAAGTCTTCAACAAATTCACTGATGTGTTCACTTGTAAATCAAGAAATTTTCAGAAACGCTTTGAAAACGAATTGTTTTTTAATAATACTATCACAAAGTTCGTTATTTAGCTAACAAAAATATAATTTTAAGTAAAAAAATAAATCAGGAAACGAATCTCCTGATTTTATTAACAGATAAAGCACCACAAATGAATGTAAATTGTAAATCTATTCTACAAAACTTTAAAGACGCTGGCACTGACACCACCAACCATGTCTTTATCACTTAAATGGCTATTGGTCACCAATAGTTCTAGATTTCCTGCATTTTCAAACTGGAAGTCTTGCCCTTTAGCATTAAATACAACAAGTAAATGTTCTTCCCCTTGAATCTCATAGACAATCCAACCACTATGTTCGTGGGCTGAATGAACAAAAACATGATGGTAAATCTCATCATAAGTTGGGTAAGAAAAGGCACTGCTTTCTGTCTTCAATCGAATCATCTGACGGATAAAGTCAATACTGTCTTGACGCTCATTAATCAAATCCCAGTTCACTTGGTTCACACTGTCAGGAGCATTATAGCTATTCATAGCACGCTCTCTATCATCATGTGTCAGCTCACCATTTTCACCAGTCGCAACCAATTTGGTACGACCAAATTCTTGACCGATTTCCATAAAGGCCATCCCCTGCATGAGAAGATTCATGGCTGTAGCAGTTTCGACCTTGCGCATGATTTGCTCTGAACTTTTGTCTGGATGTAGGGTTGCCAACAAATCGTGAAGATTGTAATTGTCATGGGCCTCTACATAGTTAAGCACTTGGTTTGGATGTGTATAGGTTCCTAATTCACGACTGCCTAGGATTGCTTTGGCAAGAATTGGCTCTGTAGCAGCACCACTAACAAAACCTGACTTGATAGCACCATAAACTTCTCCACCTTTGACAGCATCACGCTGATTGTCATTAAAGAAACCAATATTTGGCATCTGGTAGGCATTGTCTTTCTTAGCCTTATCATAAGGGGCAAGACCTGTTCCCATATCCCAACCTTCTCCATAAAGGATAATGTTAGGGTCAATTTCATCCAAACTCTGACGAATCATCTGCATGGTCTTGACATCATGAATCCCCATCAAATCAAAACGGAAGCCGTCGATATTGTATTCCTGCACCCAGTATAGGAGAGAATCAATCATATATTTGCGGAACATTTCGTGTTCACTGGCTGTCTCATTTCCAACACCCGTTCCATTCTGGAAAGTACCATCTGGATTCATACGATAATAGTAATCAGGGACAGTTGTTTGGAAAGGTGCGTCAACAACTGAGAAGGTATGGTTATAGACCACATCCATAATGACACCAATGCCCGCATCGTGATAGGCTTGAACCATGGTCTTCAAATCACGAATGACCTGAGCTGGATCATCTGGATTGGTTGAAAGGCTCGTTTCTGGTGCATTATAGTTTTGTGGATCATAACCCCAGTTGTAGGTTACATTCCCATCCGCATCATATTCTTTGTGACGGTCTGCAATTGGTTGCAACTGAACAT
Organism: bacterium; assembly: GCA_905221165.1. GTDB lineage: Bacteria > Bacillota > Bacilli > Lactobacillales > Streptococcaceae > Streptococcus. The sequence goes on from CAJNCC010000001.1 coordinate 101,816, forward strand.
AATTGTAGCCCAGCTTCTTGATGTAATCAAAAGCAGTTGACTGACCGTACTGGTTAACTGTTCCAGTCTGAGCAGCACCCAAGAAAGTTCCTCGAAGATGTTCATCCACACCTGAGGTCGGTGATTTGGTCAAATCACGAATGTGCATTTCACAAATAACAGCCTTACATGGATTTGCCAAGCGCCAAGTAGCATCAGATCCATGCTTAACCTCAAAGTTTTCAACTTGCTTCTCTACATGATTCAAGATAGCTGAACGTTTTCCATCAGGACTAGTCGCGATTGTGTAAGGGTCACGTGTCAGTGTTTGGTGATGAGGGAATTGGACTTGATACTGATAAGCCTTACCCGTCAAATCTTCCTCAACATCCAAACTCCAGACACCAATAGTATTGTCCTTATGGTTATAAGAGTAGCTATTGCCTCTCTCCATATCAAAAGTCTTCCAAACAGGAGCATCGTTAGCAGCTGATTCATAAACGACAACCTGCACTTCTGTCGCTGTTGGAGCCCAGAGAGCAAAATGAGCTTGATTATCCTCTACACGGCACCCTAATTCCCCTTGGTAACCCCAATGATGATCAAAACTAGCACTGTTAATGGCCTTATCAAAGGCAAAAGGATTTTGATTTTTATAGAAAGGACTTGCAATAGCAGGATTTTCAGAGTAATAAATCCTGTCATCCCCTTCCAAAATCCAGACCTCTGTTAAAAGAGGATAGTGATTAAAACGGATAGCATATTCTTTACTGCTTTGACCTGTATGAACCACAAAATTCAAGCTTTCTAGGGCGTGAGCACTTGGGTGTTCAAAACTAAATAAGGCACCAAAATAATCTTCTTTGTAGGTCAGCAAATCAATCCGCTGGTCCTGACTTTTTACAAAAGAGCAAGTATCGTATTCTCCATTCTTGCGATGGTAATGAATGCGTATAGGGTAATTAAACATTTTTTATTTTTCCTTTTTACTTCTTGATTTGTTTCTAGTTCACTAATAAATTCTTGATCGATTTTGTCCCGATTAACAAACTAGTTATACTGTCTAAAGTCTGGTTTTAAACGATCATTACAGACTTTCTAGCCAAGCTTCATCTCGAACTTCGATACCAAGTTCTTGTGCTTTTTGAAGTTTGCTTCCAGCATCTGCTCCTGCAACGACGAGGTCGGTCTTTTTAGAAACGCTGCCTGTCACCTTGGCACCCAGACTTTCGAGTTTACTTTTAGCTTCTGAGCGCTTGAGACGTTCCAATTTGCCAGTCAATACAACGGTCAAACCTGACAAGGCCGCATCCGCTACTACAGTCTGACCTTTATAGTCCAGATTGACCCCAGCTTCTTTCAATTCTCTTAGGAGAATTTCAGAGCCTTCTGTCGCAAAATAAGTCTGAAGACTTTTAGCAATTACACCACCCAGACTTTCAATACTAGCCACTTCATCTGGATCTGCCTGAGACAGATGTTCAATCGAATGGAAATGTTGGAGTAAGAGCTGACTGGCCTTGCTTCCGACATGGCGAATTCCCAAACCAAACAAGAGTTTTTCAGCAGAGTTTTCCTTTGATGCTTGAATAGCATGATAGAGTTTACCAGCAGACTTTTCCTTAACCCCCTCTAAAAGGAGGAAATCTTCTTCTTGCAAACGGTAAATATCCGCTACATCCTTGACTAGATTGGCAGCAAAGAGTTTCTCAACAATAGATGGACCAAGGCCTGTAATATTCATAGCATCACGAGAGGCAAAGTGGATCAAACCTTCCATGATTTGGGCAGGACAACGCGGATTGATACAACGAAGGGCCACTTCATCTTCAAAGTGCAACAAGTCCGAATCACAACTTGGGCAGTTTGTTGGAATATCTAGTTTCTCTTCAGAAATTCGTTTTGACTCTACTACACGTAAAACGGCAGGGATGATGTCCCCGGCCTTATAGACGATGACCGTGTCGTCTTTGCGAATATCTTTTTCAGCAATATAATCCACATTGTGTAGAGTCGCACGGCTAACAGTTGTACCAGCTAGCTGGACAGGAGTCAGATTTGCAGTTGGAGTCACAACACCCGTACGGCCAACTGTCCAATCAACTGATAAGAGTTGAGCTTCTTTTTCCTCAGCAGGAAACTTGTAGGCTACTGCCCACTTTGGAGCCTTGACGGTAAAACCGAGTTCTTCTTGGCTTGCTAGGTCATTGACCTTGATTACCACTCCATCAATATCATAGGGAAGACTGTCTCGTTCCTGTCCTACTTCTTGGATAAAATCCCAGATTTCATCTATGTTTTCAGTCAAGATTCGCTTAGGATTGACCACAAAACCAAGCTGTTCTAGGTGCTTCAAAACCTTTTCTTGGCTATCACGAGTTGAAGGGCTGGCTTCTTGATAGAGAAAGGTAGCAAGATTGCGCTTAGCTACTACTGCTGTGTCCAGCTGACGTAGTGTGCCTGCTGCTGCATTACGAGGATTGGCAAATTCAGGCTCTCCATTTTCTTGGCGAGCTTGGTTGACCTGATCAAAAGAAGCACGTGGCATGTAACACTCCCCACGAACTGTGATATCTAGTTCTTCTGGCAAGGTCAAAGGAATGTCCTTAACACGCTTGAGGTTTTCCGTGATATTTTCCCCAACAGAACCATCTCCACGTGTTGCCCCAGCAAGCAAAATCCCCTTTTCATAAGTCAGCGAGATAGACAAACCATCGATTTTCAGCTCACAAATATAGGTTGGATGGGCCACTTCCTTACGAACACGCGCATCAAAAGCTTCAAGCTCCTCACGTGAAAAAGCATCCTGCAAACTATAAAGAGGATACTGATGACTGTATTTTTCAAAACCATCTAAAACCTTGCCACCAACACGATGGGTCGGACTGTCTGCTAATACTTGATCTGGATAGGCAGCCTCCAACTCAACCAACTCTCGATAAAGGCAGTCATACTCACTGTCTGAAACCGACGGATTGTCGCTGGTATAGTACTCAGTCGCATAGCGATTAAGCAAGGCGACTAACTCATTCATTCTTTTATTCATAAAACCATTTTACCACAAAGTAAGCCCTCCTCACAAACGAGAAGGGCGGAAAAAACACTCAGATTGGAATTATTTTTGAAGTACAAGCAAACTTATGTCTCTTTTTCAAAATGAGTTCGCACATACACGAGGGATAGACAAGACAGGATGATAACCCCGCTTCCAATTATCAAGAAAGAAAAGAGATGTACACTTGGTAGCACTGTCATAAAACCTTTGGCAATAGGCATAAATAGAATGGCTAAGGTAAAAATTGTGCTTAATACTCTCCCCAAATATTCCCCCTCAACCTTGGTGTGCACCTGAGTAAAAAAGTGAATATTAAAAATTGTCATAAACAATTCACAAACTAAATTTCCAGAAAAGGAAAGCAAATTTGGAAGTGGTAATCCCATCATAAGAACTCCGACACCTGTCAAAGCCAGTAAAATCAAAAGATTATAAACATTAGCTTTAATTTTACTAGCTAGAAGAGCCCCAATGATGGAACCAATAGCCCCCATAGTCAAAATACTTGCGTAAGCTCCTTCTACTCCGTAAAGCCTATTTGAAAAGGGGAGAAGAAATTCAAAAGCGGCAAAAAAGAAATTAACACTGGAAGCTACTAACAAAAGGAAAAAGATTTCTTTCTGGCGCCAAATATAGCCAAGTCCATCTTTCATATCAGCAAAAATGGCTTTCCAGCTGAAAGTCTTTTTCTCTTGTTCCTGAGTCTTTTTTTTAGGGAGAAAAGCTACCAAGGTAAATGCGATGAAAAAACTAATGGCATCTAAAACAAGCGTCGTATGGAGACTGGCAAATTGTAAAACAAGGAAGGAAAGTACAGGAGAACTTACAGCTACAACCTGCAAGGCTAACTCTAAACGAGCATTGTAGGTCACAATCTCGTCTTTCTCAACAACCTCAGTTATAATGGCTTTATTGGCTGTACGAGAAAATGCAAATGCAACCGCCTGAACAATATTTGCAAAAATCAAAGCCCCAATCATCCAGCTGTCATTCCTTATGAAAGAAATAGTCAGACAAAGAATCCCACAAACAAGGTCTGTCGTCATTAAAATCTTACGACGAGAAAAACGGTCTGATATAACTCCACCAAAAGGATTGACTAGAATAGATGTGACGAGTTCTGAAATCTGATACATTCCCAAAACTGTCTGTCCGATAGTTCCCATGGAAGCCAACCAGACACTATTTCCATAATCATAGAGCATATTCCCTATCTTGTTAACAGCTCCACGGCTAATCAACTGTACTGCATAGCGGTTCATATAAAAACTCCTCTCAAATTTTGAAACTATTGTATCAAAACCGAAAGGAGCTTTTTATTTTTTCCCTTATTTGGGAAAATTAATTTTTAACAAATTTTTCGTAGTGTTCCTGATAGTAGGCTACTTGCTCTGGAAGACCTAGCACGTCAAAAATATGCATGGCCTCTTGCATTTGGCTACAACCTTCTTTACACTGTCCCTTTTGATACAAGACAAAGCCTTTTAAATAATGAAAAACATTACGCTCATAAAGCTTAATACCTTTACCAATAATCTTCTCTGTATAAGTCTCAAAATAGCTTGCATTATCAAAAGAAGCATGCTCTAAACAATGCTGGTAACAATTGAGCGCCAAAATCAACACTAATCTCTTATGGCGACCAATCTCTTGGTAAAATTCCTCCCTCTCCATAACTTCTCTACCAATGCGAGTGACATAGTCCACATCGTAGAAACTATAGAGGTTACCGAAAAGAATCAATTCATACATGGTCCATTCTTCCGTTTTGAAGAGATAATCTGCTACCTTATCCAAATCATCCTGCTTCATCTCATAAGTCGAATCTCTTTGACAAATCAGACCTTGTAGCAAAATCCAGTTCAGCTCAAAATAGAGAGGATTTGTCGAACTCTTAGCCTTTTCAAGTTGTTCTTCTTGAAGCTTTTGAAAACCTGCAATATTATTTGAATAGTAAAGGGGCACAATTTGTCCCATCATGGCAACATGTTCATGATTGTGAAAATCCCTAGCCTTGTCCATGAAATTTTCGATTGTGACATGAATGTTATCCAAAATCTCAAAGAAACGTGAAACTGCTATATCAGACTCCCCAAGCTCAAATCGAGATAACTGGGAGGTTGAACAGGATTCACCTGCTGCCTCCTTTAAGGAATAATTGCCACTTGTTCGAAATTCACGAAATACCTTTCCAAGATGTTCCATCTTTACACCTGCTCCGATAATTCTTCCCACTCAAGCATAGCTTCTTCCTGACGGTTGCTGATTTTATCCAGTTCAGCCTGCAATTCCATCAGTTTACCTGCATCGTTGGTTTCCAACATTTGTTCAGAAATAGCTTGGCTTTGACTTTCTAACTCTTCTATTTCAGCTTCTAGATTTTCAATTTGTCGCATGAGTTTGCGAACTTCTTTTTGACTTTCTTTCTGAGCTTGATAGTCATTAACTGGACTTGATTCTTTTGCTTGATTGCTAGTTGAAGCTTCCTCAGCCTGAATCATTTCTACTTCTGATTTCTTCTCAACATAGTAATCGTAATCTCCAAGGTAGAGAGTCGAGCCATTCTCAGACAATTCTAGAACATGAGTTGCCACACGATTGATAAAGTAACGGTCGTGGCTGACAAATAGAAGAGTCCCATCAAAGTCAATCAAGGCATTTTCCAACACTTCCTTGCTATCAATATCCAAGTGGTTGGTCGGCTCATCCAGAATCAAGAAGTTGTTGTTTTCCATAGACAATTTAGCCAAAAGCAAACGAGCTTTTTCGCCACCAGACAGCATGCCGACTGATTTTTTAACATCATCTCCTGTGAAAAGGAAAGCACCTAGGCGGTTACGGATTTCAACTTCTGGTGTCAGTTTAAAATCATTCCAGAGTTCATCTAATACAGTATTACTTGGTGTCAACTTACTTTGGGTTTGGTCATAGTAACCAACCTCAACATTAGCCCCAAATCGCTTTTCACCCTTGATAAAAGGAATCTGGTCTACTATAGACTTGATAAAGGTTGATTTCCCAATACCATTGGGGCCAACAATCGCAATAGCATTCATCTTACGAAGGTCTAGGCTGATAGGCTCTGACAATACTTCCCCATCATAACCAATAGCCGCATTTTCAACAGTCAAGACAATATTGCCCGACGTTTTCTCAGACTGGAAGGTCATGTTGGCAGATTTCTTGCCAGCTTCAGGCTTGTCCAAACGTTCCATTTTTTCCAGTTGTTTACGACGAGATTGGGCACGTTTGGTCGTTGAAGCTCGGACTAGATTGCGATTGACAAAGTCTTCCAGAGCAGCGATCTCCTTCTGCTGCTTTTCATAGTTTTTTGCCTCAGTAGCTAGTTTTTGCTCCTTCAGCTCAACAAAACGAGAGTAGTTACCCACATAACGATCCAAGGAATGCTTGGTCAAATCCAGCGTAATTGTCGCAACCTTGTCCAAGAAATAACGGTCGTGGCTGACGATAATGAGGGCACCGCTATAATTTACCAAGTAATTCTCTAGCCAGGCTATGGTTTCAATATCCAAGTGGTTGGTTGGCTCGTCCAATACCAATAGATTAGGCTTTTCAAGGAGCATTTTAGCAAGTGCCAGACGAGTATTTTGACCACCCGAAAGCTCGGCAATTTTCATCTGCCACATAGACTCGTCAAACTTGAATCCATTCAAAATCGCTCGAATATCAGCTTCATAGGTAAAGCCACCTGCCTGACGAAAATTTTCAGATAAGCGGTCGTAATCTAACATCAGCTTATTCAAGTCCTCGCCAGACTTTTCACCCATCTCCAACTCCATCTGACGCAGTTGTTTCTCAGTCCGACGCAAGTCATCAAAGACATGAAGCATCTCATCGTAGATGGTATTTTCAGATTCAAAACGGCTATCTTGGGCTAGGTAAGACAGAGAAATATCTTTTTTCTTATTGATTTCTCCGCTAGTTGGCTCCTCTTCTCCAACCAAAATCTTCAAAAGAGTAGACTTACCTGCACCATTTTTCCCAACAAGGGCAATCCTATCACGTTCATCAACCTGCAGGTTGATATTATCAAAAAGAACCTCTCCTGCAAAAGAACGTTCAATTTTATTAGCTTGTAAAATAATCATACAAACAGTATAGCATGTTTCCCTAAGGCATTCAAGACTTGATAAACAGGCATATGTCACTACTTTTCTGAAAATTATGCTACCGTTTTACTAAAACGCTAAAAAGTGCTATAATGTGAACGGTTAAAACAATTTACAAAAAGGAGAATTTCAATGTCTTACCAAGAAAATTACCAGAAATGGGTTGATTTTGCGGAGCTTCCTGACTATCTTCGTCAAGATTTGGAAAATATGGACGAAAAAACAAAGGAAGATGCCTTCTATACAAATCTTGAATTTGGTACTGCAGGTATGCGTGGTTTGATTGGTGCTGGTACAAACCGCATCAACATCTACGTTGTTCGCCAAGCTACTGAAGGATTAGCTCGTTTGATTGAGTCAAAAGGTGGAAATGAAAAAGAACGTGGTGTGGCAATTGCCTACGATAGCCGTCACTTCTCACCTGAGTTTGCCTTTGAATCTGCTGCAGTTCTTGCTAAACACGGCATCAAATCTTACGTATTTGAAAGCCTTCGTCCAACTCCAGAATTATCATTTGCAGTTCGTCACCTCAACTGTTTCGCAGGTATCATGGTCACAGCCAGCCACAACCCTGCACCATTTAACGGATACAAGGTTTACGGTGAAGACGGTGGACAAATGCCTCCACACGATGCAGACGCTTTGACTACTTATATCCGTGCAATCGAAAACCCATTTGCAGTTGAAGTTGCTGATGTGGAAGCTGAAAAAGCTTCTGGCTTGATTGAAGTCATCGGCGAAGCTGTCGATGTAGAATACCTCAAAGAAGTCAAAGATGTGAACATCAACCCAGCCTTGATTGAAGAATTTGGTAAAGACATGAAAATTGTCTACACACCACTTCATGGTACTGGTGAAATGTTGGCTCGTCGTGCTCTTGCCCAAGCAGGATTTGACTCAGTTCAAGTCGTCGAAGCGCAAGCAACTGCTGACCCAGACTTCTCAACTGTAAAATCTCCAAACCCAGAAAGCCAAGCAGCCTTTGCCCTTGCTGAAGAACTTGGTCGTCAAGTTGGTGCAGATGTTCTTGTCGCAACTGACCCTGATGCTGACCGTGTTGGTGTTGAAGTTCTTCAAAAAGATGGTAGCTACCTCAACCTTTCAGGTAACCAAATCGGTGCCATCATGGCTAAATACATCTTGGAAGCCCACAAAAACGCTGGAACTCTTCCTGAAAATGCCGCTCTCTGCAAATCTATCGTTTCAACTGACTTGGTAACGAAGATTGCTGAAAGCTACGGCGCAACCATGTTCAACGTTTTGACAGGTTTCAAATTTATCGCTGAAAAAATCCAAGAATTCGAAGAAAAACACAATCACACTTACATGATGGGATTTGAAGAAAGCTTCGGTTACTTGATTAAACCATTCGTACGTGATAAAGACGCTATCCAAGCCGTTCTTGTCGTTGCTGAACTTGCTGCCTACTATCGTTCACGTGGTTTGACACTTGCAGACGGTATCGAAGAAATCTACAAAGAGTACGGCTACTACGCAGAAAAAACTATCTCTGTTACCCTTTCAGGTGTCGATGGTGCTGAACAAATCAAAGCGATTATGGCTAAATTCCGCAACAATGCTCCAAAAGAATGGAATGCAACAGCTATCACTGTCGTAGAAGACTTCAAAGCTCAAACAGCTACTGCTGCTGACGGCACTGTTACAAACTTGACAACTCCTCCAAGTGATGTGTTGAAATACACACTTGCTGACGGTTCGTGGATTGCCGTTCGCCCTTCAGGGACAGAACCAAAAATCAAGTTCTACATTGCAGTTGTAGGTGAAACCAACGAAGAATCACAAGCTAAGATTGCTAACATCGAAGCAGAAATCAATGCTTTTGTAAAATAAAGACCTATAAAAGATGAGACTAACCAATCTCATCTTTTTTTCGTATCAAATCTAAGCAATTTTAGAAACTTTATGGCATACTAGACTTATCAATGAAAGCGAGGTAATCTCATGGAACAATTTTTAGATAATATCAAAGACCTTGAAGTCACTACAGTAGCGCGTGCGGAAGAAGCTCTTGATAAAAAAGAAACTGCAACCTTCTTTATCGGTCGCAAAACTTGCCCTTACTGCCGTAAATTTGCTGGTACCTTGGCAGGTGTCGTAGCTGACACTAAAGCTCACATCTACTTCATCAACAGTGAAGAACCAAGCCAACTCAATGAGTTACAAGAATTCCGCTCACGCTATGGAATTCCAACTGTACCAGGCTTCGTTCACATTGCAGATGGACAAATAAATGTCCGTTGCGACTCTTCAATGTCAGCACAAGAAATCAAAGAATTTGCAGGATTGTAAAAGATATAAAAAGAAGGCACTCGCCTTCTTTTTTATATCTCTGTCAATGGTGTTGCGGTATCCGGTGAGGTATCGTAAACCTTAAAGTCTACTCCTACACCTAGATCAGCTTGTGATAGCTGATTGACCATGGTCATATGAGCCAGTTCCTTGATATTGTTTTCCTTAGACAAGTGACCAAGATAGATTTTCTTAGTGCGGTTTCCCAAGGTACGAATCATAGCTTCAGCACCATCTTCGTTAGAAAGGTGACCGAGATCCGATAGGATTCGTTGTTTGAGGCGCCAAGCATAAGATCCTGCTCGCAAAATCTCTACATCATGATTTGACTCAATGAGATAGCCATCCGCATTTTCGACAATCCCTGCCATACGGTCACTGACATAACCTGTATCTGTCAAAAGGACAAAACTTTTATCATCCTTCATAAAACGATAGAACTGCGGTGCGACTGCATCATGGCTTACACCAAAACTCTCTATGTCGATATCTCCAAAGGTTTTGGTTTTACCCATTTCAAAAATATGCTTTTGCGAAGAATCTACCTTGCCAAGATACTTGCTATTTTCCATAGCTTGCCAGGTCTTTTCATTGGCGTAAAGATCCATACCATACTTGCGAGCCAAAACGCCTACTCCATGGATATGATCTGAATGCTCATGGGTAATCAAGATGGCATCCAAGTCTTCTGGCTTGCGATTTATTTCAGCAAGTAGGCTGGTGATTTTCTTACCAGATAAGCCCGCATCCACTAAAAGTTTCTTTTTTGGAGTTTCCAGATAAAAGGAATTTCCACTGGAACCCGACGCTAAAATACTGTATTTAAAGCCTGTTTCACTCATTCTAGTCTTCTACTTCGTCCTCCCATACTTCTTCTTTCACTGCATCCTTATCATAAGGGAGCACGATGGTAAAGGTTGATCCCTTACCGTATTCACTTTTGGCCCAAATAAAGCCCTTATGTTGTTTGATAATTTCTTTGGCAATAGACAGTCCCAATCCTGTTCCACCTTGGGCACGACTTCTAGCACGATCCACACGATAAAAACGGTCAAAGATACGTGGTAAATCCTGCTTAGGAATACCCAGTCCTTGGTCAGAGATGGATAAAATCATCTGATCATCAGTTGTCTTCATAGTCACTGTGATTTTTCCACCATCTGGAGAATACTTGATGGCATTGTTGAGAATATTATCAATCACCTGTGTCATCTTGTCTGTATCAATTTCAATCCAGACTGAGGTAATCGGGTAATCTCTGACTAATTCATATTTCTTCTCTTCATCTGGTCCCCTCATCTTATCAAAACGGTTAAGAATAAAGGTAATAAAGGCAGTAAAGTTAATCAGTTCCACATCTAGGTGACTGGTCGCATTATCAATCCGTGAAAGATGGAGGAGATCCGTCACCATTCGCATCATACGGTTAGTTTCATCTAGAGATACCTTGATAAAGTCTGGTGCGACAGGTTCTGACAAGGCCCCCTCATCCAAGGCTTCAAGATAGGATTTTACACTAGTCAGAGGCGTCCGTAACTCATGACTAACGTTAGAAACAAAGAGTCTCCGTTCCCGTTCTTCCTTCTCCTGCTCCGTTGTATCATGCAAAACAGCAACTAAACCCGAGATAAATCCAGACTCACGACGCACCAAGGCAAAGCGTACACGAAGGCTCAGATACTCTCCATTAGCATCCTGGGAATCAATCATGAGTTCAGGAATTTGTGTAATCAAATCACGAAGTTCATACTCATCTTCAATCTTAAGTAATTCAAGAATACTTTTATTAAGAACCTCTTCTTTCTGAACACCTAGCTGTTTCTTAGCCATATCATTAATCATAGTAATCTTACCACGACGATTGGTCGCAAGGACTCCGTCCGTCATATAAGATAGGATGCTATGTAATCGTTTACTCTCTTGTTCCAGATTTTCTTGGGTTAAACGGATTACTTCTGATAAATCATTGAGATTATTGGTAATATTAGTGATTTCAGAACTTCCCTGCATATCCAATACCTGAGAATAATCTCCTGCAATCAAGTCTTTTACCTTTTGATTGATTTGCTTCAACCGAATATTATCTCGCCGATTTTCTAGCAAAAGCAAGGTAACAATCAAGATAAAACCCAATAAAATTAAAATGAAGATAAAATCACTAGTAAGAATATTTTTTCTAATCAATTCAATCATTATTTCTCATATAATAACCAACACCACGACGTGTTAGGATATACTCGGGACGACTTGGTGTGTCTTCAATCTTCTCACGCAAACGTCTGATAGTTACATCAACAGTCCGAACATCTCCGAAATAATCATAACCCCAGACCGTTTCAAGCAAGTGTTCACGGGTAATCACTTGACCAATATGAGATGCCAAGTGGTACAAGAGTTCAAATTCACGGTGGGTTAAGTCTAGTTCTTCACCATATTTTTTAGCCACATAGGCATCTGGCACAATCTCCAAGTCCCCAATTTGCAAAGGTTGGGTTTTCTTTTCATCTGACTCTTGATTATCTACAGAAGCCAAGTCCGTGCGACGAAGAAGAGCTTTAACACGTGCCTGTAACTCACGATTTGAGAAGGGTTTTGTCACATAGTCATCCGCCCCAAGCTCTAAACCGATAACCTTATCAAATTCACTGTCTTTAGCAGAAAGCATGATAATAGGCACACTACTTGTCTTGCGAATAGTCTTAGCAACTTCTAAACCATCGATTTCTGGAAGCATCAAATCCAGAATAATAATATCTGGTTGCTCTGCTTCATATTGCTCTAACGCTTCACGACCATTAAAAGCAGTTACAACTTCGTAACCTTCCTTGGTCATATTAAACTTGATAATATCCGAGATTGGTTTTTCATCATCTACAATTAATATTTTTTTCATTTGTTCACCTTTTTCTCTACTATTATACCAAAAAAATAAAAAGAAGACACAATAGCTAGTCTTTGCTACTGTCTAAGTTGGCTTGTGCATAAGCCTGCCAGATTTTTTGTTGGGGTTTGGCAAGTGGAACATCCTTAAACTCTTCTGGTGAAAGCCAGCGAACTTCCCTATCTGAAAAATCATGGAAGTCAGTCACCTGACCTGCTACAATTTGAACATGCCACTTGCGATGGCTAAAGACATGCTTGACAGTGTCAAAATAAACATCAAGCCAATCAACTTCTAAGTCATAGTCCTGCTGAAAACTCTCCTCTGGACTGGGGCCAAAGTTTACACTTTCTTCTGCAACCTGATGAAAGAGGTCAAACTGCTCTTCTTGCGAAAAGTTATCAACTTCTATCAAGGGGAAATGCCAAAAGCCTGCCAATAGCTTTTCGCTTTCATTTTTTTCAAGTAAAAATTGTCCCTGAGTATTTTTCACAACTAAGGCTTTGAGATAAATGGGAACTGGCTTTTTCTTGGGAGCCTTGATTGGATAACGGTCCATTGTGCCATTCTGATATGCCGCACTAAAGTCCTTAACTGGACTTTCTTCTGGTCTGGGATTTACAGGTGCCTCAACATCTGAGCCCAAGTCCATCAAGGCTTGATTAAAGTCACCTGGCCGTTCTGGGTCAATCAGGATTTCCATCATTGCCTGAAAAATTTTACGATTACTTGGAATCCCAATATCGTAGTTGACTTCAAATAGACGCGCCAAAACACGCATGACATTACCATCTACAGCTGGTTTAGGCAAGTTAAAAGCAATACTGGAAATGGCTCCTACTGTGTAAGGACCAATTCCTTTCAAGCTAGAAATTCCTTCATAGGTATTTGGAAATTGACCACCAAAGTCAGTCATAATCTGCTGGGCTGCAGCCTGCATATTACGAACTCGAGAATAATAACCCAAACCTTCCCAAGCCTTCAACAAACGTTCTTCAGGCGCAGTTGCCAAACTTTCCACTGTTGGAAACCAGTCCAAGAATCGTTCGTAGTAGGGAATAACTGTATCCACCCTGGTCTGCTGGAGCATGATTTCAGAGACCCAGATATGATAAGGATTCTTACTCCTACGCCATGGTAAATCTCTTTTATTTTCATCATACCAAGCGAGAAGTTTCTCACGGAAAGAAATGATCTTTTCCTCCGGCCACATGACAATACCGTATTCTTTCAAATCTAACATATCTCTAGTATAACACAGAAGACTCTAACTGTCCTTTTCCTAGTATTAAAAAGCCTCTTCCCAAGGGAAAGAGGTTGAATTATTATTGATGAACTGCTTGAGCTGCTGTGATAAGAGTCAACTTGTACACATCATCAGCATTACATCCACGAGAAAGGTCGTTAACTGGCTTGTTCAAACCTTGCAAAACAGGACCAACAGCCGCAAAACCACCAAGACGTTCAGCCATCTTGTAGCCGATATTTCCTGCCTCGATACCTGGGAAGATGAAGACATTTGCTTGACCAGCTACTGTACTTCCAGGAGCTTTCAGAGCTGCAGTTTCTGGAACAAAGGCCGCATCAAATTGCAACTCACCATCGATTTCAAGGTCAGGACGCAAGTCGTGAGCAATTTTAGTTGCTTCAACAACTTTATCAACGCTTTCTCCAAATCCTGAACCTTTAGTAGAATAGCTTAGCATAGCAATTTTAGGCTCGATTCCAAACATCTTAGCTGTAATTGCTGAGTTGATTGCAATTTCAGCCAAAGCTTCCGCGTCTGGATTAATGTTGATGGCACAGTCCCCAAAGAGGTAACGTTCCGTACCACGAACCATGAGGAAGGCACCTGAAGTACGAGTTACATTTGGACGAGTTTTGATGATTTGAAGGGCTGGACGTACTGTTGAAGCTGTTGAGTGAATCGCTCCTGACACCATTCCATCAACCAAGCCCAAGTAAACCAACATAACACCAAAATAGTTGACATCTTCAACCAAAACCTTGCGTGCATCTTCTTCAGACATTTTACCCTTACGACGCTCTACCAAGGCAGCGACCATTTCTTCAAATTTATCGTAGTGTTGAGGATCGATGACTTCATAACCATCTTCGATACCTTCGATTTCAAGATAAATTTTAATTTTTTCAGGATTTCCAAGCAAAACAGGAATCACTTCTGTTTCTTTTACCAGGCGTTTAGTCGCTTGAAGAATACGAGGTTCTTCCCCTTCAGGGAGAACGATACGAGCATTTTTACCAACCAAGTTGGCTTTGAGACTTTCAAAAACTTCCATGAGTTTTCTCCTTTAAGATAATAATTATACTCTGAAACAATTTTTATAGAGTATTAGTTGATAACTGGGTAATAAGGTTACTGAAATCATCCGGCAAGTGGCTTTCTAACTGCAAGTCTTGCTCTAAAAATGGATGATAAAAAGATAGGTAATGGCAATGCAGGGCCTGACGATGGATGCCGTCGTCCAGACTACCACCGTACAAATCATCTCCCAACAAAGGAAAACCAATATGAGAAAAATGGACTCGGATTTGGTGGGTTCGTCCAGTATGCAGGCGAATATCAACTAAGTGAATATTCCCATAAGAAGCTACAATCTTGTAAGAAGTATGGGCATATTTTCCACCTTTAGCCACCCGTCTGGTGATAATAGAGTCTTCATCACGCGCAATCGGAGCAATAATTTCTCCTTCCGACTCCAAATTCCCATCTCCTTTAACGAGGGCAAAGTAGCGTTTTTCAATGGACTTCTTCTGCAACTGCTTGTCCAATCGTGCATGGGCATAACCGTGCTTTGCAAATAGCATCAAGCCAGAAGTGTCCCTATCAAGTCTGGTCACAATATGAACCTGCTGATTTTCATATTCTTGCTTGACGTAGTAACCCTTGATAAAATTAGCGATAGTATTAGAGTGGTTGACACTAGGAATAGAAGCCACTCCATAGGGTTTGTTTAATACTAGAAAATGGTCATCCTCATAGAGAATGTCTAATGGTCTCTCGATAGCTTCTAGAGTTTCAAAGCCTTCCTCAGCGGGAATATCAATGACAACGCGGTCTCCAATATCCAATAGATAGATTGCATTTTGCGGTTGGTCATTGACCAGAATAGCTCCACCCCGAAACTTAATCTTGGCCAGAAGCCCCTTAGAAACCTCATGCTTTTTTAAGAAGGTCTTGACCTTGACATGCTCATCTGCGATAAATTCAAACCTCATTCGTCCACCTCGCCGATAAATGCATCCTTAACACGATTCCAGAAACTGGTGTGGCTAGGTGAGGCAACAAAGTGAATCTTATGATGGTCGATTTGATACTCAATTCGTTCAATATTACGGAAAGAATAAACGCTATTATCAACCGAAATAGTATGGTAATCGTTTCTCGTCGGGATAAGTTCAATCTTATCCTTCTTAGGAACAATAATAGATGAACCCAAGGTTCGATAGACACGATTATTAAGACTGGCAATTTCCGTTAATTGCAAAGCTTCAATGGTAGGGTGTAAAACTGCTCCGCCAAGTGATTTGTTATAGGCTGTACTACCAGTCGGTGTCGAAACTGTTAGCCCATCTCCACGAAAACGTTCAAAGTGTACACCGTTAATCACAACATCCGCCACCATGGTTCGATCAGACCTGCGGATGCTGGCTTCATTTAGCGCTCTGAAAATCTTCACTTCACCATTTTCAAGAAAAACCTTCACATTCAGAACAGGGTAAGAGACTCTGGCTCCGGTATCTAGCTGCAAATTAGTCACTAGCTTGTCCAACTCAAAATCACGGTAGTCCGTATAGAAGCCCAAATGTCCAGTGTGAACACCAATGAAGCGTACCTTGTCAAGCTGGTTTTCGTACTTATGAAAGGCCGACAAGAGCATACCATCCCCACCAATGGAAATAACGATATCTGGATTGGTATCATTGAGTATAAACTGATTTCTCTTCAAACGATCTCGCAATTCATACAAAACCCTTTGACTCTGCGGTTTTCTATTAGCTATCAGGTCAATTCGTTTACCTGTATTCTTCATCTGTATCGTCACTGTTTCCTACACCGTCATTTAATTTTCTACTCAAAGGATCAAAAAGAGCCTGGGCTTCCTGGATATCATCTCGAATTTTACCCATTTCTTCATCCAACTGATGGGCAATTTTGGCAGTAATTTCCAGTCTCTTTTTAATTTCCTCTGGGAAATCCCCTTGGTACTTGTAGTTGAGAGAATGTTCTATCGTTGCCCAGAAATTCATGGCCAAGGTACGAATCTGAATTTCCGCCAAAATGGTCTTGGCTCCATTGATGGTATCAACCGTATATTCTACTACCACATGATAGGAACGATAGCCTGATGCTTTTCGATGAGTAATGTAATCTCGCTCCTGTATGATTCGCATGTCCTGACGTTTGCGCAAAATTTCCACTACTTCTTTGACGTCATCTACAAACTGAACCATCACACGCAAACCGGCAATATCTTGCAAATCGTGCTCTAAGGTCGCATAAGTAATGCCACGCCGAGCCATTTTTTCCTTGATACTTTCAATTGGCTTGACTCGACCAGTCACAAACTCAATCGGAGAATGCTTATTTTGCTTACGATATTGCTTACGAATACCACGTAGTTTAATCTTTAACTCACCAACAGCTTGAATGTAAGGATCTAGAAATTCTTCCCATTCTAAGGTCATATATTCTCCCTTGTTCTCATATTATCCTTCAAAAATATCTTTGATTTTTTCTCCAGATTCATATACAATAAATACAATGCTTATTATACCATAAATCCGCTTTCAACGATAAAGAAAAGGTAAGAAAAATGAAACATTTAGAAATTGAATTGAAAACACTCTTGAAAAAAGATGAATATGATCGTCTAAAAGACCAGTTCACAGACGTCACTCCTGTTCTCCAAAAAAATTACTACATCGACACACCTGATTTTGAACTGCGAGAAAAAAAAATTGCTATGCGCATTCGAACCTTTGAAGACTGGGCAGAATTGACACTCAAAGTCCCGCAAAGTGTTGGAAACATGGAATACAATCAAAAATTGCAACTAAAAGATGCTGAAAACTATCTGATCAAGAAAAAACTTCCTCAAGGGCTAGTACTGGATGAATTGGCTAAACATGGTATCCAAACTAATAAGTGGCAGGTGCTTGGTTGTCTCACAACGCTTCGCTATGAAATGAAGACAGCTATTGGTCTCATGGCGCTGGATGAGAGTCAGTACTTTGATATTACAGATTACGAATTAGAGCTTGAAGTCGAAAATCACGAGCAAGGCAAACAGGATTTCCAACAATTTTTAGATGAAAATCAGATTGCTTATCAAAAAGCTCCCTCAAAATTGGTTCGATTTGTCAAAAGCATGAAAAATAGCTGAAATAATCTTCATTTTTTGATAAAATAGAAAAGATAAAAATACACAAATCCCAGTTCATATAGGCTAGTCAGATATGACTAGGATTTAAAAAGTTTACAGAGGACGGTCTATAATGTCAGATAGAAAAAATATGAAACTTTTCGCACTCAACTCTAATCAAGAGATTGCACAAAAAATTGCTCAAGCTGTTGGTGTCCCACTTGGAAAACTGTCATCACGTCAATTTTCTGACGGAGAGATTCAAGTGAATATCGAAGAGAGTGTCCGTGGTTATGATGTGTACATCATCCAATCTACAAGTTTTCCTGTTAACAACCACCTAATGGAATTATTAATTATGGTTGATGCTTGTGTGCGTGCAAGTGCTCACAGTATCAACGTTGTCCTTCCGTATTTTGGCTATGCACGCCAAGACCGCATTGCTTCACCACGTGAGCCACTTACAGCGAAACTAGTTGCCAATATGCTGGTTAAAGCTGGTGTGGACCGTGTCCTTACGCTTGATTTGCATGCTGTTCAGGTGCAAGGCTTCTTTGATATTCCTGTTGATAACCTCTTCACAGTGCCCCTATTTGCAAAACATTACTGCGATAAGGGTCTACTTGGTTCAGATGTTGTTGTCGTTAGCCCTAAAAATTCAGGTGTAAAGCGTGCTCGTAGCTTAGCTGAATATCTTGATGCTCCTATCGCCATTATAGACTACCCTCAAGACGATGCAACTCGCAACGAAGGTTATATTATCGGTGATGTTGAAGGTAAAAAAGCTATCTTGATTGACGATATTTTAAATACTGGACGTACCTTCTCTGAAGCTGCTAAAATCGTTGAACGTGAAGGGGCTACAGAAATTTATGCTGTTTCTAGCCACGGCCTCTTCGTCGAAGGTGCTGCTGAACTTCTTGACAATACTAAGATTAAAGAAATTCTTGTGACTGATTCAGTAGCAACAAAAGAAAAAACTCCTAAAAACGTATGCTACATCACTGCTAGTGAGTTAATTGGTGATGCCATCGTCCGTATCCACGAAAGAAAACCAGTCAGCCCACTCTTTGCCTACAATAAAAAGAAATAAGGTGATTCTTTGATTTATTTGGACAATGCTGCAACGACTCCTATGTCAGCAGTTGCTATTTCAGCGATGACCAAGGTTATGCAAGAAACCTATGGTAATCCTTCTAGTATTCATGGGCATGGTCGTCAAGCTGGCAAACTCTTGCGAGAAGCCCGTCAGGAACTAGCTCAGTTACTGGGGACAAAACCTCAACATATCTTTTTCACTTCTGGTGGGACTGAAGGAAACAATACTGCCATCATTGGCTACTGCCTTCGTCACAAAGAGCAAGGAAAACATATCATCACAACTGCCATTGAGCACCATGCCGTCCTTGAAACCATTGATTACTTGGTTCAGCACTTTGGGTTTGAAGCAACCATTATCCAGCCAGAAAATCAAGAAATCACTGCCAAACAAATTCAAAAGGCTTTACGTGACGATACGATTTTGGTTTCTACCATGTTTGCCAATAATGAGACAGGAACCCTACTGCCCATTTCTGAAATTGGCCAAATGCTCAAGCAACACCCTGCTGCCTATCATGTCGATGCAGTTCAGACTATTGGTAAAATACCAATTCATCCCGAAGAATTAGGCATTGATTTTCTCACTGCTTCGGCCCACAAGTTCCATGGTCCTAAGGGAATCGGCTTTCTCTACGCATCTAGCATGGACTTTGATTCCTATCTCCATGGCGGAGACCAAGAACAGAAAAAACGTGCAGGGACTGAAAATCTTGCTGCCATCGTAGGCATGCTTGCGGCCCTAAAAGAAGACCTAGAAAGGCAAGAAGACAATTTTCAACATGTACAAAATCTAGAAACTGCCTTTCTGGCAGAGCTAGAGGGCATTCAATATTACTTGAATAGAGGACAACATCATCTCCCTTATGTTCTCAATATTGGATTTCCTGGCCAGAAAAATGACCTCTTGCTCCTTCGGCTAGATTTAGCTGGAATTTCAATCTCTACTGGCTCAGCCTGTACTGCAGGCATTGTTCAATCAAGCCATGTTCTTGAAGCCATGTACGGAGCAAATTCAGAACGCTTGAAGGAATCTGTTCGCATCAGTTTGTCGCCACAAAATACTGTTGAAGATCTACAAACCCTCGCAAAAACCTTAAAAGAAATTATCGGAGGTTAGCCATATGGCATTTGAAAAAACCATTCACTTAAAAAATTGTCGTTACGACTACACTCTTAGTCCTTCTGTTAAGAAATTCAC
Organism: bacterium; assembly: GCA_905221165.1. Classification (GTDB taxonomy): domain Bacteria; phylum Bacillota; class Bacilli; order Lactobacillales; family Streptococcaceae; genus Streptococcus. Next base: position 121,857 of record CAJNCC010000001.1, read on the forward strand.
CCTTAAGGACAACACCTTTTTTGAGACAAAAGTTGGTAACTATGAACTAACTCGCCTGCTTGAAAAGGTTCCAAACAGCGGTGAAGGCTTCCAACTCAAAATCATCATTAACAAGGAACTTACAGGTGCTAAAATCAATATCACTGACAAGTTTGGGCTACGTCTAGTTGATATTTTCAAATCAGAAGACCACCACATTCATCAAGAAAAATTCTACTTCCTCATGGATAGCTTAGTAGAGCGTGGTGTCTTTACAAAATCGGAAAGATAGGTCCCATATGTTTGAACTGACTTATAAGGACAACTATCATGTAGAGCGTACACTCAAGTATGAGGATTATGAAGCTCTCATGCTGGCTCTGTCAGGATGTGTGACCCTACCAGATACACTTTATGTGACTTCTCTGACTTTTAAGGGCCAGAAAGTTTATCAAGGGCTGGTCGGAGACCTCTACCGTTTTCTATCACATGCAGATTTTTTACATCAAAACTAAGATTTTTCTTAGTTTTTTCTTATTTTTGTTGATTTTTTCACAATGTTTCTATAAAATAGAAGAATAGAAAGGTTGTGATTTTGTGAAAGATAAACAGTCTGCTATTCCAAAAGCAACAGCGAAAAGACTCTCTCTCTACTATCGAATTTTTAAGAGATTTCATGCAGAAAAGATTGAACGTGCCAACTCTAAGCAAATTGCAGAGGCTATCGGTATTGATTCAGCGACCGTACGTCGTGATTTTTCCTATTTTGGTGAACTAGGTCGTCGTGGTTTTGGCTATGATGTCAAAAAACTGATGACGTTTTTTGCCGATTTGCTCAATGATAACTCCATCACCAATGTCATGCTTGTGGGTATTGGAAATATGGGCCATGCTCTTCTCCACTACCGCTTCCACGAGCGTAACAAGATGAAGATTATCATGGCCTTTGACCTAGATGACCATCCTGAAGTCGGTACCCAAACTCCTGACGGGATTCCCATTTACGGGATTTCTCAAATTAAGGATAAAATCAAGGATGCTGATGTGAAGACTGCTATCCTGACCGTTCCCAGCGTTAAGTCACAAGAGGTTGCCAATCTCTTGGTAGATGCTGGCGTGAAAGGAATTCTCAGTTTTTCACCAGTCCATCTGCATTTACCAAAAGACGTGGTCGTTCAGTATGTCGATTTGACAAGTGAACTCCAAACCCTCCTCTACTTCATGCGAAAAGAGGATTAGAAAGCGAAAATCATTTTATGAAAAAACCAGTTATTGGGATTACAGGAAACGAAAAAACTCATCCAGATGATGACATCATGATGAGCTACGTAGCAAAAGGCTTTGTTGAAGGCGTTAAAGACGCTGGAGGGATTCCCATCATCCTACCGATTGGTGATCAAGAAATGGCCTGCCACTATATCAGTATTATTGACAAGCTCATCTTGACAGGTGGGCAAAATGTTGATCCAAAATTCTATGGTGAACCAAAAACGATCGATAGCGATGACTATCACCTTCAAAGGGATATCTTTGAACTGGCCCTCATCAAGGAAGCTATTAAACAGAAAAAGCCAATTTTTTCTGTCTGCCGTGGAACTCAACTCTTTAACGTTGCCATGGGGGGAACTCTGTACCAAGATATCGAAGACCATTGGCAGGATTGTTCCGCCGAGTACACAACCCAACGCTTGGTGACAGAACCTGATACTGTTCTTCGAGAAATCTATGGAGAAATCTCCCATATCAACTCCTTCCACCATCAGAGTATTAAGGATTTAGCACCTAACTTAAAGATTGCAGCTCATGATCCTAAGGATGGTATCATTGAAGCTGTCATGAGTACGGATGATGTCGCCTTTCTCGGTGTCCAATGGCATCCAGAGTTTCTATTTGAAAATCGTCCCAAAGATAAAAACCTCTTTGACTATATCGTTAATGAACTTTAGATTAAATCTGTCTTTTCACGATAGCTAAAATAACTGGATTGAGAGACAATCAAATGGTCCAAGAGGACAATTCCCATCAGGTCACAGGCTTCTTTAACAAGTTTAGTGACATGATCATCATTTCGACTAGGTGCTACCGCTCCTGAAGGATGATTGTGAACTAAGATGAGAGAGGTCGCCATATGCTTGATAGCATAGTGAAGAATCTCCCGTGGTTCAGCGATACTACGAGTAGCTGAGCCGATAAAAATGGTCTGTTGATGGATAATTTGATTTTGAGTATTGAGATAGAGCGCCACCAGGTGCTCTTGTTTTTTATGTCCTAACTCCTGCTGCATCTTCTTGGCCAACTTTTGACTGCTGAGAATACTTTCCATCTCAAGAGTCTCATGTTTGTGAATACGATGGCCCAGTTCAATCATAGCTTGTAATTCTATAGCCTTAACACGCCCGATACCAGACAGACTCTGCAATTCCTGCAGGGTCATTTTTTTCAAATCCGTTAGGCTTGAAAGATTGTTCAAAACTTTCTGGGCAATTTCAAAAACGCTAGCTTGACGTGTTCCTGTCCTAAGTAAAATAGCTAGCAACTCTTGATTACTGAGCGCTTCAACTCCTTCTTTTGCCAGCCTTTCTCTTGGTAATAGTGAATCTTCTTGGAATGAAATACTATACATAAAAATCCTCCTCACTTTATTATTCGTGAGAAGGATGGAAAATTAGGTTTTTTTCTCAATTGGAGCCACACTGGCTAAAAGTTTTTTCAAACCTACTTCTGGGAAATTGATTTTTAATTCCTGCGTAGCACCGCTACCTGAAACTTCCAGAACAGTTCCCTCTCCCCACTTCTTGTGGAGGGCAATGTCACCAATAGACCAATTTGCTTCACTAGACGCTGATTTTACGCCAGCTGTAAATTGACCAAATGGGAGACCGCTTGACTGGATAGATTTTGGGGCAGCACTACGTTTACGATCTTGAAGAGCTTGAGCCAGACTCATACCTTGGCCAAAGGCAAGGCCACCACCGCTATAAGATGCTTTAAAACTTGTATTCGTAGGACGAGCTAATCCTTGATACTCAAGTAAGTCTGAGCTAATTTCGTTAATAAAACGAGTCGGACGGTTGTAGTTGGTACGACCAAAAAGCAGGCGCGAGTTGGCATTTGTCAGATAGAGAATTTTCTCTGCACGCGTAATTCCTACATAGGCCAGACGGCGTTCTTCTTCTAGTTCATCTTGATCTTCAGCCGCACGACTAAGCGGGAAGACATTTTCTTCCATCCCAATCAAAAAGACAACTGGAAATTCGAGACCTTTGGCAGCATGCAGAGTCATCAAGGTCACTTCTGATGTCTCCTGACTCCCTGAATCTGTGTCGGCAATCAAGGCCAGGTCATTTAAGAAACGACTTAGTTTGTCCAAACCAGTTTCTTCTTCTGGCTCATCAGAGGTGTCATCAAAGTTTTTCGTTACAGAAAGGAACTCTTCGATATTTTCAACCCTAGCCTTGCTTTCTAAGGTCGCTTGAGCATTTAGAATATCGACGTAACCTGTTTTTTCTAAAACAGCCTCAACCAACTCTGTAATTGTTAATTGGTCCAGCTGCTCCCGCAAATCCAGAATCATATTGGCAAAATCCCAGATAGACTGGGCTGCTTTTCCTTTGATGCCAGACAACATGATATTTGCTGAAGCATCTAGCATAGACATGTCTTGCATATTCGCAAAGTCACGGATTTTCTCAACCGTTCCTGGCCCAATTCCACGTTTAGGCTCGTTGATAATGCGCTCAAAACTGATATTGTCACTCAAATTGGCAATAAGATTGAGATAAGCGATAATATCGCGAATTTCCTTACGGCTGTAGAACTTTGTCCCACCAACCATTGTATAAGGAATGTTTGACTTGAGCAGAGCTTCCTCAATAGTACGAGACTGCGCATTTGTACGATAGAGAACTGCAAAATCCTTGTGAAGGAAGTTTTGGTTGCGACCCAGTTCATCGATGGTTTTGGCTACAAATACAGCCTCATCTAGTTCATCATTGCCACGATAGTAAACGATTTGCTCCCCATCAGCGTTTTGAGTCCAGAGATTCTTAGGACGGCGATTTTTATTGTTTTTAATGACCTCGTTGGCCGCTTGGAGAATGGTTTTAGTTGAGCGGTAATTCTCCTCCAACAAAACAACCTTAGCTTGAGGATAATCCTTTTCGAAGTCCAAGATATTCTGCATATCAGCACCACGCCAACCGTAGATAGACTGGTCCGCATCTCCAACAACACAGATATTTTTAAAACGGGAAGCCAAAAGTTTGACCAATTGGTACTGGGCATGGTTAGTATCTTGGTACTCATCAACGTGAATGTATTGAAATTTCTGCTGGTAATAAGTCAAAACATCAGGATTTTGATCAAAGAGACGAAGGGTCAGCATAATCAAATCATCAAAGTCAACCGACTCCGACTGACGAAGCTCTTTTTGATAAGCAGTATAACACTGGGCCACGATTTGCGTGTACATATCACCAGCTTGGGCAGCATAGGCAACATCATCAATCAAATCATTTTTAGCATTGGAAATGGTTCCTAAGATGCTCCGCTCATTCCATTTTTTAGGATCTAAATTCAACTGCTTGAGAATGCGTTTCATGAGCGTTCGCTGCTCTCCTGGATCGACAATTGTAAAATTACGATTGTAGCCAATATGGTCCGCATCGCGACGCAAAATACGAACACACATGGAGTGGAAGGTCGCAATCAGACAGTCCTGAGTCGCTGGATTGAGGCTATAAGCACGCTCCTTCATCTCACGCGCAGCCTTGTTGGTAAAGGTAATGGCCAAGATATTCCAAGGATTGACTAGCTTTTCATCAATCAAATAAGCGATACGGTGGGTCAAAACTCGGGTCTTTCCAGAACCAGCCCCCGCCATGATCAACAAGGGGCCTTCTGTCGTTTGCACCGCCTCAGCCTGACGGTCATTCATTCCATTTAATAATGCGTTCATCTTCTCTTCCTTACTCTTGAAGTCAATATTTCTATTATATCAGAATTCAGGGAAAATATCTTTACCTAGACTGGTTACGTGTAGAAGGCAACTTCTTATATCTAGATAAAAAATGAGCTTGGATAGTATTTCCAAACTCATTTTTTACTCAATGAAAATCGAAGTGCAAACTAGGAAGCTAGCCGCAGGCTGTACTTGAGTACGGCAAGGTGAAGCTGACGTGGTTTGAATTTGATTTTCGAAGAGTATAAAGTCAATTACAATATACTAGAACAAACCTAGGACTGTTCCATCGCTTTCAACATCCATATTGAGAGCTGCTGGTCGTTTTGGAAGTCCTGGCATAGTCATGACATCACCAGTTAAGGCAACGATGAAGCCTGCACCTAATTTTGGCACCAATTCGCGAATGGTAATTTCAAAGTTTTCAGGTGCTCCAAGTGCATTTGGATTGTCTGAAAAGCTATATTGAGTTTTAGCCATACAAATCGGCAATTTTTCCCAACCGTTTTGAACGATTTGAGCGATTTGCGTTTGAGCTTTCTTCTCAAAGTTTACTTTGCTACCACGGTAGATTTCAGTAACAATCTTTTCAATCTTTTCTTGGACAGAAAGGTCATTGTCATACAAACGTTTATAGTTAGCTGGGTTTTCAGCGATAGTTTTGACGACCGTTTCAGCAAGAGCTACACCACCTTCGGCACCATCAGCCCAGACACTTGCTAGTTCAACTGGTACATCGATTGAGGCACAAAGTTCTTTCAAGGCTGCAATTTCAGCTTCTGTATCAGATACAAACTCGTTAATTGCCACAACAGCTGGAATACCGAACTTACGGATATTTTCAACGTGACGTTTCAAGTTAGCAAAACCTGCTCTAACTGCCTCAACATTTTCCTCTGTAAGAGCGTCTTTAGCCACGCCACCATTCATCTTAAGGGCACGAAGGGTTGCGACAATGACAACTGCATCTGGTGAAGTTGGCAAGTTTGGTGTCTTAATATCAAGGAATTTCTCAGCACCAAGGTCTGCACCAAAACCAGCTTCAGTAACTGTGTAATCAGCCAAGTGAAGTGCTGTGCTTGTTGCCAAGACTGAATTACATCCGTGAGCAATATTAGCAAATGGACCACCGTGCACAAAAGCAGGCGTTCCATAAATTGTCTGAACCAAGTTTGGCTTAATAGCATCCTTCAAAATCAAAGCTAAGGCACCTTCAACCTGCAAATCACCTACAGAAACAGGTGTACGATCATAGCGATAACCGATAACAATATTAGCCAAACGGCGTTTCAAGTCCTCGATGTCTGTTGCCAAGCAAAGAATCGCCATGATTTCGGAAGCGACGGTAATGTCAAAGCCATCCTCACGAGGAATACCATTTAGAGGGCCACCAAGTCCAACGATCACATGGCGAAGAGCACGGTCATTCAAGTCCACAACACGTTTCCAGAGGATACGACGTTGGTCAATTCCCAGCTCATTCCCTTGGTGCAAGTGGTTGTCAATCAAGGCAGAAAGCGCATTGTTGGCAGTTGTAATCGCATGCATGTCCCCAGTAAAGTGAAGGTTAATGTCCTCCATTGGTAGAACTTGAGCATAACCACCACCAGCGGCACCGCCCTTAATTCCCATTACTGGACCAAGAGATGGTTCGCGGATAGCAATCATAGTTTTCTTGCCAATCTTATTCAAGGCGTCCGCAAGACCAATGGTAATGGTTGATTTTCCTTCACCTGCAGGTGTTGGGTTGATGGCAGTAACCAAGATCAATTTCCCAACTGGATTGTTCTCAACTGCACGAATTTTATCAAAGCTGAGCTTAGCCTTGTACTTTCCGTACAACTCCAAATCATCGTAAGAAATACCAAGTTTCTCTACAACATCAACGATTGGTTTCAACTCAATACTCTGTGCGATTTCAATATCTGTTTTCATTTAAAACTCCTCTAACCTCTTATATGATAATTCATTATAACACAAAACAAGATTTTTAACATCCTTAAACTCTCTAAACGTTCGTAAATATCCCTTATTTTAAGGTTTTTAGAGCCCTTTCTTAAATTTTATATGGCTTTATAGTTTGAAGCTATAGAATAATGAGAAAATAATTTAATCAAGAAAATAGCTGTCAATTTCAGATAAATTATGTAAAATTCTTGTGCTTTCAATTTCTAATTTTTCTGCCAACTCAATAGAATATTCAAAACTAAGTTTAGTATTTAACGATAAATCAAACGAATAATCTTGTAATTTACCCAGTTTTTTATATTTTTCTATGATTTCGTTATAAATAGCAAGATAATGCTTATCTAAAATTTTTATGTAATCATTCAGATTTTCCTTATAGTCTTGAATTATTTTTTGTTCGCTATCATTTAATATTCCCTTCCCTATTTCCCAAATGAGTGAGCTGGCTATTGAACCCACAACAGAACCTAGAACTGGTATAGGAATCATTGCTTGACCAATACAAGCACCAATTGTTGCAAAGGAAGCATCCATTACATTTAATGTCAAAAGATTCATAAATTCATCTTGGGTTATTTCTGTAGATCTATACTTTAGAACAATGTCTATCATTCCATAAGTTGCCGTAACTAAAGCACTAGCATTTGGAGCACTAATTCCCAAGACATTTGTTAATCCGTAAATGGAATACCCAGATATTGCACCCTTTACAACTCCTTCAACTGTATGCAATCCACAATCTAACCAATCTGATTGTTCGAATTCAAAAATACTTTTTCCTTCTTTATTTTTTCCATACACGCTCGACATCAAAGCTAAACCACCCTGTAAAAAAGCTGCGTTTCTTGCAATCTTATTAGCTTCTTTTAAATTTGGTAATGCATGTTTTTGGGCTACTAATCTTTTTTTATTTAATTCTTGTTGTTTCAGTTTGACTGTTTTATAAATATTTTTCTGTTCAGAGTCCAATAGAGAGTTAATTGAATTCTTTTGAGCGTCTTTATAATCTAGAGCAGAGGATTTCATCCAAGATTTGTATGAAGTAAGTCCCTTGCTTTCAGTGATATCATTAATCATTTGGCGTATATCCGTAATTTGTTTAATAGATAATCTCTTGCCATGAAATTCGACTTCTTTTGCTCCAGCCATTATTTTTTCAAATACTTGAACGTGATCTTTTGGAAACATCATTTTCATTTTTGTATTGTAAAAAAATGATTGTTCTAATTCATCACGTAAATTATTATAAAACTTCATTTGAATGGTATTTCTACCAATTAATAAATCGGCTGGTCCATTGTCATTCAATACTTTAACTATTGGTTTTAATCCCTCAATTGCTCTCCTTGCATTTACAATTCCTGCTTCTGCAAACTCTGCTATAAAACCATGTACTCCACGATCACCGCCACGATTTTTAACAATAACATCTTCTATATTATCTTTAGCATAATCTAAAATTTTAGAGGCATTATCCTTGTTTAAGATGACATTGCGAGCTTCATCTTCTATCATTTTCATAGCAATTTGTAAGTCTTGAATTCTTAAATTATTTAAGCAATTGACATATGCTCCAATACCTTGGTTAAATGCTTGATTAAAAATTTGATTAACCATTTATTTTAATTTCCTTATTTATCATAGCTGTCAGTGATAGTGTTGAATTCACTAAATTACCTGCTTTATATTTTTCATCTTCAGTAAATAAGCTATAGTCCATTCCAGTTAAAGATAAATTGGCTAAATAAATTCCTTCTGTTTGTTTTTCAGTTAATTCTATTAATTCCGTAACTTCTATTACTTTTTCTTTAAGTTGTCTAGCCAACAATTCTACCTTTTTCTGTTCCTCTATAGCCTCTTTTGCAACTTCTTCATTTTTCCTATTAGCTACTACACCAGCGCCTACAGAAGCGGTCAACATAACGCCTGCAATTCCCCAACCGACAGGACCAGCCAATGCTAAAAATGCGTTACCGGCTGCCACTCCACCGCCACCAGCTGCTACACTTCCACCACCTAACCAAGCCAGAGCGGCGCTATTTGCTGCAGCACCTGTCAAACTTGATATCGCAGTACCTGTTGATGCAACACCAAATGTAGTTGCAACACCCATAGCGGCAGTAGGCCCTAAAGTTGCAACTGTTACTCCTAATGCACTAAGAGAAGCCGTAGCCGCTGTACTACCACTTGCTAATTCAGCTTCCTTAATTGACTGTGAAATAGCAATTTGCTTATCTTCAAAATTCTGAATTTCAACATCAATTTCTTCTAATTTTGTTTCAAACTCTTTTGGCTTATTTGCTAGCTTACTAATTCTTTCTTCAATAATTTTTACAACTTTGACCGCTTTTTCCCTAACCTGATAGAGTTCTGTTGATTTATTAGCCAAATTATCAGCTTCATCGTTATACAATCTTATAGATTCTTTATATCCCTCGACAGCTTCTTGTCTAAGTTTAGAATTAAAGAGGTCAACAGCATCAATTTGTTCTTTCGTATTATTCGCTATTTTACCTGCTTCATTAAAAGTTTCCGATGAAGCTTTAGTTACATGTTCTACCACATCACTAGCTACCCCAATAGCTTTTTCAGAAACATCTGTGATAACATCGCCAACCTGACTTGAAACATCTTCTATAACTTTTACAGACTCTGTAATAGCTTCTCCAGTATATTTACCTGCTTCATTTAATACTTTACTGGTAGCGGATCCAGCATCATTCAATACCTTACTAGCTTCTTTTGCAAAATTGTCAGCAAATTTAAAAAAATTCATTCAGCATTCTCCTTTATTGTATATATTTCTATTATCCTATAAACAGGAGAGATTGTCAAAATCGACCATATATTAATTTACTTAATTTTTATCGCTTTCATTTTACTTACCGTTTATTTTTGTGTACAATAGTGCTATGAAAATTTTAGTTACATCGGGCGGTACCAGTGAAGCTATCGATAGCGTCCGCTCTATCACTAACCATTCTACAGGTCGCTTGGGCAAAATCATCACAGAAACCTTGCTTGCTGCAGGGCATGAAGTTTGTTTAATTACTACAAAACGAGCCGTGAAGCCAGAACCCCATCCCAACCTATGCATTCGAGAAATTAACAATACCAAGGACCTTCTTCTGGAAATGCAAGAACGTATTAAGGATTATCAGGTCTTGATTCACTCAATGGCTGTATCTGACTACACTCCTGTTTATATGACAGGGCTGGAAGAAGTTCAGGCTAGCTCCAATCTAGAAGAATTTTTAAGCAAGCAAAATCATCAAGCTAAGATTTCTTCAACTGACGAGATTCAGATATTGTTCCTTAAAAAGACACCCAAAATCATCTCTCTAGTCAAGGAGTGGAATCCTGCTATTCATCTGATTGGTTTCAAACTGCTGGTTGATGTTTCCGAAGACCATCTGGTTGACATTGCTAGAAAAAGTCTTATCAAGAACCAAGCTGACTTAATCATTGCGAATGATCTCACTCAAATCTCAGCAGTTCAGCACCGCGCAATCTTTGTTGAGAAAGATCATCTTCAAACAGTCCAGACTAAAGAAGAAATTGCAAAACTCCTCCTTGAAAAAATTCAAGCCTATCATTCGTAGAAAGGAAAGCTATGGCAAACATTCTCTTGGCTGTAACGGGCTCAATCGCCTCTTATAAGTCGGCAGATTTAGTCAGTTCGCTTAAAAAACAAGGTCATCAAGTCACTGTCTTAATGACCCAAGCTGCTACAGAGTTTATCCAACCTTTGACACTACAGGTACTCTCACAGAATTCCATCCACCTGGATGTCATGAAGGAACCCTATCCTGATCAAGTCAATCATATCGAACTTGGAAAAAAAGCAGATTTATTTATCGTGGCCCCTGCAACTGCTAACACTATTGCAAAACTAGGCCACGGATTTGCGGACAATATGGTGACCAGTACGGCTCTAGCCTTGCCAAGTCATATTCCCAAACTCATCGCACCAGCAATGAATACAAAAATGTATGACCATCCGGCAACTCAGGCTAATCTGAAAACATTAGAAAGCTACGGCTATCAGCTGATTGCTCCTAAGGAATCCCTACTAGCTTGTGGCGACCATGGACGAGGAGCTTTAGCTAACCTCACAATTATTTTAGAAAGAATAAAGGAAACTCTCGATGAAAAAACGCTCTAATATTGCACCCATTGCTATCTTTTTTGCAACCATGCTCGTGATACACTTTCTGAGCTCGCTTGTCTTTAACCTTTTTCCATTTCCAATCAAACCGACCATCGTTCATATTCCTGTCATTATTGCCAGCATTATTTACGGTCCACGCGTTGGGGTTACACTTGGATTTTTGATGGGGCTACTTAGCTTAACTGTTAACACAATTACAATTCTACCGACAAGCTACCTCTTCTCCCCATTTGTACCAAATGGTAACATCTACTCAGCTATCATTGCCATCGTCCCACGTATTTTGATTGGTTTAACTCCCTATCTAGTCTATAAACTGATGAAAAATAAAACTGGTCTGATTTTAGCTGGTGCCCTTGGTTCACTTACCAACACAGTCTTTGTACTTGGTGGAATTTTCTACCTTTTTGGAAATGTTTTTGATGGTAATATCCAAAAACTCCTAGCAACTGTTATCTCAACAAATTCGATTGCCGAGTTAGTCATTTCCGCAATTCTAACCTTAGCCATTGTTCCAAGACTACAGACTTTGAAAAAATAAAAATAATCTCCACTTTCAAACCTGAAGGTGGAGATTTTGTTTGAAGTAGCTTCTTTTTAGTGAAATCTTTACCAATATTTATACTCAATGAAAATCAAAGTGCAAACTAGGAGGCAAGCTGCAGGTTGCTCAAAACATGTTTTTGAGGTTGTGGATATAACTGACGAAGTCAGCTCAAAATACTGTTTTGAGGTTCAAATGGAAGCTGACGTGGTTTGAAGAGATTTTCGAAGAGTATTAACTTAAAAATGACCTATAAACCCAAGTAAATCCTTGCTTTATTCTCTTGTTTATAGTACTATACTAGTGTATATACAGTTAAAAAGGAGATTCTTATGAACACACGGAAAAAGACACAATTTATGACAATGACTGCCCTCTTAACGGCTATTGCAATTTTGATTCCAATTGTTATGCCTTTCAAGATCGTCATTCCACCTGCTTCTTACACTTTGGGGAGCCATATCGCTATTTTTATTGCCATGTTCTTGTCGCCCTTGATGGCAGTTTTTGTCATCCTAGCCTCTAGTTTTGGATTTTTGATGGCTGGCTATCCTATGGTTATCGTATTTCGAGCTTTTTCCCATATCTTTTTTGGGACTCTAGGAGCTCTTTACCTACAAAAATTCCCCGAAACCCTTGATAAACCAAAATCTTCCTGGATTTTTAACTTTGTTTTAGCGCTTATCCATGCCCTTGCTGAAGTATTGGCCTGTGTCGTTTTTTACGCAACTTCTGGTACCAATGTAGAAAATATGTTTTATGTTCTATTTGTACTAGTTGGATTTGGCACAATTATCCATAGTATGGTAGACTATACATTAGCACTAGCTGTCTATAAAGTGCTTCGAAAACGCCGTTAAAAGGAAGAACTATGACAAAAGATCGCAAACAAGCTCTGCTCCAACTCTTGAAAGAAGCTCCTAAAGCCCTTAATGGCCAAAGTTTGGCGGAACATTTTCATGTCACACGTCAGGTCATTGTGCAGGACATTGCAATTTTGAGAGCCGATGGTGCTCCTATCCTATCCACCAATCGTGGCTACATCTATAAGCAAATTGAAACCAATCCTTATGTTCACAAACTTTTCAAAGTGAAACATGAAGTTGAAGAAATCGGTCAAGAACTCCTTGCTATCGTTGATAATGGTGGACGTGTTCAAAATACCTTGATTGACCATCCCGTTTATGGAGAAATCGAAACCTTGCTGAAACTGTCTTGTCGCAGAGATGTGCAACATTTTCTAGAACAAGTCGAGCATTCTGACTTTAGACCCCTGTCTGAATTGACAGATGGTATCCATTACCACCTAGTCGAAGCCGAAACACAACAAGACCTCCACTATATCGAGGAGGCCTTGGATCAGCTCGGTTATTTAGTAAAAGACTAGAAAATTTTCTTTTCCCAATCGTCTTCTGTACGGCGAGGGTAGAAAAATTCAGATTTGTCAGGAGCTTCCATCATCTCCATCAAGGGTAACATATCATAGGCCAGATCCAAGTTTGGAATCTGGTCTTTTTGCACCCAAGAAACTTCTCCTTCATCTGAAGAGCGAAGGGTACCAGAGAACTCAGTTGTCTTATAACAAACGACAATATAGCGCCCACCTGTATCCAGTGGCCAATTTTTAATGCCGACAAGTTGAGGATTTTGGATAGTCAATCCTGTTTCTTCATAGATTTCACGAATAACAGACTCCGCGAAAGCTTCGCCATTTTCTACATGACCTCCAGGAAAGGCATAACCTGACCAGCGATTGGTTTCAGGAGAGCGATACTGCATCACCACGCGCTGAGTTTCGGGGTCTTCAATCAGACAAATGTTTGTTAAAATCATTAATTGTGCTCGAGACATAAATTTACTCACTTTCTAATTTATTAAATTTTTAGACTTGGTACCAAAGATTCTAGCTTCTACTTTTTAAAATTATTTAGAATAAAATACCATTCGTTTTTCCTTTATAGGTTTTCCAAGTTCAAGTATTTTTTCTTGACCATCAAAAGTAAAGCCCATTTTTTGATAGAAAGCAATGGCTCGCTTATTATCTTTCAATACCCATAAGAAAATTTCAGAAAAATGATCAAGAGCAATCAAAGCTGCTTTTATTAACTTTTGTGCGATACCTTTTCCATAATAGTCTTTTAAAACATATAAAGCAATAATTTCACCAGCTTGAATAGTCTCATCACGAAAGTTGCCATAACTTATAAAACCAACTACCTTCATACCATCCATCGCAATCAATGTTTTTTCTGGATACTTTTGACTAAAGAATCGACATCTTTCTAATGTCATTGTCTCCTGAAATTCTGCAGGCAAAAGGTCATCATAAGCCTCTCTCCACGTTTGCCAGTGAACGAGGGATTTACCTTCTATCTCTTCAGGAGTTTCCATTAATTTGATAATAACCGTCATTTACTTTCTTCTCCTTAATCCAACGCCTTGACTTCCAGCATCATATCACGGATCTGGGCAGCAAGTTCAAAATCAAGCACTTCGACGGCTTCTTGCATTTGTTTTTCTAGTTTCTTGACTAGTTCTTTGCGTTCTTGTTTGTTGAGGCTATTGATATCGACTTCCTTTTCTTCTTCCTTCGCAACTGTCTTGGTCACAGCAATCAGATCACGGATTTCTTTCTTGATTGTCTGAGGCACAATACCATGTTCTTCATTATAGGCCATCTGGATTTTGCGACGACGGGCAGTTTCATCGATGGCACGTTGCATAGACTGGGTAACCGTGTCCGCATACATGATGACATGACCTTCGCTGTTACGGGCAGCACGTCCAATGGTCTGGATGAGTCCACGCTCGTTTCGAAGGAAACCTTCCTTGTCAGCATCGAGAATAGCTACGAGGCTCACTTCAGGAACATCAATCCCCTCACGGAGCAGGTTGATTCCGACCAAGACATCAAAGACACCCAAGCGCAGGTCACGGATAATCTCTGTCCGCTCTAAAGTCTTGATATCTGAGTGCATGTACTTGACCTTGATGCCCATTTCCTTGAAGTAGTCGGTCAAGTCCTCTGCCATTTTCTTGGTCAAAGTGGTGATAAAGGTTCGTTCATTCTTTTCAACACGGGCATTGATTTCACCTAAGAGGTCATCAATCTGTCCCATTGTCGGACGGACTTCCACCTCAGGATCCAATAGCCCTGTCGGACGAATGATTTGCTCAATCACTGTCTCGGTCTGTTCATTTTCGTAGTCACCAGGTGTCGCTGAAACGTAGACAATCTGATGTACATGGCTTTCAAACTCCTCCCGACGGAGAGGACGATTGTCCAGAGCAGACGGCAAGCGGAAACCATAATTTACTAACATTTCCTTACGCGAACGGTCTCCATTGTACATTCCTTTGATTTGTCCCATAGTCATGTGACTCTCGTCAATCATAATCAAGAAATCATCTGGGAAGAAGTCGAGGAGCGTATAAGGAGGCTCACCTTCACTACGTCCATCCATGTGGCGAGAATAATTTTCAACCCCGTTGGTATAGCCCATCTCACGTAGCATTTCGATATCGTACTCTGTCCGTTGTTTCAAGCGCTGGGCTTCAAGCAATTTGCCTTCCTTCTCAAAGATAGCTAGTTGCTCCTCCAACTCAGTCTGAATCTTGGCAATAGCTACTTCCATGTGATCGTCATTGGTCACAAAGTGAGTAGCAGGGAAAATCGCCAAATGATCCACTTCTCCAAGAACTTGACCAGTCAAAGCTTCAACTTCACGGATACGGTCAATTTCATCTCCGAAAAATTCTACTCTAAAGGCATGTTCATCTCGGGAAGCTGGAAAAATCTCTACCACATCCCCACGCACACGAAATCTCCCCCGTTGGAAATCAATATCATTACGCTCAAACTGAATATCAACCAAGTCATTCAAGAGTTTATCACGAGAAATTTCAAGACCTGGACGAAGACTCACAACGCTATCAGCGTATTCCTTGGGCGAACCCAGACCATAGATACAAGAAACGGAAGCCACGACAATGACATCATTACGCTCCAGAAGGGCTGAAGTCGCTGAGTGGCGAAGCTTGTCAATCTCATCATTGACGGAACTGTCCTTTTCAATATAGGTATCGCTAGAAGGAACATAGGCCTCAGGCTGGTAGTAATCATAGTAGGATACGAAGTACTCAACAGCATTTTCAGGGAAAAATTCCTTAAACTCCCCATAGAGCTGTCCTGCTAGCGTTTTATTGTGGGCAATGACCAGAGTTGGTTTATTGACTTTGGAAATGACCTGACTCATGGTATAGGTCTTCCCTGTACCAGTCGCCCCCATGAGAATCTGAGCTTTTTCTCCCCCCTCAATGTTATCTACCAACTGCTCGATAGCTTGGGGTTGATCTCCTGATGGTTGGTATTTTGATACTAGTTTAAATTGATTGTCTGTAATGCGATTGATCATAAGAATCCTCTCTCCATGTGCTATTCCTATTTTAGCATACTTGTAGCATTTTCACGAAGAAAAGGACGGACCGAAGTCACATCCTTTCATTTTCTTTCTTTAATTGATAAGCGAGATAGACAATCAGCAGTAGCAATTCCAGACTTGTCATGATAGAACCTTCGATCCCAAAAGAACCACCTGATAGCCAGTCTTGATTGCCTTGAGGGGTAAATTTCATGATTGAAGTTCCTGAAGACTGACCACTAACTAATACTCCAAAAATGTTACCCTGAGCAAAATTCCAGGCTCCATGAATACCACCTATACCCCAAATAGTATCTGTTTTAAGAAGATATAGAACCATGGCAACCCCGAATAAAAAGAGATCGATTGCAGATAAGAGAGTTATGCCTGAATTTCCTAAATGAAGTAGGGTAAAGAGACTACTAGATATGATGATAGCGACTTTAAGATTGGTTCTCTTAGCCAATTGTGGAATCAACCAAGCACGAGTAACCAATTCTTCTGCTGTCCCCTGTAAAATCCAAAATGGGATAGTAAAGACAACAAAGGAAATGGAATAAGGATTCAAGTTAATAGACTCCAAACGATATTGCCCCAAGCCCACTAAACCTAACAGGGTCAGAAGAAAAAGTGCCAGGCCTAGACCAAATCCTTTAAAAAGATTGCTGAGGAAATTCTCTCTATAAAATCCCAAGGTTCGAATAGGTCTTTTCTCAACTTTTCTTGTCCATCTAAATACAGTTAAGATGATAAAACCAAAGGACAGTAATTCAAATATTAAATGGATGTCACTTGATTTATCAGATAAATTCTGAAATAACATTTGAAGGAAATCTGCAATTCTTTGACCATCCACACCAAGACTGCTAAATAACCCGATCAATGCTAAAAAACTAAGGCCAAAAAATAGAGAAGATATGAACTCAGATATATAGACGAAAAATAGAGCTAACAAGGGGCTTGTGTAAATGTTTAAACTCATTTTAGAAGTTTCAAAGTCTTTTAAGATTCTTTTGTCTTTCATAACTTTATCCTCTTTTACTATATGATATATCTTTATTCTAGCACTTTATTTGTATGATTCAAGCCCAAAACAGAATCAACGATGTAATATCTTCTTACATAACTTTTATAAAAATTTGCCTTTTTTTACTTTTTCTGATATAATGGGAAAATATTCGGAAAAGGAGACTAAAAATGAAGAAAAAATTTCTAGCATTTTTGCTAATTTTATTCCCAATTTTCTCATTAGGTATTGCGAAAGCAGAGACGATTAAGATTGTTTCTGATACCGCCTATGCACCTTTTGAGTTTAAAGATTCAGATCAAACTTATAAAGGAATTGATGTTGACATTATCAACAAAGTTGCTGAGATTAAAGGATGGAACATTCAGATGTCCTATCCTGGATTTGACGCAGCGGTAAATGCAGTTCAAGCTGGTCAAGCTGACGCAATCATGGCAGGAATGACAAAGACAGCAGAACGTGAAAAAGTTTTTACCATGTCTGATACTTACTATGATACAAAAGTTGTCATTGCAACTACAAAGGCACACAAGATTAGTCAGTACGACCAATTAAAAGGTAAAACTGTTGGTGTTAAAAACGGAACAGCCGCTCAACGTTTCCTTGAAAGTATCAAGGATAAATACGGCTTTAGCATTAAAACATTTGACACTGGTGATTTGATGAACAACAGCTTGAGTGCTGGTGCCATCGATGCCATGATGGATGACAAACCTGTTATCGAGTATGCCATTAACCAAGGTCAAGACCTTCATATTGAAATGGATGGTGAAGCTGTAGGAAGTTTTGCTTTCGGTGTGAAAAAAGGAAGCAAATACGAGCACTTGGTTACTGAATTTAACCAAGCCTTGGCCGAAATGAAAAAAGATGGTAGTCTTGATAAAATCATTAAGAAATGGACCGCTTCATCATCTTCAGCAGTGCCAACCACAACTACTCTAGCAGGATTAAAAGCTATTCCTGTTAAAGCTAAATACATTATTGCCAGCGATTCTTCTTTTGCACCTTTTGTTTTCCAAAACTCAAGCAACCAATTTACTGGTATTGATATGGACTTGATTAAGGCAATCGCTAAAGACCAAGGTTTTGAAATTGAAATCACCAACCCTGGTTTCGATGCGGCTATCAGCGCTGTCCAAGCTGGTCAAGCTGATGGTATCATTGCTGGTATGTCTGTCACTGATGCTCGTAAGGCAACTTTTGACTTCTCAGAATCATACTACACTGCTAATACTATCCTTGGTGTCAAAGAATCAAGCACCATTGCTTCTTATGAAGATTTAAAAGGAAAGACAGTTGGTGTTAAAAACGGAACTGCTTCTCAAACCTTCCTAACAGAAAATCAAAGCAAATACGGTTACAAAATCAAAACCTTCGCTGATGGTTCTTCAATGTATGACAGTTTAAATACTGGTGCCATCGATGCCGTTATGGATGATGAGCCTGTACTCAAATATTCTATCAGCCAAGGACAAAAATTGAAAACCCCAATCGCTGGAACTCCAATTGGTGAAACAGCCTTTGCAGTTAAAAAAGGAGCAAATCCAGAATTGATTGAAATGTTCAATAACGGACTTGCAAACCTTAAAGCAAACGGAGAATTCCAAAAGATTCTTGACAAATACCTAGCTAGTGAGTCTTCAACTGCTTCAGCAAGCACTGTTGATGAAACAACTATCTGGGGCTTGCTTCAAAACAACTACAAACAACTCCTTAGCGGGCTTGGTATCACTCTTGCTCTAGCTCTTATCTCATTTGCTATTGCTATTGTTATCGGGATTATCTTCGGTATGTTTAGCGTTAGCCCATACAAATCTCTTCGTGTGGTCTCTGAGATTTTCGTTGACGTTATCCGTGGTATTCCTTTGATGATTCTTGCAGCCTTCATCTTCTGGGGAATTCCAAACTTCATCGAATCTATCACAGGGCAACAAAGTCCAATTAACGACTTCGTAGCTGGTACTATCGCCCTCTCACTCAATGCAGCGGCTTATATCGCTGAAATCGTTCGTGGTGGTATTCAGGCCGTTCCAGTTGGTCAAATGGAAGCCAGCCGAAGCTTGGGTATCTCTTATGGAAAAACCATGCGTAAGATTATCTTGCCACAAGCAACTAAATTGATGTTGCCAAACTTTGTTAACCAATTCGTTATCGCTCTTAAAGATACAACCATCGTTTCTGCTATCGGTTTGGTTGAACTCTTCCAAACTGGTAAGATTATCATTGCCCGTAACTACCAAAGTTTCAAGATGTATGCAATCCTTGCTATCTTCTATCTTGTAATTATCACACTTTTGACTAAACTAGCGAAACGCTTAGAAAAGAGGATTCGTTAATGGCAAAATTAAAAATTGATGTAAATGATTTACACAAAAGCTACGGAAAAAATGAAGTTTTAAAAGGAATTACGACTAAGTTCTATGAAGGAGATGTTGTTTGTATCATCGGTCCTTCAGGTTCTGGTAAGTCAACCTTCCTCCGTAGCCTCAATCTTCTAGAAGAAGTTACTAGCGGTCATATCACTGTGAACGGCTATGACTTAACTGAAAAAACTACCAACGTTGACCACGTCCGTGAAAATATCGGAATGGTGTTCCAACACTTCAACCTCTTCCCTCATATGTCTGTATTGGACAACATCACCTTTGCTCCTATTGAGCACAAGTTGATGACTAAGGAAGAAGCAGAGAAATTGGGAATGGAATTACTTGACAAGGTTGGGCTTGCAGATAAAGCTAATGCCAACCCAGATAGCCTATCAGGTGGTCAAAAGCAACGTGTAGCCATCGCTCGTGGACTAGCAATGAATCCAGACATCATGCTCTTTGATGAACCAACTTCAGCCCTTGACCCTGAGATGGTCGGAGACGTACTGAACGTTATGAAGGAATTGGCTGAGCAAGGTATGACCATGATTATCGTAACCCATGAGATGGGATTTGCTCGTCAGGTTGCCAACCGTGTTATCTTTACTGCAGATGGTGAATTCCTTGAGGACGGAACACCTGACCAAATCTTTGATAACCCACAACACCCACGTCTGAAAGATTTCTTAGACAAGGTCTTAAACGTCTAACCTAAAACTGTAAGGATTTCCTTGCAGTTTTTTTCGATCTCGTATTTGATTTTTTGATTTTTCGGAAAATTATGTTAGAATTAAGTTTATGAAATGAGATTTCCTCATACCTAGTAAGACTAGGAATAAAAATAGAAATTAGGTAGCTAGATGTCATCTAAGGTTATTGTTACAATTTTCGGTGCGAGTGGAGACCTGGCTAAACGCAAGCTCTACCCTTCCCTTTTTAGACTATATAAATCCGGCAATCTTTCCGAGCACTTTGCAGTCATTGGAACTGCTCGTCGTCCTTGGAGCAAGGAATATTTTGAATCTGTAGTAGTTGAATCTATCCTTGATTTGGCAGATAGTACCGAACAGGCTCAAGAGTTCGCTAGTCACTTCTACTATCAAAGTCATGATGTTAATGATACAGAGCACTACATTGCTTTACGTCAATTACAGGCCGAACTCAATGACAAGTATCAAGCTGAACACAACAAGCTCTTCTTCTTGTCTATGGCGCCTCAGTTCTTTGGAACCATTGCAAAACACCTCAAGTCTGAAAACATTGTGGACGGTAAAGGTTTTGAACGTTTAATCGTTGAGAAACCATTTGGTACAGATTACGCAACTGCAAGCAAGTTGAATGACGAACTCCTAGCAACATTTGACGAAGAACAAATTTTCCGTATCGACCATTATCTTGGTAAAGAAATGATCCAAAGCATCTTTGCAGTTCGCTTTGCAAACTTGATTTTTGAAAACGTTTGGAACAAGGACTTTATCGACAATGTTCAAATTACCTTTGCGGAGCGCTTGGGCGTAGAAGAACGTGGTGGCTACTATGATGAATCTGGTGCCCTCCGTGACATGGTACAGAACCACACTTTGCAACTTCTTTCTCTGCTTGCCATGGACAAGCCAGCAAGCTTCACAAAAGACGAGATTCGTGCTGAAAAGATTAAGGTCTTTAAAAACCTCTATCATCCAACTGATGAAGAACTTAAAGAACACTTTATCCGTGGTCAGTACCGTTCTGGTAAGATTGATGGCATGAAATATATCTCTTATCGTAGCGAGCCAAATGTAAATCCAGAATCTACAACTGAAACCTTTGCATCTGGTGCTTTCTTTGTAGACAGTGATCGATTCCGTGGTGTTCCTTTCTTCTTCCGTACCGGTAAACGATTGACTGAAAAAGGAACTCATGTCAACATCGTCTTTAAACAAATGGATTCTATCTTTGGAGAACCACTTGATCCAAACATTTTAACCATCTATATCCAACCAACAGAAGGCTTCTCTCTTAGCCTAAATGGTAAGCAGGTAGGAGAAGAATTTAACTTGGCTCCTAACTCACTTGATTACCGTACAGATGCGACCGCAACTGGTGCTTCTCCAGAACCATACGAAAAATTGATTTATGATGTCCTAAACAACAACTCAACTAACTTTAGCCACTGGGATGAAGTTGGTGCATCATGGAAATTGATTGACCGTATCGAAGAGCTTTGGGCTGAAAATGGTGCCCCACTTCATGACTATAAAGCTGGAAGTATGGGACCTCAAGCAAGCTTTGACTTACTTGAAAAATTCGGTGCCAAATGGACTTGGCAACCAGATATCGCCTATCGTCAAGATGGTCGTTTAGAATAAAAAAATCCTGCAAGTTTGTTCCTTGCAGGATTTTTGCTTCTGATTAGATTAAGCCTTCCAAGAGACCCTTCATAAAGTTTTCTGAGTTAAACTCTCCAATATCATCGATTTTTTCACCAAAACCAATCAATTTTACAGGAATATTGAGTTCTTCACGGATGGCTAGAACCACACCACCTCGAGCAGTTCCATCAATCTTAGTCAAGACAATTCCAGTTAAAGGAGTGATTTTTGAAAATTCTTTGGCCTGTACAAGAGCATTTTGACCGGTTGAAGCATCTAATGCTAAGAAAGTTTCATGCGGTGCCTCTGGAACAACACGCTTGATGATGCGTCCAATCTTCTCTAACTCAGCCATGAGGTTGTCCTTGTTTTGCAAACGACCAGCAGTATCAATCATAAGAATATCGATACCTTCAGCCACAGCACGTTCCATGCCATCAAAGACCACACTGGCTGGGTCAGCTTTTTCAGGTCCAGTCACAACTGGAACGTCCACACGACGGCCCCATTCAGCTAGCTGGGCTACCGCCCCTGCACGGAAGGTATCTGCCGCAACCAGCATGACCTTCTTACCAGCTTGTTTGTAGCGGTGGGCTAGTTTCCCGATAGAAGTTGTTTTCCCAACACCATTAACTCCGACGAAGAGCATGACAGTCAAGCCATCTTGGAAGTGGATTCTTTCATCGTAGTTGCCACCTTTTTCATAAAGCTCAACCAATTTCTCAATGATGACACGGCGCAGTGCATCAGGTTTTTTTGCATTTTCAAGCTTTGCTTCATAGCGTAGCTCCTCAGTTAAGCTAGAAGCAACCTGTACACCAACGTCACTCATGATCAGCAATTCTTCCAATTCTTCGAAGAATTCTTCATCGATAGAGCGGAAATTTGCAAAGAAGGCATTCAAGCGAGCTCCGAAGCCTGTACGAGTTTTCTTAAGACTGCGGTCATATTTTTCCTGAACAGTTTCTTCTAACTGAGACCTTTCTGCTTCAAGATCTTCAATGCTATTTTCTTCTTCAGCTTCTATGAACTCAGGATTCTCTTCCTCTGGGACTTCTTCTGAGTTTGGCAATTCTTCGACTTCTTCTTGAGAAACTTCTACAACTGGCTCTGAATTCAGACTTTCTTCAAATGTGTCTTGGATTTTATCTTCTTGGAGCTCAGCTTGTTCAACAATTTCAACTTCTTCATCTTCCTGAGGAACTGCCTCAGCTTCTGTTAAGGCAGGCTCAACATCTTCAGACAAATCAAGATTTTCCAGAGCTTCTTTTACAACTTCTTCGATTTTAGGTTCTTCTTTTTTTCCGAATAGACGGTCAAATAATCCCATATCTTAGTTCTCCTTTAGCACATATTCTTCGATAGCCCAAGCAACAGCCTCTTCATCATTGGTCATTGGCGTCACTACATTTGCGACTGCCTTAACTTCAGAAACAGCGTTTTGCATGGCAACACCGAGCCCTGCCCATTCAATCATAGAAAGGTCATTGGCCTCGTCACCACATGCCATAACTTGGCTTTGGTCGATTCCAAGATGGTTGATTAGTTTTGCCAAACCTGTTGCTTTATGAACATTCTTTGGTGACCACTCTAGCAACATTTCTCGTGATTTAAAGATTTCATATTGGTCAAACAATTCTGGAGAAATCCTTTGAATGGCTGCATCCAAGGGTTCTTGAGCAAAGGCAGTCACGCATTTATTGTAAGTCATTTGACTAGACAAGTCTTCAAAGTCCACTGGAACAAAAGTCAAAGCTGGATTAAATTTGGCATAAAGACTTTCTTGGTCGGATTGAATTTGATAAACAGTTCCTTCTGAGATAGCATCAAGAGGCAGTGATAATTTCTCTGTTTCCTCATACAAGCGTGCCACATCATCATAGGAAAAAACTGTCTTATCAAGGATTTCACCTGTATTTTTCTGAACCAAACCACCATTAAAAGTAATCGTATACTCATCTTCGTGGCCGTCAGTCCCTAGCTCATGGAGAAAGAAATCCATAGCTTTTAAGGGACGACCAGTTGTCAATACAACCTTGATACCACGATCACGCGCAGCTTTCAAGGTTGCCTTGGTGCGATCCGTCAGCCTTTTATCAGTAGTCAGCAAGGTCCCGTCCAAGTCCAATGCAATCAATTTTATATTTGCCATTATAAGCCCTCCATATAAGCTATAACCGACTGGTCCTTATGGTGACCAATCACAGTCTCTGCTAATTCTAAAATCTCTGGTCGTGCATTCTCAGGAGCTACAGGATATCCCACAAGCTGCATCATGTGCAAATCATTTAGATTGTCTCCAAAAGCCATAACCTGATCCATTGTGATACCAAGTTTCTTAGCTAATTCAACAATAGCCACTCCCTTATCGACATAGTCCAGAACAATATCAATAGATTCAAAGCCAGTTGTCATGGCCTTAACACCAGGAACGTTTTCATTAACCCAAGTTTCTCCTGCTTCAAGCGTTTCTTCTGTGAAGTTGGTTGTAAATTTGAAAATGTCATCAGTGATATCTTCTAAACTCGCTACTTTTTGGATATTTTCATTATAATGCTGGCTCTCTTTCAAATAGGTCTCATCAACCGTAGCTAGCACATAAGAGCCTTTCTTACCCGTCAAGAGCAATTTATTGATGTCTACATAAGGTGACGTTTTCAGCTTTTCAAAAGTCGTCAAATAAAACTCACGAGACATAGTCGCTTCATACAAGTCCTGACCTTGATATTCAACCAAACTGCCATTTTCTGCGATGAAAATAATGTCATCACGTACATCAGCAAATAATTTTGCTAGTGACAGAAATCCACGCCCTGAAGCTACCGCAAAGTAAATACCTTTCTCCTTGTAGGAAACCAAGAGAGACTTGAGGCGGTCCATATCAAAGCGTCCATTCCCATCTAGGAAGGTTCCGTCCATATCCGTTGCTACTAGTTTAATCATAAAATCTTCCTTACTCCGATTAGTAAATCTACCTCCTATTATACCATAGATAACTAGAAAAAGGACGAGTCTATCAGCTTTCCCTATCTTTTATCCTTTCCTACTAGCTAGTACTGATTTCAACTTAAAAACGCTTAAAAAATTAAAATCGTGCAACTTTTTTCAGACAGTTTTAAAAGATTGATTTCCTTATATTTTTCCTTTATACTGGATAAAAAGGAGAATAATATGTCAGAAACAAATCACGAAATTGATTCAAATTTTGCAGGTCGTTTAAATATCCTGCGTGCGGGCGTTCTTGGTGCCAATGATGGGATTATTTCCATTGCGGGTGTGGTTATCGGGGTTGCCAGTGCCACGACCAATATCTGGATTATCTTTTTATCAGGCTTTGCGGCTATCTTGGCTGGTGCCTTTTCTATGGCTGGTGGAGAATATGTATCCGTTTCAACTCAGAAAGATACTGAGGAAGCAGCCGTTGCGCGTGAGCAAGTCTTGCTAGACCAAGATATAGAGTTAGCCAAAAAATCTCTCTATGCTGCCTATATTCAAAATGGCGAGTGTGAAACATCAGCCCAACTCTTGACCAATAAGGCCTTTCTTAAAAATCCACTCAAGGCTTTGGTAGAGGAAAAATACGGGATAGAGTATGAAGAGTTTACTAATCCTTGGCACGCTGCTATTTCCAGCTTTGTTGCCTTTTTCCTTGGAAGTTTGCCTCCAATGCTCTCAGTGACCATTTTCCCAAGTGACTACCGCATTCCTGCTACTGTCCTTATCGTCGGTGTGGCCCTTCTTCTCACTGGTTACACTAGTGCCAAACTTGGAAAAGCCCCAACCAAAACGGCTATGATTCGGAACCTTGCTATTGGTCTCTTAACTATGGGAGTTACCTTCCTGCTCGGACAACTTTTCAGCATTTAGTATATAAGAAATACCTCGATTTTGAAGTCGAGGTATCTTTTTTTTACATTTGCACAATCTTACGATAACTTCTAGAAGTAATCATGAAAATCAGCACATAGGCGATGAGGAAGATAGCGCAGATAGACAAGGTTACAGTCAACATCATAGTCGTATCTAGTACACCAATCACTTTTAAAATCAGACTAAGCATATGGTAGGCAAAGGCTAGATGTAGGAAGGCAAAGAGCAAAGGAAGGAAGAAAACAGTTAAAACCTGTTTGTTAATGGTTTGCTTGATTTGCTTTTGATCTAAACCGACTTTCTGCAAGATAATAAAGCGCTCACGGTCTTCATATCCTTCAGAAATTTGTTTGTAGTAGATAACCAGAACGGTTCCGACCATAAAGATAATAGAGAGGAAAATACCGATAAAGAAGACACCACCAAAGAGGGCACTCATCTGAGAACTAGCATCTGATAGATTGCTACCATACACATAGCTACCTTCAGTATTTAATTGAGAATTAAACTTTTGTAAGTATTTTTCATATTCTTCAGCGACCTTGAGTTGTTCTTCTTCACTGGCATTTACATTCATGCCACCGTAAAACTGATTATAGATAGCTGAATTTGGGAATTGGTCCAAAAAGGCTTGTAAATCTGGAACAACAAGATAATTGTAATCGGCAGTCAAAATATTAAACTGATTTGGAACATGGTTTACAATGAAATCTTTAGTAAATTCTTCTTTTACAGAAAATTGATGATTGTTTAGAGTTAGAACTTTCTGTTCTTTAATTCCCTCATTCTTTGCAAAGAGTCCGACCTCATTGCCTGATAGAGACAGTTTTTGTCCAGTCATGTTTTCATAATCTTTTTGGTCAAATACCATGAAAACTGTTGTGGGTTGGACACGATTTTGTCCTTTTTCAAAAAGGGTTAACTTGGTTCCTTCTTGGTTTGCAACACCAAAGTAAGTATAACGAAGCACTTCTTTCTCTTTAATCTTATAACCTTTGTCACTTGCAAACTGGCTCAAGAGTTTGTCCAAATCTTCTTTTTCAACATTTTGCCCTGAAACCCCAAAATCATGAGGATTTAGAACTTTTTTAAAGCTTTCTGAGGCATTGAAAATACTAGTCGCTGCTGACATGGTTACCAAAACCATTGTTGACAAAATAGCGATAGTTGCTAGTCCAACCGCATTTTTCTTCATACGGAAAATCAAATTAGACACTGAGATAAGGTTATTTGGCTGGTAATAGTATTTCTTGTTTTTCTTTAAGATTTGAAAGAAAACTGTAATCCCTGCATTGAACAAGAGATAGGTCCCAAAAATAACCAGTAAAACAGCTAAGAAGAAGATTGTTAGGGCTGTAAGAGGATCTTTTACAGTAAGCGCAAGATAATAACCAATCCCTAAACTAATCGCACCAAGAATAGTTTGAAGAGGAAGGAAACGTCCTTTTTTCTCACCACTAGCTTTTTCACGAGAAAGCTGGAGGGCATTCATACGGCCGATTCGAAGGGCATTCAGGAACATGAGGCCTAGGAAAATCAATCCAAAGACAACAAGTACTGTAATGACAACTTTCATCTGGAAGGTGGCGACCAGTTCAACCTTCAATTTCATCAGTTTGAGCAAGAAGGCAAAAATCAACTTGTCAAATAAGGCTCCAATACCGATACCTGCTCCAACAGTTAGAATTCCAAAAAGCACCAACTCCTTAAAAGTCATACTGATCAGGTGGCGCTTCTCCAAACCCAGCATGCCATAAATTCCCAGTTCCTTGGAACGGTTCTTCATGACAAAACTATTGGCATAAAGGACAATAATAGCTGACGCAAGTGTAACGACAAACATACCAAATCCAAGTGTAGCTTGAATGGTTGTCCCTCCACGAATTTCAGCAATCTTGGGATTGAAGGTTAGAGAGTAAAAGAGATAGGTGACGGTGACTGCCAAGAGAACAGCCAGCGCAAAAGGATAGTAGAGTTTGCGGTTTTTAATCAAGTTCGATACCGCTAACTTATTGGTTAATCGAAACATACTAATTCACCTCGCTTGCCATGACAGTCAAGGTATCAGAGATTTCTTGGAACATCTGACGCTCTGTCTTCTCTCCACGGTAGATTTGATTGTAAAGAATGCCGTCCTTGATAAAGAGTACACGTTTGGCCCTGCTAGCTGCTGCTGTTGAGTGGGTTACCATGAGAATGGTTTGACCACGCTCATTGATTTCGTCAAACACATCAAGTAAGGCTGCAGATGATTTGGAATCAAGAGCTCCTGTCGGTTCGTCTGCAAGAAGAATTTCAGGTTCTGTAATGATAGCGCGTGCTACTGCTACACGCTGTTTTTGCCCACCTGAAATTTCATAAGGGTACTTCTCTTGCAATTGGTTGATGCCTAGATTCTCAGCAGTAACCACCAATTTTTTCATCATCTCCGTAATGGGTCTTCTTGACAAGACAAGCGGAAGCAAGATATTGTCCTTAACAGAAAGAGTATCTAGCAAGTTAAAGTCTTGGAAGACAAAGCCCAATTTTTCACGACGGAAGCTAGAAGCCTGTGAATTTTTAATAGTTGCTGTATCAGTTCCATTTAAGTAAACCTGACCACGAGTTGGTTTGTCTAGCATAGCTAGGATATTGAGAAGAGTTGATTTACCAGAACCAGACTCACCCATGATGGCAACGTAATCACCTTTTTCAACGGTAAAGTGAATATCCTTGAGGGCCTCTACTTGGTTGCCCTGAAAACGAGTTTTATAAATTTTTTGAACGTGTTTTACATCTAAAAGTGTCATGAGAATCTCCTTTCTTAATATCCCATCAAATGAAATGTGGCTTGCATCATAGCGCATCCCAGCTGAACGCGCTCGATTTCTTTGTGACTTGGTTTTCTTGTTTTTTTATGTAAGATTTGTTTCATAAGGTTACTCCTTTGTTCTTTATGAGTCTAGTTTACATCAAAAAAAGACCGCTTGCCATAACCTAACCTTACAAAAGAGACTTTAATCTTACATTTTTGTAAGATTGGGGGGAATGTAGTTAATTCATTAAAAATATTTTACCATAAAAAGAAAGCAAGAAGAAAACCCTTGCGGATACAAGGGTTCAAAAATTTTAAAATAGATTAGTCGAATTCATAGACTAACAGTAAAATAACTGTTTCTACCTCACCAAAACCAGCCTTCATTATCGTCAATGGCTTGGGCTTCTTTGCGTTTACGTGGGCCTGTTCCGTACATTTCTGCTTCGATTTCTTCCTTGGTTGGCATGACAGAAGCTAGGATGATATAGATAATCACGCCAAGTCCAAAATTTGCGACTGTAAAAATGGCAAACAGAAAACGAACAAGGGTAACATCAAAGTTCCACTTGTCTGACAGACCTGCCAAAACTCCTGAAATCATGCGATTTCGTCTCATTTTATAAAATTTACTGTTCATGATATTTCCTCTTTCTGCTAGGTTAATCATAGTATATCACGGGTAGGCTCGGCTTTCATCAGTCCTCAGGCTGATTTATTAGTAGCAATTTACCTCTACAAACTCCACAGCGATAGCGTTTGGTATCAATTCTGCGCTTACGCTGATAAGTTTGCTGGCAGGATTGGCAACGATAGAGCTTAATTGCCTTGGAGTTGCTATTGGGCAAGGTTGGCACAAAGCGTAGTCCATCCACTGCTTTCAACAGTTCCTTAAACTCCCGATCCTTGTGTTGAAAGCCCTTCCCTTGAAAATAGAGGTGATAGTGACAGAGTTCATGGCGGACAATTTTCCTAAAAACATCCAAACCCAGTTCTTGATAAACCTTAGGGTTAAAATCTAAATGCCCATCTTTTGGGAAAAATCGCCCACCTGTCGTTCGCAGACGAGAATTCCACTGGGCTTGATGGATAAAAGGTCTTCCGAAGTCTTCTAGCGAAACCTGCTTAACGTAATCAGTCAGTTTCATTTGGAGCGAGAAGCGACAGATTGACTTTTTCACGTTCAGTATCAATTTTCTTAACCCAAACCGTTACCAAATCACCAACGGATACCACTTGGCTGGGATGCTTGATAAACTTCCGACTCATATGGGAAATATGAATCAGACCGTCCTCGTGAATACCGATATCAACGAAGGCACCGAAATCAACGACGTTACGCACCACTCCTTCTAGCTTCTGACCAACCACTAAGTCTTTAATATCTAGGACATCTTGGCGAAGCACAGGTGCGTCAAAGGAATCACGGAAATCTCGACCTGGTTTGAGAAGGTCAGCAATGATATCTTTAAGGGTTTCTGGACCAAGTTCTAGTTCTTGCGCCATATCTTTGACTGAAAGGGACTTGAGTTTGCCTTGGGCTTCTTCGTTTAGGTCTTTAATATCTAAACGTTTGAAGAGTTCCTTAACAGCACTGTAATTTTCTGGGTGAACTCCTGTATTATCAAGGATATTGCTACTTTCAGGGATACGAAGGAAACCAGCAGCCTGTTCAAAGGCCTTGGCCCCCAGACGCGGAACTTTCTTGATTTGGGCGCGTGAAGTGATTTTTCCTTCCTCCTCACGGTATTTGACAATATTTTCAGAAATGGTTTTATTGAGTCCAGCGACATGGGAAAGAAGAGCTGGGCTGGCTGTATTGACATTGACACCAACTTGGTTAACCACTGTATCCACGACAAAGTCCAAACTTTCAGACAACTTCTTCTGGCTGACATCGTGCTGGTACTGACCGACACCGATTGACTTAGGATCGATTTTGACCAATTCCGCAAGGGGATCTTGCAAACGACGGGCGATAGAAATAGCTGAGCGTTTTTCAACGGTTAAGTCTGGGAACTCCTGACGAGCAAGTTCGCTGGCAGAATAGACCGAAGCACCACTTTCATTGACGATAACATAGCTGACTTCAGGAAAATCTTTAAGAACTTCCGCCACAAAGGCTTCACTTTCACGACTAGCAGTACCATTTCCGATGGCAATAATTTCTACTCCGTATTGACCAATCAAGTCTGCCAGATCTTTCTTGGATTCTTCGATTTGACGAGCTGATGCTGGTTTGACAGGATAAATGACCTGAGTTGTCAGCATTTTCCCAGTTGCATCCACGACAGCTAGCTTGGCACCTGTACGAAAGGCAGGGTCAAATCCAAGAACCACGCGCCCTTTCAGCGGAGCAACCAAGAGGAGATTGCGCAGGTTGTCAGAAAAGAGTTGGATAGCCCCTTCTTCTGCTTTATCAGTCAATTCTGTCCGAATACGTCGTTCGATAGCAGGCAAGACTTTTTTCTTAACGGATTGCTGAACAACTTCATCAATATAAGCATTTTTCACCTTGAAACGAGCAGCAAAGAAGGTAAGAATACGGTCCGTCGCATGTTCAAAACCGACCTTCAAGACACCTAGCTTCTCCCCACGATTGAGGGCCAAGGTACGATAGCCCTGCATATTTCCAACTGTCTCAGAAAAATCATAGTAAATCTGAAAAACCTGCTTTTCATCAAGACTTTCATCCTTGACTTGAGAAGTGAGTTTAGAGTGTCTCAGAACTTCCTGATAAGTCATGGAACGCAAGGTCACATCTTCCGATAAGGCTTCGACTAAGATATCAACTGCACCACCCAAGGCCTCCTTACCAGTCGCAAATCCTTCACAGACGAATTTTTCAGCTTCCTTCTCTAAGCCAGCTACATTCTGCAAAATCAAGCGAGCAAGTGGGAAGAGTCCGGCTTCACGGGCAATAGTTGCTTTGGTTCGACGTTTTTCCTTATATGGAAGATAGAGTTCTTCTACATCTGCTAATTTTTCGGCAGCTAAGATAGCTTCTTCCAACTCCTTGGTCAGCTTGCCTTGTTCTTGAATCTTGGCTAAGACAGCTTCCTTACGGTCATTTAGATTTGTCAGACTTTTATCCAAGTCAATAATGGCCTTAATCGCCACCTCATCCAGACTACCAGTCATGTCCTTGCGATAACGCGCGATAAAGGGAATAGTCGCCCCTTCAGCTGTCAAACTTAGAACGGTATCAATTTGCTTTAACGTCACTCCCAAATCCTGGGAGATTTTTAAATATTTTTTATTCATAAACCTATTATACCATAAGCTAAACGTTTCAAATTAGCTCTTACAATTTTAAAACATAAGTT
Source organism: bacterium (assembly GCA_905221165.1). Lineage (GTDB taxonomy): Bacteria > Bacillota > Bacilli > Lactobacillales > Streptococcaceae > Streptococcus. The sequence goes on from CAJNCC010000001.1 coordinate 153,634, forward strand.
GGGAAATAAATTTACTTCATTTCAATATTCTATTCATTGAGAAAGTTTCAATTTAAAATTCTACTAGATTACAAAAGAATCTATGAATAATTTCACTGTTTTTATTTTTTACAAAACGCTTTATAAAGCTATTGTTGAAGTTAACGAATCAATTTTCAGAGCAAATAAAAAACCGCAAGCCTGAGCCTGCGGCGGGGATAATCTTTTTTGAAATTTTTAAACAAAAAAGGAGCATTTAAGCTCCCTCCTTTGAAATAACGGACACTTGGCTGGTCGGTGTACCCAGCATCTCAGATACCTTTTTCAAGGTGCGGCAGGAACCTTTCTGCCCTCAAATGTCTTTCGTTAATATTATTCTAGCACTATCTACTTTTTTTGTCAAGCTTTCTCAATCTACCAGACTTAATACGACTTTGTAACTTGAAATCTTGTAAGCGATACATGGTCGGAACATAAAAGAAATCACCACTTTTATGTAACTTGATGGCAACAAGAACATTATCATCAAATCTTTTTACGTATTCAAAACTAGCATCTTTCTCTCGTGGATTGACCCCAACGAAATCAGGATTACTTAGTATAAGTTCCAGATCTTCGATATGATGAATCACATCATTATGATGCCGTTTCAACATATGACTTCTTAAACCTTCTTTGTTAACTTTGATATCACTAGCTTCAAGAACAATATTAAAAATTTCTTTTACTTCGTCAGTAACCTGACCGATTTTTTCGTGTTCCATCATTTCCTCCGTTATTCCACAATTATTATATCACAATCATAGTGTATATTAGGATATATCATGCTCTATTATCCGTTAGATACTCAATTTTAACTTTTCCCTTTTCCTCAAAATAATAGTATAATAGAGGTAGAATTTAGAATTGAGGTACACCTATGGCTGTAAAATTTACAAAACGAGACGACTTGGACAAAATGTTTGAGGAGTTTGCGAAACTCCCTGATTTGAAACAAGTCACTTTCCCTGATGATAAAGAGAAAAAAGCTAAAGCAGAAAAGAAAAACTAGATGGCTGCTTTCCAACAACTCCCATCTAGCGTGCTTCAGACTGGAGCCATTTTTCTCTCCATTATCATTGAAGCCCTACCCTTCGTTCTGATAGGAAGTATTGTCTCAGGACTGATTGAGGTTTATATCACACCTGATAAGGTGTGTCATTTTCTCCCTCGAAATCGTTGGGGGAGAATCTTTTTTGGCACCTTCGTTGGGATACTTTTCCCTTCTTGTGAATGTGGAATCGTCCCCATTATCAATCGTTTTCTGGAAAAAAAGGTTCCCAGTTACACGGCCGTTCCCTTTCTTGTAACAGCACCTGTTATCAATCCTATTGTTCTATTTGCGACCTATTCTGCCTTTGGCAACTCATTCCATGTCGCCCTGTTACGAGCTCTGGGGTCCATTGTTGTGGCTGTGATACTTGGGATTTTTCTGGGATTTTTCTGGCAAGAACCGATTCAGAAAGAAAATCGGTTGGCCTGTCATGAGCACGATTTTTCTCATTTGAGTCCTGCAAAAAAAGTTTTTCAGGTCTTTGTGCAAGCCATTGATGAATTTTTTGATACGGGGCGTTATTTGGTATTTGGTTGTCTCTTCGCCTCTGTTATACAGGTCTATGTTCCGACACGGATTCTGACCTCTATCAGTGCAACCCCTCTTTTTGCCATCCTGCTCTTGATGATTTTAGCCTTTCTTCTTTCTCTCTGTAGTGAGGCTGATGTTTTTATCGGAGCTTCTCTTCTCTCGAGTTTCGGCTTGACACCAGTTCTGGCCTTTCTCGTCATTGGTCCAATGCTGGATATCAAAAATATTCTCATGATGAAAAATTACTTGAAAGCACGATTTATCAGTCACTTCATAACGATTGTTACTCTTGTCGTCTTAGTGTATTCTCTCTTGATTGGAGTCATCCTATGATTCGATTTTTAGTTCTAGCTGGATATTTTGAACTGACTATTTATCTCCATCTGTCCGGAAAATTAAACCAGTACATCAACATGCACTATTCCTATCTGGCCTATATCTCCATGGTGCTTTCCTTTATCTTGGCAATCGTCCAGCTGTATATCTGGATGAAGCAAGTCAAAACCCACAGTCATCTGAACAGCCGATTGGCCAAGGTTACTAGTATTGCTCTTTTGGCCATTCCAATTGTCGTCGGTTTAACTTTCCCAACTGTTAGCTTGGATTCTCAGACCGTCTCAGCCAAAGGCTATCATTTCCCCTTATCAGAAGGCACGGATCAAGCCATTCAGACCAGCGAAGGGACGACAAGCCAATATTTGAAACCAGATACCAGTTCTTATTTTTCAAAATCAGCTTATGAAAAGGAAATGCGAACTGCGGCGGATAAATACTTGTCCCAAGATAGTATTCAGATTACGAATGAAAACTATATGGAAGTCATGGAGGCTATCTATGACTATCCAGATGAGTTTGAGGGTAAGACAGTCCAGTTCACAGGCTTTGTCTATAATGACCCCAGTCATTCCAATAGCCAATTTCTGTTCCGCTTCGGCATTATTCACTGTATCGCAGATTCTGGTGTCTATGGATTGCTGACCAAGGGAAATACCCGTCAGTATGAGAATAACACCTGGATAACAGCCAAAGGAAAACTGGTCAATCACTACCATAAAGAACTCAAACAAAACCTCCCAACCTTGGAAATCGACAGCTTTACCAAAGTAGATAAACCTGAAAATCCCTATGTGTATCGCGTGTTTTAAAAAGCAAACTAAATCCATAAAAAACAAAACGAACAAGTTCTCTTCTGATTAAATAAGAAGAGCCTGTTCGTTTTTTGTTAAATAGTCTATAGTAAGATGTAATTTTTGATGTTTTATAACTTTCTTATGTTGTATAAAAATCTATTGACAAATCGCTATCAGACTCGTATATTCTCCAAGCTAAACTGAAGCCATAATAATCTTCAAATTCAGGGTGCCAGTCATAATAAAGTGGAATACGACTATATTTTCTTGCAACAACTTCGTCTTCAAATTCTGGAGACTTCCCAGCAGTAATACCAAATTGAAGGCCATTTAGTTCCCAGCTATTGCCCCAAACGTTTTCATCCGAGAGAACATCGATCCATCTCGAAGCATCAATATCAAAATCAGCGCACAACTCCAGTTCATAGAATCTTCTACAATTAATCTCTGAAGGCTTTATATAAAGGGCGCTGTCTACTTGGTACTTTTTATCGCTGACTTGAATCTGTGTGATTTTCATTGGAATCGGAACTCCATTTAATTCTAACCAGAAATAGCCTAAGGGAGTTTTGATAACGTAATATGTTTGCTGAGGCGCAGGTTTATTGTTTTTAGAGCAAGCATCAAAAATTCTTCCAAGCTTAATTAAATTTCCACAAACGTTTTTCGAAGTGATTGGGTCGAAATGTGAATACCTACGGATGACACGTTTTAACTTTTCAACAGGAAAAGTGATATCCTTTGGTAGAGCATGATACTTCTGTACAACTAAAGCAGTTTTTTCAGTATTTTCCTTTCCTACTGGGACAATGACAGCATGCCCAATATGGATATTTGGGTCATCGCAGATATAAGTATAGCCATTTCCTCCCTCCTGAAACTCAACAACAACGAGATTCAACTCCTGATCAGGATCGAAAAGTGGTTCTGCTTTTGCACTTGTCTGGCGCTCATAAAAAGTGAAATAACCTGTATTATCCTCTTCGCCAAAGACCATAAAACTACCACAATTGGGGCATTTCCACATATAGAAAGAAGCCTCTGAAATATCTTCATAGGAAATTGTATCATTACCATCTTTTTTATTCATGATTTCTTCAAACAACTCATCCGAATAAACCGAATAAGCATTTGGATCAGGCGATCTATGGTTGTTCATCGCTTGCCCGCATTTACATGTCCATTTACCCATAAACAACCTCAGTCATGCCCTAATTCTTCAAGGAAAAATTGATTTAGAGCTTTCCAGTCTTTCTTTTCCTCGGTAACACTTTGAACGTAGGCATCAAACTCTTGGATATTAGCTAAAATATAATCTTGAATTGACTTAATCGGCTTTATTTCTGCTAATTTTTCAGGTACCAGTACATTCATTTCTTCTTGCGTTTGCATTTACAACCTCTTATTATTTACGCTGCTTCTCTAGCTCGATCATTGATAAGTTCAATTGTTTGGACAATATTACGAAGTATAGGGAGTTGGTGTTGAAAGAGTAGTTGAATTGAACCATACGATTTAAACGGCTCCTGTGTTAAAACTTTAGTCTCCAAGCAACCATTTTCTACAATATAATCTACAATCAGTTTCACAAAGGAAATCTGTTTGGCATTGAGACTCTCATCCGATAAAAATTTAGAAAAAACTTGATTGGCAGCCTCTCTATCTAAACCAATAATCTCACGAACCAATCTAGGAATTGCCTTATTTTCATAATGTTGTTGGTAATCTGACTTGCTACCTAATTTTTCCCATAGCAATGTTTCAAGTGCAAGTAAATCTTGAGAAGTCAATTTTTCATTATGGTATAACTTAGAAATTGCTTCATCATCTAGATGAGTTTTCAAATAATGTTCAACTTTTTCATTATAAGATCGCAGGTCATTGACTTGTAAATATGGCTTAGTATCATGGACAGTGGAAAGAATGTGATCATCAAAATTGACATAATATACAGTGCGTTCCGGTTTATCCAGAAACTGTAGTAAATCTCGAAGCGCAAGGCGTATTTTTTCCAACTCGGATAAACTAACTTCTTCCCAAAATTCAGGTTCTTGTACTTTCCTGATAATTTCAGCCTGTGCAAAAACTTGTGGTATATTGCCAACCCTAGCAAGGGCTTTAGCTGTTTTCATAACTTGAGATATATGGACAGTTGCTGGCTTAGCCAACAGTTGTCCTAACTGTATCTGAAACAGCCATAAATCAAATCGTCTCGCCATCTCGTCTTCTTTATTTTCTTCAAATAGAATCGGAGAAAGATCTTTCTGGATTGTTTCACTTGTGACGGTCGTTAGATTTTGCCAATTTTCCAACTTTCTGTAAGTATAAACTGTATCTAAGACCATACGAACCCTAAAGTCCAACTCATTTAAGCTCACCATACGTTCATGAAGTTCTGAGACGAGTTGTTGACGGTATTCTCTAGCAAACTGATCATCTTGATAATGAAGTCCCTGCAGTTCTCGAATCAAGTCCACCTTGACGTTAAACAAACGTTGAGTCAGATAAACTATGTGACGACCATCTCCCTCTCGTGAATCAGCTTTGAAATATTCAAAATTATCACCATAATCAAATACCAAGAAATTTTCCTTATCCTGCTCAGGGCCAAATAAATCTTTACAAAGACGGGTTCCACGGCCAATCATCTGCCAAAATTTAGTTTTAGAGCGCACTTTCTTGAAAAAGACTAAATTAACAACCTCTGGTACATCAATACCTGTATCCAACATATCAACAGAAATTGCAATTTGAGGGTATTTCTCCTTAATTTTAAAATCATCAATTAAGGTTTGATAATGCTTAATGCTATAATCAATCACTTGAGCATAATCGCTTCCTTTTTCAGGATAGCGTTCGTTAAAAATATCTCTGATGTATTCAGCGTGTCGATGGTTTTTAGCAAAGATAATCGTTTTACCAATTTCGTCACCTGAAGCTGTCTGAATTCCCCTTGTCATTAGTTCATCTAGAACAATTTTGACTGTTTTTCTATTGAAAATAGAGGTATTAAAATCCTCAGGATCAATATCTTTCTCAGAACTACCATCTTCAAATTGGCTATCAAAATATTCTTTTTCGTCTTGGGATAAATCATCGTAATGTAGACCATCCGTTGGTAGTTTTAACTTAGTTTCAATCGAATGATAAGCTACTAAATAACCATCTTTTACAGCCTCTTCCAAATCGTATGCGTATGTTGGAACACCATTCTCCAAGTTAAAGAAACTATAGGTATTTTTATCCAAATCTTGACGCGGAGTGGCAGTTAATCCTACAATCCGTGCATCAAAATAATCAAAAATTGATCTGTATTTCTGATAAATAGAACGGTGAGATTCGTCAATTATGATGAGATCAAAGTGCCCAACAGTGAAGGGGCGTTGATCCACTTCTTCTTGATCACTAATCGCTCCTATCATGGTCGGATAGGTTGAAAAAACCATTCGACTAGATCGAGCGCCATCTTTATCCTCTAAAAAATTACAAACTGAAAGATCTGGAAGTAATTTCCTAAATGAGTCATAAGCTTGCTTAACCAGGGAAGTTCTATCAGCCAAGAAAAGAACATTTTTTACCCAATTATGACGTGACAGGATATCAACTAGAGAAACAGCTGTACGAGTTTTCCCAGAACCAGTTGCCATAACCAAGAGTGCCTGTCTGCGATTATTAGAGAATGTTTCACAGACACTTGTAATCGCATGTTTCTGATAATGACGTCCAGAAATATCGTCCCTAATTTTGCTAGAGATATCCTCGAGAGGTTTTTGCATGTGACGTCGGTCCATCAAAAGTTGCAATTCTTCTTGAGAGTAGAAACCTGCAATCTGGCGACGATTAAGACCATCAAGTATGTAATGCTTTAAACCATTGGTAATAAAGCAAATTGGCCTATAACCGATTTGTTTCTCAAGAGCTTCAGCATATTCCTTGACCTGCACCTCCCCTACTTCTGGATTCATAGATGCCTTTTTGGCCTCAACAATTGCTAGAATTTTCCCATTTTTACCATAAAGAACATAGTCACAATATCCAGTTCCTGTACCATGCTTCAAACCATGAACAGCTACCTCAACACGACAGTTTTTCTCAAATGTCCAACCTGCTAAACGGAGATCGATATCAATAAAGAGTTTTCTTGTCTCTGCTTCAGATAGTTGATCGATATGGAAAGGTACATCTTGACGTAGAGCTGCTGTCTCACGTTTTTCAGTATAAGCCTCTTGAACAGCTAATGAGTGACTAGCCATCTGTTCATCGAAATCAGGAAGGTTTGGCAAACTGTTTTGTAATTTCGCCATAGATTGTGGTGTTTCTCGAAACTTGATATTTGCTGAAAGTGGCAATAAATTCTCGTCGAAAGAACGTTCCACAAACTCGTTACTGTAGCAGTAATCAATAAAATTAACAAACTGATACAAATGATGCAAAGCCAAAATAGCTTCTCGTTCCTTAATCTCTCCGCCATGGGCAGCATGATTACCCCAACGTATCAAGAGAACCATCTGACTATGAAGTTCTGAATCTACGATTTCTCTGAAGTCATCATCCCACACTAATGAAGATAAGGTAGCACGATAAGGGGCTTCTAAATAGGAATCATGGCTATAAATCCAATGAACAGCCTGCTCCAAGGCACGGCGAGCCATGAAAGCTGTCGCTACAGTGGATGTCGCAATCATACTTTCAGCTTCTATACAGGGCTTTGAAAAAGATTTATACTCTTCGTTATTTAAAAGAAAATCAAAATTTCCCATTCTTCTCTCACTTTGAATAAATAGATAGCTATATTATACTAGATTTCAAGCTATTTCTCCACAGTTTTATAACTATCTGACAAGCAAATTGTGATTTGTCGACCTGAGCTACAAAGTCTGCGAATTCGTTTTGGAGGGAAAGAGGGGGGAGGGGGCACTTAAATTTAGAAATTTGAGATTTATTAACTTTAGGCAAATTAGTTCTACTTGAAAACGATAAAATAAAGTTCAAAAAATAATCACTTCTTAACACATGAGCTAGAAATATCCTATTCATTTTTTCTTCAACTGTTAGAATTGGATAGGCGTCTGCTGAACAAACTCCCATAAAATCAGGAAGAGCCACTTTATTTAAATTTGGTCTAATCTTACTATAAATAATGTGTTTCTTAGTAAATAAATACTTTCCACTACTGATTTGATCTTCTCCTACTGTTCTATAACCTATAAGTTTTCCGGTGTTTTTTTCAATACTATCTATTCCAATGTGTGGTAAATCTATGAAATTGGTAAAATCGGAAATCATTTTTGTATCAAATTTTGCAAACTCATTAAACGCAGCATAATCCCACTTAAATTCATTTAAAAATAAGTCACCAAACATCTCGTTAAATCGGGATTTTACAAGGTTTGAGAGTTCTATGAGTTGCTGATTACGTAGAGTAATTATTTGATTTATTTTAGTTAAATTATTACAAATTTCTTGCTGAATGCTATTTTCAACAATAGGGACCCCTATATTTTTTAAGTAAGTTAAATTAATATTATTCTGAGCCACACCTCTACTATCATTTTTTACTCTATTTTTAATAGAAAGAAGGAAAAAATAAAGATATTCTTTTAATACTTTTTCAGATTTTAAATGTAAACCTGCTATAGCCTGATTTGTTGCAGCATCAATATCTAATATAGCTACCTCACCAATAGTAGCAAAAATAGTATACAGTATCGTACCTCTTGAAAATAATTTTGCGGAGGAAAACTGCAACCCTAATTCTGTAATATGTTCTTCAACTTTAGAAATGTATTTTGAGTTTATATCTTTTATTTTTACCCAAGGTATATTACCTTGAACCCAAAATTCTTTCTTATTTCTTGAAGGAGTTCCTCCTGCTTGTACTTCACAAATTTCACCCAATTTCACTTTTTTCATGCAACCACCTCCTCGAAATATCGGGATTTGCATTTAAGAGATGAATTTTTGGTGTGAATGTTTAACGTTACTTTGGTTAACCATTGCATAGGCAAGGGTTGTATCAATTTTGCTGTGACCTAGTAGTTTTTGGACCTGTTCGATAGGCATTCCTTTATCAATTGCCTTTGTCGCTAAAGTTCTTCTGAATTTATGTGGATGAACCTTTTGTATTCCAAGTTTTTGTCCTAGCTTTCTCAATCGAATCTCGACCCCCGCAATTCCAAGTCTCTGGGCTTTCCCAACTAAAGTTACAAAAAGTGCAGGATGGTTATCTTTTCTATCATTGAGATAGTTTCTTAAATGAATTTTCGTACGAGCATCAAAATACACTGGCCTCTCCTTTTTCCCTTTTCCAAAAACAACACATTCACGATTTTCAAAATCAATATCAGAACGATTCAACTGGACAAGTTCACCTACACGCATACCTGTTGATGTTAGTAGGTCAATCATTGCCAAATCTCTTAAATTTTCGCAGTTATCTCGCATAATTTCCAGATGTTCATCCGTATAAGTTTCTTTCACAGTTTGTTCTGTCTTAATTTTTTTAATCCTTCGAATAGGATTCTTGATGATATATTCCTCTTGCTCAAGCCAAGCAAAAAAAGAGGACAATATACGCCGAATATTGTCCAAATTCGCCTTACTACAGTCCTTTTCAGACTGATAATTTGCAAGATAACTCCTTAGATTATCTGTTGTTAGTTGTGTCACAGACTCCTTAATATGATAAAACAAATTTTCAATTGTCCTCTGGTAATAACGTATTGTTTTTGCGCTACACCCCTCCACCTGCTTGGCAGTGATGAATAGTTGCAACAGATTATTATTCGAATGCTTTTGCTTCTTTTTTCCATCCACTAGATGGCGTTCTAAACTCTCTCGCAATGCTAGTAATTGTTCATTGTTTAAAAGTGGTAACATTTCTTGTATGATAATTGTAACTTTTGATTCCATAAATTCTCTCTTTCATTATTACTCATCAATAAAAAGAGGCAATATCAGTTTCTGCATTACAGAATTCTAATATTGCCTGTTCATTTATTTTCTAATACTCATTTAAATCCAACATACTAGCTTACTTTTCGACCTTTCCTCTGACAGAATGTTGAGAAACCCATTTAGAGTAGCTTATCATTTTTTCATCAGTTAAAGTTTCTACCGCTATAGTCACACACATATCAACCGCTTCTTCAACAGTTACAGAAAAACGATAGCCATTTAATTGTAGAAATTTGACCAAAACGAAGAAAGCAGTTCGTTTATTAGCATTAGCAAAAACATGCTTCTTTATCAATTGGACAAATAGTATCGTTGCTTTATCAAAAATTGTTGGATAAAGAGGTTTACCAAAAACAAATTGTTCTGGTAAGTTTACAATCATATTTAATGCTGAAGGACTAACTGTTTGAATTTTCTCATTTGGAGAATATCGTTGAATTGCTAAAGCATTGATTTTTTCAATTTGCTTTTCTGTTAGATAGACTGTCATTTTTCCACCAAAGCTTTGAAAACATCATCGTATTCGTCAAAAATTTTGTCCAAATTTAAGTCAAAGGCATCATCAGATACATAAGAAATCTGATGTCCAGACTCTTCGGGAGTAAAGATAATTTCACCACTTGGTAACAATTTCGCTTCGTATTTAACACCACTTGGAATATTAAATTCACTTGGAATGGTAATGGTGATTGAATTTCCTTGTTTTCTTGTTTTTACGACCATCTGATTTCCTCCTTTGAAGTATTATAACAAATAATTACCGTAATTACAATGGCAGAATATCAGCCAAAATACTCCTGCATAAGTGATTTTTTCAATGTTTCAAGTTCTTCTAGTGATTTTTGAATTGCCAATTGTGATTTGTCGACCTGAGCTACAAAGTCTGCGAATTCGTTTTGGAGGGAAAGAGGGGGGAGGATGAAATCTAATTCACCATATTGTTTTGCATTGATATTTGGTTGTGCAACTGTATTCTGAACTTTAGTAATAAAATCATTATAGAACTTCGTATTTGTAAAATGATAAACGAAAACAGGGTTTACTAATGACAAATTAGGAATTAGTCTAATCAAGTATCCCGCATATTGTGCTGGACCATACTTCTCTTTTGAATATAAAAAAGTTTTTCCAACTGTAGCTCCACTTCTAGCGAACAATATATCCCCAGTATTTAATAAATATTTTTCGTCATAATGGCTAGGTGATTTTTTGTCAATTTTCAAGTTTCCACATTCATCAATATCAGTTATACGAATATATCTTAATCCTGAAAAGTCAATTGCTGATGCCCCTGATCCGTAAGCCAATTTTTCTACTGATATATCCTTTAACTTACATCTTCTCCATCTCATTTCATTAAAAACAGGGTCCCCAAACATCTCGTTAAATCGGGATTTTACAAGGTTTGAGAGTTCTATGAGTTGCTGATTACGTAGAGTAATTATTTGATTTATTTTAGTTAAATTATTACAAATTTCTTGCTGAATGCTATTTTCAACAATAGGGACCCCTATATTTTTTAAGTAAGTTAAATTAATATTATTCTGAGCCACACCTCTACTATCATTTTTTACTCTATTTTTAATAGAAAGAAGGAAAAAATAAAGATATTCTTTTAATACTTTTTCAGATTTTAAATGTAAACCTGCTATAGCCTGATTTGTTGCAGCATCAATATCTAATATAGCTACCTCACCAATAGTAGCAAAAATAGTATACAGTATCGTACCTCTTGAAAATAATTTTGCGGAGGAAAACTGCAACCCTAATTCTGTAATATGTTCTTCAACTTTAGAAATGTATTTTGAGTTTATATCTTTTATTTTTACCCAAGGTATATTACCTTGAACCCAAAATTCTTTCTTATTTCTTGAAGGAGTTCCTCCTGCTTGTACTTCACAAATTTCACCCAATTTCACTTTTTTCATGCAACCACCTCCTCGAAATATCGGGATTTGACGAGCAAGTTTAGCTCTTCTAATTGACATTTTCTTTTAGTAATAAGTCTTTTAATTATATTAAGAATACAGATAATGTTCTCTTGTTCTTCGATACGTAATAATTCTAATTTTAGATCAAGTAATATATTTTTATTTAAATGTGGAATTGTTGCACCTGTTGAATGATACCGTAAATACTGCGATTTACTCTCCAAAAAAACTCCCAAATAATCTGATATAATCTCGTCTTTGTATTGCTCATTCTTTTTTAAGACCATAATAGTGCTACCGACAGCTCCCGATAGTCCATAGCCAATTGTTCCTGCATTAGCACCATCCCAAGCTATCAGAATATCATCTAGAAGTGCTTCAGTCATATTTAAACTTTCAGTAAATTTTAGATTATTGTCATTTCTCAAATCATCTATTTGAATATAACGTTGACTTAGAAGCGTTTGTTCATTAAGTATAGTGGCTTTCTTACCTTTTTTGAGAGTTACCACTTCCCCCAACTTCACTTTTTTCATATATTCATCTCCCTACTTGAGTAATTCTTCTAACTCTGCTAAGCCAGCTTGAATTTCTTTTTCTAGATCATTGATTTTCTTTAAAATGACTTCTGTTGCTTCATACTCAACTTTTTCATACTCGATTTCTTTGTATTTATTGATAGATAAATCATAATCATTATCCTTTATCTCATCTACTGGAACAAAGAAAGACTGGTCCGTTCTCTGACGTTCTGCTTCTTTTTCAAGTTGATGGAAACGTTGAATAATATCTGGAATATCATTGTCGCTGATCGGTTGTCGTTTATCATCCAAGCTCAAACCATCTGCTTTCATATCATAAAACCAGACCTTATCCGTGCCGCCATTTCCAGTTTTTGTAAAGATGAGAATGGCAGTTGAAACTCCAGCATAAGGTTTGAAAACGCCACTTGGCATTGAGATTACAGCATCTAATTTATGATTCTCAACAATTTCCTCACGAATTCCTTTATGGGCTTTAGAAGAACCGAAGAGGACACCGTCAGGTACAATAACCGCTGCACGTCCCCCTGGTTTCAAGGTACGCAAGAAAAGGGCAAGGAAAAGCAATTCTGTCTTTTTTGTTTTTACAGTCGCAAGGAGATCATTTGAAGTTGAATCGTAATCAAGTGACCCTTTAAATGGAGGATTTGCTAAAACCAAAGTGTATTTATCTGCTTCTTCATTATCTTGAGATAGTGAATCAAGATAACTAATTTGTGGATTTTCCACTCCATGCAGCATCATGTTCATTGCACCAAGTCTAAGCATAGTTGTATCCGTATCATTTCCATGAAACATATTGTTATGAAAATGGTTGATATTATCTGGATTGGTTTCCCATTCATCTTTCTTACGCTTTAAGTAACGGCTAGCAGAGACTAAGAAACCAGCAGATCCCATAGCAGGATCTGAGATGATATCTTTGATAGTTGGTTGCATCAACTCAACCATCATATCGATGATGTGCCGAGGTGTACGAAATTGTCCATTTTTACCAGCGGTTGACAATTTTGATAGCAGATATTCATAGATATCGCCAATATCATTAATCCCCTGTGTGTCACTATCAAAGTTTAAATCTGAACCTTTAGTTGGAAATTCATCTAATATAGAAATCACCTTTTGTAGTGTAGCAGGTTTATTTATTTGAAAGATAGCTTCACGCATATAACGTGAAAAAGCTGTATCGTCAGTATCTCCCTTAAGATTTTTAATAAATGGAAAAATCTCCTGAGTCATTAAACGATAGACTTCCTGAGCATCTCCAATGTTTTTAAAGGTCGACCAACGGTATTCAGGTTTATCTTTTGGAAAAATTCCCTCATAAGGAATCCCTAGAAACTCAGCATCGCTTTCGCGTCCAAGTTCAACACTATCCAAATCCCTCATAAACAGAAGATAAGTCAATTGTTCAATATTTGTTAGAGGATTTGCGTTACCTTCAGTCCAAAGCATTTCCCACAACTGATCAATTTTATTTTTTAATTCACCTGTAATCATATAATCTCTTTTCTTTATTTTTTAAAATTATTAATATCCCTATTTTAACAGATTTCGAACAAAGCTTCAATTAGGTTTATATCTATAAGAATTTCTTCCAAAAATAAAAAAAGCAAACACAAAATATGGTTCACTTTTTAAACATCCTACTCTCCTTCATTCCAATTCCGAGCAATTTCTTCATCTTTCTGGAGTTGATCTACCAGTTCTTCAACAGAGTCAAATTTGACCATTTCACGGACACGGTCTAGCCAGTAGACAATAACTGTTTCACCGTAAATGTCATCTGAAAAATCAAAAATATTGACTTCAAAACGTGGCTCTTCTCCATCGAAAGTAACATTTTTCCCGACACTCGCCATTCCACGATATCTTTTACGCTGCACTTCGATATCGACTACGTAAACACCATCTGCTGGCATATAGGTTCGATCTCTTAAAACTAAGTTTGCTGTTGGGTAACCGATAGTCCGTCCACGAGCATTGCCATGAACAACCATTCCACGTGACGGTAGAGGAGTGCCAAGTAAATGACCAGCTTCCCTGACATCTCCATCAAGAATAGCTTGACGAATACGAGTAGAACTAATTTTCCCCTTTTCATCCTCAACGGGCGGAACAATGATGATTTCTCCATCAAAATAATCCTTCAAATCATCCGCAGTTTTCTTATCAGAACCAAACGTGTAATCAAATCCCGCTACAATAATCGCTGGTTTTAATGCTCTAACATAGGTATCAAAGAACTCTTGACCTGTTAAACTAGCAAATTTACTACTAAAGTCAAGTAGGAAAAGAGCCTCTACTCCGTGCCATTTCATCTTATGTTCTCGTTCTTCATGGCTAACAATATGAAGCATTAATTCTGGCTTGTACGGTTGCAAAGCAAGCTTAGGGGACTCTGTAAAGGTCATCACGACAACTGGAAGATAATCTTTCATTGAAGCCTTGCTAGCTACTTCAAAAAGCTTCTGATGTCCCTTATGAATACCGTCAAAATAGCCTAATACAAGAACTGTTTTATCAGGTACTGCGATGTCTTTTTCATTTTTTATAGGTACTGTTGTAATCATGAAACTATTATATCATAGAGAAAGCCTTTTCGCTAAAAGGAAAGCCCAAATGTCGTTTTTTGCCCCTGAACTGACCTTAAAAAATCATTCAAGATGTTAGTTTTAAAAAATAGCACCTCCTAAGAGATGCTATCGTTTGGTAACTAATCTACTGTTTCTTCCAAATCTTTTAACTTCACCGAAACAATTTTTGAGACACCTGATTCTTGCATAGTCACTCCATAGATAGAGTCGGCCGCTGCCATGGTTCCTTTACGGTGGGTTACGACGATAAACTGGCTGTCCTTGTCAAAGCGGTTGAGGTAATCCCCGAAACGTTTAACATTGGCTTCATCCAGTGCAGCCTCTACCTCATCCAAGATAACAAAAGGAATGGTCTTTACACGAATAATAGAGAAAAGCAAAGCAAGGGCTGATAAGGCTTTTTCCCCACCACTCATGAGGTTAAGTGACTGGATTTTCTTACCTGGAGGTTGAACAGAAATCTCCACACCAGCTGTTAAAAGGTCGCCCTCAGTCAATATCAAGTCTGCCTGACCTCCGCCAAACATCTGCTTGAAGGTCACTTTAAAGGACTCACGTATAGCCTCAAAGGTTGATTTAAAGCGGTCTTTGACCTCATCATTCATCTCTGTAATGGTCTCAAGCAGTAAGTTTTTCGCTGACAAAATATCATCTCGCTGGCTATTTAGGAAATCCAGACGGTTGTGAACTTCTTCGTACTGATCAATAGCTTCCAAGTTCACTGGACCCAGCGAGCGAATATCCTTCTCTAAATCCTGCACCTCTTGCACTGCCAGATTGAGATTTTCCAACTCATGTGCTTTTTCTAGAGCCTCAGTATAGCTAATCTGATACTGGTCTGTCAATTGACTTTGTAGATGGCGCAAGCGCTCGCTGATCTTTTCTTTCTTGGCTTCAGCACGTGTTTGCTTGCGAATCCACTCCTCATTCTGCTGGCGAGCCTGGTCCAAATGACTAGCAATATCATCCAGTTGACCTTCAATATCATCCAACTCAAACTGCTTGCGAATCAAACCTTGTTGGAGATTTGTTTTCTGAGTTTTGGCTTCTTCAGCCTGTTGACTGAGCAATTCTGTATCAACCTTCTCCAGATTATCAACCTTTTCTTGAAGAAGGCGCTGGATTTCTTCTTGCTCAAGATCAAGATTACTTAGTTCCTTACCTAAGCGTTCAATATCTGCAACTTCATAACGTTTTTGCCCTTGCAGTTCTGTCTTAAGCAGGCGAGCTTGCGCTACCTCTTCCTGTAAGTTTTGATAGCGTTCTTGGATGGCGTTTTTGTTAGACTTAATCTCTTCAATCTCAGCTTCCAGATTTTGCTTGTCACTGGCGATAGTAGCAAGGCGTGCTTGGCATTTTTCCTTATCTGCTTGCCAATCTCCCTCAGTAAGACGATCTAATTCCTCTTCTTGAAGTTTCCAAAGAGTTTCTAGCTCTTCAACTTGCTGACTGGTTTGTTGATAGGCGAGGTACAAACCTTGCTCCTGAATATGAGCTTGCTCTCCTTGAGATTTAATAACTTCTAATCTTTCTGTCAATCTAGCCATCTGGTCTTGCAAGGTCTTCAAACTCGCCTCTTCTGAACGCAAGCTTGCTTCTTCTTCAGCAATTTCTTTTTGCAATTGTTCCAGTTCTGGCTTGATAAAAATGCTGTTATTCTGGCGATTGGCACCACCTGCATAAGAACCACCTGTGCGCAACTCTGTCCCATCCAATGTCACCATACGAACCTGATAACGAACCTGGCGAGCTGCTGCACGCGCATGTTCTACGCTATCAAAAATAGCTGTCGTTGCTAGCAAGTTTTTGAAAATGGCTTCTAGTCTCTTATCAAACGACACCAACTCATCTGCCATACCAAGGAAACCTGGACTTGTAGCAATAGCATCTTGGTTCTGACTAGAAATCGTACGCGCCTTAATAGTGGTCAAAGGAAGGAAGGTTGCGCGACCGGCTCTGTTGCGCTTGAGGAAATCAATAGCCTTAGTCGCCGCGTTCTCATCTTCTACGATGATATGCTGACTGCTGGCTCCAAGCGCAATCTCTAAGGCAGTTTGATAATGCACATCAAAGGTCAGGTGCTCACTAACAGCACCAATAATCCCACCAAGGCGGGCTTTTTCTTGAAGAACACTCTTAACACCTGCATAAAAGTTACTATGATTTCTCAGGATATTTTCCAAACTTTGGGCTCTAGCCTGCTTGTTTTTGAGATTATCCAGACGGTCAAAGAGTTGATTTTGTTGAGCCTGATAGGAAGATTTCTGATCCTCTTGCTCCTTGGCAATAGCTTGGTAGTCGGCCAATAATTTCTGAACATGCTCCTTGGCAGTTTCAAGCTTGTCTTTTTGCTGACTAGCCTTCTCTTTAGCTGTAGCCAACTGTTCTTTCAGCTTTTCTAATTGATCTGCTTGTTTTTGAGAAAGCTGACGACTATTTTCCAACTCATTCTCGATGCGAGTCAGTTGGTTTGAGACATCAGCTTCTTCTTGTAGAAGAGCTACAAAGCGTTCACGTAAGAGCTCAATCATCTGATCAGGATCATCTGAAAAAGCCAGTAATTCAGCTTCTAAACGATTGAGTTTTTGATTATTTTGGACTAGATTTTCTTCTAAGAGGGCTAAAGAGCTTTCTTTTTCAGTCTTTTCCTGACTTAGAGCATTTCTCTTATCCTCCAAAGCAGCCAAACGAGCTTGTGCTTCCTGTTGATTCAGGGCTACTTGCTCAGATTCTAATTTCGATAGGGCTAATTTTCTCTCTAAATCACTAATCAGACTGGTCAAGTCCATCAAACTGCCCTGATCTTTGGCCATTTCAGCCTGAAAATCTTGGCGTTGCTTTTTAAGAGTATGATTTTCTTCCTCTAATTTTTCACGCTTTTGGTAATAACTAGTCAATAGTTCCTGAACCTGTGCCAACTCTTCTTCTGTCGACTCTAGTTCAGCTTTATTATCCTTGATTTGAGCAACAAGGACATCCAAGTAAATAGCCTTGCGTTGACCTTCCAAATCTAAAAACTTACGGGCATTTTCAGCTTGCTTCTCAAGAGGCTTGATTTGATTGTCCAACTCATAGATAATGTCCTCTAAACGGTCTAGATTATCCTGAGTTTGCTGCAGTTTGCTCTCAGTTTCTTTTCTGCGAGTCTTGTATTTTAAAACTCCAGCAGCTTCTTCAAAAATAGCTCGGCGTTCCTCAGGCTTGGAGTTGAAAATTTCCTCAACCTTCCCTTGGGAAATGATAGAGAAGGAATCTCGTCCCAAACCTGTATCCAAGAAAAGATCATGAATATCACGCAGACGAACTTTCTTGCCGTCAATTTTGTATTCACTATCCCCACTACGATAGATATGGCGTTCTACCCTGATTTCTTGACCTGCATCCTTGATAAATCCGTCATTATTATCCAAAGTCACAACTACAGAAGCATAATTGAGCGGTTTGCGACTTTCTGTTCCAGCAAAGATAACATCCGGCATCTTGCCACCACGGAGACTCTTGACACTAGACTCCCCCAAAGCCCAACGCAGACTTTCTGTAATATTCGACTTTCCAGATCCATTGGGTCCAACGACTGCCGTCACACCTTGGTCAAAGACGACCTTGGTCTTATCAGCAAAAGACTTGAATCCCTGAATTTCGATTTCCTTTAAATACATGAATCCAGCCCTTTCTCAACGGCATTTTTGGCAGCTTCCTGCTCTGCTAGTTTCTTAGAACGACCTTGACCTTGACCAATGCTCTTACCTTCGACAAGAACTTCTACATCAAAGACCTTATCGTGGGCAGGACCCGTTTCAGAAATCACCTGATAACGAATAGCCACATCGCCATTGACCTGAAGTAACTCTTGGAGATGGGTTTTGTAGTCTGTAATCATCTCAAATTCGCCTGCTTCAACCTTAGGAATCATGACTTGATAGATAAATTCCTTGACCTTGACCACATCCTTGTCCAAAAGAAGGGCACCAAGAAAGGCTTCAAAGGCATCACCAAGAATGGTATCACGATTGCGTCCACCAGACTTTTCTTCCCCTTTACCAAGTTTGATAAACTGATCAAACTGGCAATCACGCGCAAAACCAGCCAAACTTTCCTCGCGGACAATCATGGCACGGAGTTTAGACAAGTCACCCTCAGGTTTTTTAGGATATTTTTTATACAGATATTCTGAAATCAATAACTGTAGAACAGCGTCTCCTAAAAATTCCAAGCGTTCATTGTGTGAAATTTTTAAGAGGCGGTGCTCATTGGCATAACTCGTATGAGTAAAGGCAGTCTCCAGTAAATTTTTGTCTGCAAATTCGATTGCAAAATGGTTCTTTAGTACAGTTTGTAATTCTTTCATACCAACCTCTTTCTAACTGATAACAGTCCTTTTTATTATATCAAAAAAAGCCCCCTGAGTCACTTTAAAACGGGACTGGAGCGGATTTGGGAATTCTTTAGACAGAGATAGAAGCAAATTTGGGTCAGAATAAAGAAAAAAGCCCTATTAAAGGCTTTTTTAGGATGTTTACATCCACCCTGAGGGAATCGAACCCCCATCTCAAGAACCGGAATCTTACGTGATATCCATTACACTAAGGGTGGAAACTTGTTTTATTATAACAGAAATTTGCTCTAATAACAAGTTTTTTTCTAGTGAGATAGCCCGTCTTAGTGGGAAGCATCCCCATTCCAGATGGAGTTTTTCACGATAACATAATCAACATGTTTAAGGTCAGCAACCTGACGTCCACCTGCATAGGAAATAGCACTTTGAAGGTCTTGTTCCATCTCAGTTAAAGTGTCTTGCAGATGACCTTTAGCAGGAAGCAAGATACGTTTGCCTTCCACATTTTTGTAAGCACCTTTTTGATATTGTGAGGCTGAACCGTAATATTCTTTGAACTGTTCACCATCGACTTCAATCGTTTTTCCTGGACTTTCGATGTGTCCTGCAAAGAGGGAACCAATCATAACCATGCTGGCACCAAAACGAATAGACTTGGCAATATCACCGTGAGTACGAATTCCTCCATCAGCAATAATCGGTTTACGTGCAGCCTTGGCACACCAGCGTAGAGCAGCCAACTGCCAACCACCTGTACCAAAACCAGTCTTAACCTTGGTAATACAAACCTTACCTGGACCGATTCCGACCTTAGTAGCATCCGCACCAGCATTTTCCAATTCACGCACAGCTTCTGGTGTTCCCACATTTCCAGCAATAACAAAAGTATCTGGCAATTCTTTCTTGATGTGTTGAATCATAGAAATTACGCTATCCGCATGACCATGGGCAATGTCAATCGTGATGTACTCAGGAGCATCAGCCTTGAGCTGGCTAACGAAATCATACTCATAATCCTTAACACCGACAGAGATAGAAGCAATAAGCCCTTGCTCATGCATGCGCTTAATAAAAGGAATACGTCCTGCCTCATCAAAACGGTGCATAATGTAGAAGTAACCACCTTTAGCCAGTTGCTCTGCTACATTTTCATCCAAAATCGTCTGCATATTAGCTGGCACAACAGGTAGTTTAAAGGTGTGATTTCCTAAAGTGACACTTGTATCCGCTTCTGCACGGCTTTTAATGACACATTTATTTGGAATCAATTGAATATCTTCGTAATCAAAAATTGGAAATTCATTTAACATATCGATGTCTCGTTTCTTTTGTAATGACCTACCTATGCTCTCGCATCACTACGCCTTTTCCGACGTTTCCTTAATCAATTATAAAACAAAGTAAGGTTTTTGTCAAATTATTTTATAAATTAAAATATATCGTTCGGATTTTATTGTTTAAATAATAAAATAAAGTTCCTAAGGAATCATTAGGTCTCATTGAATAAAATCTAAAGCAGGTTCAAGATTTTTTCAAACCTCCTTTAAAACAATACTCAAGAATAAAGAAAAAATCTTTTAACAGTCTTCATTTAGCCTAGTCTAATACAAATTAAAAAAATGTAACAATATCATTAAGTATCTCAAAAGCTTTAAATTTAGTTTGAAAAACTTTGATAACTATGAGAAAAGTATTTTCAATGCTCTCAACACAAAAAAGAAAGGACTAAATTTGGTCCTTTCTAGATGTTAGTTTTTCTTCAATCCACTGTAATCGACAAAGGGATTGGTTGTCTTCAGTCTAAAGAAAACAACTATTCTATCCCTTTTACTTGCGTTTCTTCTTCGCTTTTTTCATTTTGTTAGCCATGCGTTTCATAGACTGTTTCATGGCAAATTCACCGATTTTACCCTTGAGTCCGCCACCAAACATCTGGCTCATATCTGGCATTCCTGCTCCTCCAAGCGCTGACAAATCAGGCATACCACCTTGTCCCATCATTCCTTCAAGGGCAGACATATCCATTCCTCCCATATTTGGCATATTTTTAGGAAGGTTATTTGGATTTATTCCCATTTGCTTCATCATCTTGTTCATATCTCCAGACATAACACCCTGCATGAGTTGTTTAGCTTGGTTAAAGTCCTTGATGAATTTATTGACTTCGACAAAGGTATTTCCAGAACCAGCAGCGATACGACGGCGACGGCTTGGATTTAACAAATCTGGATTTTCACGCTCTTCAGGTGTCATCGAAGATACGATAGCACGTTTGCGCGCAATCTGGCGCTCATCTACCTTCATGTTTTGAAGGGCTGGATTATTGGCCATACCTGGAATCATCTTGAGCAAGTCTTCCATTGGACCCATGTTTTGCACCTGATCCAACTGATCGATGAAATCATTGAAATCAAAGGTATTTTCACGCATCTTCTCAGCCATTTCAAGGGCTTTTTGCTCATCGTATTCTTGAGAAGCTTTCTCAATCAAAGTGAGCATATCCCCCATACCAAGGATACGGCTAGACATGCGATCTGGGTGGAAGGTTTCAATGTCCGTAATCTTTTCACCTGTACCAGTGAACTTGATTGGTTTTCCAGTAATGTGACGAACAGATAGGGCAGCACCACCACGAGTGTCCCCATCAATCTTAGTAAGGATAACCCCAGTCACTTCCAACTGAGCATTAAACTCACGCGCAACATTGGCCGCTTCTTGACCAATCATGGCATCAACGACGAGCAAAATTTCATTTGGTTGAGCTAGTGCTTTCACGTCACGAAGCTCATTCATCAGAAGCTCATCAATCTGCAAACGACCTGCCGTATCAATCAAAACATAGTCGTTATGATTAGCTTGGGCTTGTTCCAAACCTTGACGAACAATCTCCACAGCTGGAACCTCTGTCCCAAGTGCAAAAACAGGCACATCAATCTGTTGCCCCAGAGTTTTCAACTGGTCAATGGCCGCAGGACGATAAATATCCGCCGCAATCATCAAAGGACGCGCATTTTCTTCCTTCTTGAGTTTGTTTGCCAATTTACCTGCAAAAGTTGTTTTACCAGCCCCCTGCAAACCAACCATCATGATAATCGTCGGAATTTTAGGTGACTTGATAATTTCTGCCGTATCAGAACCTAAAACAGCTGTCAGTTCCTCATCAACTATTTTAATAATTTGTTGCGCAGGATTAAGGGTATCAATGACCTCATGTCCGACTGCACGCTCACGAACTTTCTTGATAAAGTCCTTTACAACAGGCAAAGCAACGTCGGCTTCAAGCAAGGCCAAACGAATCTCTTTGGTTGCCTCTTGGACATCTGCTTCAGAGATTTTTCCTTTTTTACGTAGATTTTTAAAGACGTTCTGCAAACGTTCTGTTAAACTTTCAAATGCCATTTTTCTTCCTCTTATTCTCTATTATCAATGCTTGTTAAAACTTCTATCTGCTCCTGCAGAAAGTTATCCTTGGGATAGCGCTCCAAAATCTGGTCAAAAATTTGACTACGGACAATGTAGTCCGAGTACATGTGCAATTTCATCTCATAATCTTCCAGAATCTTTTCTGTCCGCTTGATATTATCATAAACAGCCTGACGACTGACACCAAACTCCTCGGCAATTTCAGCAAGGCTGTAATCATCAGCGTAGTAGAGCTCGATATAATTCATTTGCTTATCTGTCAAAAGCGCCGCATAAAATTCAAAGAGCGCATTCATACGATTGGTTTTTTCAATTTCCATAACTTTTATTATACCAAAAAATCTATTATATCGCTATAGCAGAAAGGCTCCTAACACAGTTCGAGTACAAAAAAAGAATCTTGCAAAGCAAGATTCTTTTAGTGTCTGACTTAAATAATTGTTCTTCTGGGAACTAAATCGAATTAAGCTTCGATTTCTGTAACCATACCTGAACCAACAGTACGTCCACCCTCACGGATAGAGAATGTAGTACCTTGTTCTACGGCGATTGGGTGGATCAACTCAACGTCGATTGTCACGTTATCACCAGGCATTACCATTTCAGTACCTGCTGGAAGTTCGATTGAACCTGTAACGTCAGTAGTACGGAAGTAGAATTGTGGACGGTAGTTGTTGAAGAATGGAGTGTGACGTCCACCTTCTTCTTTAGTAAGGATGTAAACTTCACCTTTGAATTTAGTGTGTGGGTTGATTGAACCTGGTTTAGCGATAACTTGTCCACGTTCGATTTCATCACGTTGAACACCACGAAGAAGGACACCTACGTTATCTCCGGCAAGACCTTCGTCAAGTTGTTTACGGAACATTTCAACACCAGTAACAACTGCTTTTTGAGTCTCTTCTTTGATACCAACGATTTCGATTTCGTCGTTAACTTTAACGATACCACGGTCGATACGTCCTGAAGCAACTGTACCACGTCCAGTGATTGAGAATACGTCTTCGACTGGAAGAAGCAATGGTTTGTCAGTGTCACGTTCTGGTTCTGGGATGTACTCATCAACTGTGTTCATCAATTCCATAACGATGTCTTCGTATTTAGTGTCACCTTCAAGGGCTTTAAGAGCTGAACCTTGGATAACTGGAAGATCGTCACCTGGGAAGTCGTATTCTGACAATAGGTCACGGATTTCCATTTCAACCAATTCAAGCAATTCTTCGTCGTCAACCAAGTCAACTTTGTTCATGAAGACGATAAGGTGTTTAACACCAACCTGACGTGAAAGAAGAATGTGCTCACGAGTTTGTGGCATTGGTCCGTCAGTTGAAGCTACTACAAGGATAGCTCCGTCCATTTGAGCGGCACCAGTGATCATGTTTTTAACGTAGTCCGCGTGTCCTGGAGCGTCGATGTGAGCGTAGTGACGTTTTTCAGTTTCGTACTCAACGTGCGCAGTGTTGATTGTGATACCGCGTTCGCGTTCTTCTGGAGCAGCATCGATAGACGCATAGTCTTTAGGTTGGTTAACTGATGAAGGCAAGCGACGTGCCAAAACAGTTGTGATAGCTGCAGTTAGGGTAGTTTTACCGTGGTCAACGTGTCCGATAGTACCAATGTTAACGTGTGGTTTACTACGATCGTATTTTTCTTTTGCCATTTGAGTAAAAGCCTCCAATAAAATATATTTTATAGATAGACAGTAGGCAATACAGTCTAACTTTCCTTACTATTTTATCAAATTTCAGCTAAATTGCAAGTGTTTTACAAAGTTTTTGTGAATTATTCTTAATCTACTAATCTAAACGACACTTCTGCTCCTATCACTTAGCTAAACAAAAAGAAAAATCAGGAATTCCTGACTTTTACTTAGCTAATTCTCTTTCTCGTTCTTTCATTATTTTATGATTTTCATACAAACGTGATAAGAACTTAGAAATTTCTTTTAAGATAGAATAAGTTGGTACAGCGACAATCATACCAATGACACCATAGATATTACTTGATAACAAAAGTAATACTAAAATCGTAATTGGGTGAACCTTCATCACACCACCAACGATTCGAGGGTAGAGGATATTTCCATCCACTTGTTGAATGATTAGCATGTAAACAACTGCAATCAGCATTCTATGAGGATCAGTAAAGACATTAGCGATAATCATTGGAATCAAGCCAATACTTGGTCCCACATAAGGAATGAGATTGGCTAACCCTGAAAAGATGGCGAAGACCAAAGCGTATTTTAAACCAATCACGCTATATCCGATAAAGGCCAAACAACCAATAATAATCGCATCAATTGCGACTCCACTAATATAGCGAGCAATTGTCGCATTCAAATTCTTTAATAGGCCTGCAATATGTAGCTTATCTCTCTTTAAAACAGTACGTTCAAGCATCGGTAAAAATTTGTGACCATCTAACAAAAAATAAACCAAAAATACAGGTGTCATGATAATAATTAAAACAGTACTAAAAAGAGCTGATAGGATACTTCCGACACTATTCGTCACACTATTTAGTATATTTTGTAAAATATCTACATAAGAAAGATTTAATTGTTGAATATTCGCTTGAATATCCAAATTTTGAAAGGCTGGATAAGTAGATAAATCCACAATCAAATCTTGTAAACGACTGTAGATAGTCTGGCTAGTCGCAATCAAGCTGGTCAACTGATTGACCAAAATCGGTAAGAGATAGACTACCCCAATAACTAGCCCCCAAACCAAGGCACACAAAGTTAGTAGAATACCAATAATACGATTAATTTTGAAATACTTTTGTAAAAAACTAACAAAGGGATTTGTTAAATAATATAAAAAACTACCTAGAAGAAAGGGAATCATTATGGTGTTTGCGACACTTACAAAAGGCGTTATAATCCCACCCATCTGTCTCCATAAATAAAAGATGATGGTTAATAGTAAAATCTCACTGGTCCAAAAAAATAATTTATTCTTACGAAACATGGGGTACCTCCATTCATCTATTTTACCACACTTTCAAAAAAGCTTCTTTCTTCTATCATGAAACTGGGAATATTTTTTTCTTTATGTTAGAATAAACTTACTATGAAAAAAATAATTTTAACTCTACTAAGCTTATCTGTGATTGGGTCAGCATCTACTGTTGCTGCTCAGGATTTTAATATTACTGCAAAACATGCCATTGCTGTTGAGGCAAATACTGGTAAAATTCTCTATGAGAAAGATGCAACCCAGCCAGTTGAAATTGCTTCAATCACAAAGTTAATTACTGTTTATCTTGTCTATGAAGCCTTGGAAAACGGCAGTATTACACTATCAACTCCGGTAGATATTTCTGATTATCCTTACAAATTAACGACAAATTCTGAAGCGAGTAACGTTCCTATGGAAGCTCGTAATTATACCGTCGAACAACTGCTCGAAGCAACCCTAGTATCTAGTGCTAACAGTGCGGCTATTGCCCTAGCTGAGAAAATTGCTGGCTCAGAAAAGGACTTTGTTGACATGATGCGAGCAAAACTCTTGGAATGGGGAATTCAGGATGCTACTGTTGTCAATACAACTGGTCTGAACAATGAGACTCTTGGGGATAACATTTACCCAGGCTCTAAAAAAGATGATGAAAACAAGCTCAGTGCTTATGATGTTGCTATCGTTGCTCGGAACCTCATCAAAAAGTACCCACAAGTCTTGGAAATCACCAAAAAACCGTCTTCTACTTTTGCTGGAATGACAATCACTTCGACTAACTACATGTTAGAAGGCATGCCTGCTCATCGCGGTGGTTTTGACGGACTCAAGACAGGAACAACAGACAAAGCCGGTGAATCTTTTGTTGGTACTACTGTCGAAAAAGGGATGAGAGTTATCACAGTTGTTTTAAATGCAGAGCATCAAGATAATAATCCTTACGCTCGTTTTACAGCTACATCTTCACTAATGGATTATATTTCTTCTACATTCACACTTCGCAAAATCGTTCAAAAAGGGGATGCCTACCAAGATAGCAAAGCTCCTGTACAAGATGGAAAAGAAGATACGGTCACTGCCGTTGCCAAAGATGATATCTCTTTAATTGAACGTGTTGGAAGTCAATCTTCCCAATCTGTTCAATTCACACCTGATTCTAAAGCAATCCCAGCACCACTTGAAGCCGGAACAGTGGTTGGACATTTGACTTATGAAGACAAGGACTTGATTGGTCAAGGTTACATTACCACAGAACGTCCTAGTTTCGAAATGGTAGCGGAAAAGAAAGTTGAAAAAGCTTTCTTCTTAAAAGTTTGGTGGAATCAGTTTATCCGATTTATCAACGACAAACTATAATATAGTAAACTTATCAAAGCTAAAAAATAAATAGTACGTTTAAAGAAAGAACAGAGTTCTGCATTATGCAGATCTCCGTTCTTTTTCTTTATGCTCAATTTATTGACAGCAAAAATCCCCTAAATCTTAGATTAAAACTATCTAAAATCTAGGGGCTTAATTATATAAATACTATTTTAAAATCTTGATTCTAGTTCATTTCTTTAAAGGCTGCTTCTGCATCCGCATTACTGATAACACCAAATTGAATCTTCCCAATCTTTCCTTGACTATCAATCAGGTATTCTGTAGGAATGCTTCGAATTTGATAAGCTTGGAAAGTTGTTGCTTTAGTATCATAAAGTACTGGGATATCCTTATAACCTTGATCTTGGAACCATTGTGGGAATTGCTCAACAGTTTTTTCACCTTGAATACCCGGTGCAATAACACTAAGAATTTCGAAGTCACGATCTTCTTTTGCAGCTAATTCCATCAACTCAGGCATACTTTTTTTACATGGGCCACACCATGAAGCCCAAAACTTCAAGTAGACTTTCTTGCCCTTATAATCAGATAACTTAACTTCTTTGCCATCCATTGATTGCAAGGTGAAGTCTGGAGCCTCTTTTCCAACAGCAATTTGTTGTACAGTCGTTTGTTGCTGTTGTTTTGGGGATTGTTCTGGTGCTTGAGTCTTTTTAGTCTCTTCCTCACCACAGGCCATCAATACAACTACTGACAAGAGGCTTAAGCCAGCAAACATTATTTTTTTCATTTGTTCTCCTTTATTCAAAAATTCCAGCTAGAACATTTACTTGTCCTAATAGTAATAAAATTCCCATTAAAATAATGAGGAAACCACCAATTTTCTTCAGTAGCATCATATGACGTTTAATTTTACTAAAATAAGGCATCACTACACCAGAAGCTAGAGCCAAAACCAAGAAAGGAATAGCCATCCCTAGAGTATAAATCAAGGTATAGATAGCTCCTTGCCAGGCGCCATTGCCTCCAGAAGCAGCAAGTGCTAAAACAGAACTTAAAACTGGACCAATACAAGGCGTCCAACCAAAGCTAAAGGTAATACCAAGTAAAAATGCTGACCAATTACGATTAGAATCTGATTTCTTAAAAGTAAAGCTTTTTTGAACTTCTAATTTCTTAAAATGAAAAATTTCCATCTGGTGAAGGCCTAAAATGATGATAATCGTTCCCATGGTATAGCGAAACCAATTGGCATAGAGAATATTACCAAGGTAACCAGCACCAAATCCTAAGATAAAGAAAATGAGAGAGATACCTGCAATAAAGCAAAGCGTTCGAATCAAACCTGACCAAGCGACTTTTCTTCCAAAAAGAGAGAAGCTTTTTGCACTTTCCTGATCATCCAATAAAATTCCAGCATAAACTGGTAACAGAGGAAAAATACAAGGGGAAAAGAAGGACAAAATCCCTGCTAAAAAAACGGAGATTGAAAATAATATCGTTTCCAATAAAAAACCTACTTTCTTAAGAATTTAAACCTATTGTACTATAAATGTTAAAATTTGTATCAAGTTTGCTACGGTTAGCTGTATATACTATGATGTTAGAAAAAAGAAAAAGATTGAAGAAAGTTGTCCAAGTCAACTTTTTCTTCAATCTGCCTTTAGTTATTTTAATAAGTCCCTTCTTCACCTTGACTAGTCAAGATAACAGGACCATCTTTAGTAATCACAAATTGGTGTTCATACTGACATGACAATCCACCGTCAATGGTCTTATGCGCCCAACCGGTCTTCATATCTGTATCAATTTCCCAGTCACCTGTATTGATCATCGGTTCAATAGTCAATACCATTCCTTCACGGAGCCGAAGCCCACGACCAGCAATACCATAGTTAGGAACCATTGGTTCTTCATGCATAGTTGGACCAACACCATGACCAACCAAATCACGCACTACACCGTATCCACGACTTTCAGCATATTCTTGAATAGCTGCTCCAATATCACCGATACGATTTCCAACAACAGCTTGCTCAATCCCCTTATACATGGCTTCTTTAGTTACATCCATCAAGTTTTTCACTTCTTCGGACGGTGTACCGACAGCATAAGCCCAACATGAGTCTGCAAGACCACCAGAATAGCTCTGAGTGTATTTCTTCATTTGTTCCACATTGTTGAAGTTTAATTTTGAGACATTCAGGTCAGATTTAGCAATTGGACCTCCCAAAACCATATCAACTTTGAGCAAATCACCATCTTTCAAGATATAGTGACGAGGGAAAGCATGAGCTACTTCATCGTTAAGAGAGCAACAAGTAGCATAAGGATAGTCCATCATTGCACCGTCAACTCCAATCTGAAGCGGAAGGAAATTTTCTTCCTTACAACGACGGCGAACGTATTCTTCAACTTCCCACATATCTACGCCAGGCTTAATCAAATCACGCAAGCCAATATGGATACTTGCTAAAAAATCACCGGCCTTATCCATAGCTTCGATTTCACGAGCTGATTTTAATGTTATCATTTTTTCTCCTAGTTTCTAATTAATTTTAACGGTTACATTTGCTTTTGAAACAATCTGATGACCATGATAAATATCGTAATCAATAATAGCTGACCGTCTAGTATGGTGGATAATGCGTGCTTGAATGCGCAGTATATCATCTATCTGAACAGCCTGCAAAAAGTAGATTAGCATCTGCTCAATGATGAGATTACGTCCACTATTAACAACTAAATCTTGGGTCATGTGGGTCAGAATTTCTGCCAATACACCATTAGCCAAAACACCATTCTTCTCTAGCATAAAGGGTTCCACTGTAATGACTACTTCATCATGGTGATAAGAAAGTTTTTGACCAATCTGCTCAGAAAAAGTAGGTAGAGCAGAAACTTGGGAACGACTCATCTTCTCCATGACATCTCGTCGTGTCACAACTCCAAGCAATGTTTGATTATTTCGAACAACCGGTACCATTTCAAAGTCTTCTGCAATCATCCGTTGACTCACATTGGCAATATTTGTCGATAATCCAACCAAAAATAGACTACGAGACATGACCTTATCAATTGTCGTACTTGGTGACTTATCACCAGCGTCTCTCATGGTTACAATTCCAACAACAACCTGATGTTGATTAATAACAGGGAAACGACTGCTACGATTCTTACGTACCAAGTCCAAATAATCTTTAACAGTGTCAGTCTCTCTTAGAAATCCATATTCGTGACAAGGGCGATAAAGTTTCTCAACTGTCAAAATATCTGTTTTAATTTGAACATTTGACAAGGCTTTATTGATCATGGTCGCGACGGTGAATGTGTCATGCTTACTTCTCAGAACTGGAATTCCTTTTTGATTGGCCAGTTTAAGCACATCATCATGGACCTGAAATCCACCTGTAACTAGAACTGCATTTTCATTTTCCAAGGCTAACAACTGAATACGGGTTCGATCTCCGACAATCAAGAGTCCCCCATCATGGAGATAAGATAAGATATTTTGCTCAGTCATGGCACCGATTGAAAACTTACTAAATTCTCTCTCTAAACCTTCTTGCCCAGCCAAAACCTCAGAAGAAGTCACTTCTGCAATTTCTGCAAATGTTAATCTTTCGATAGCAACTTTCTGAGATTTAACACGGATAGTACCACTTCTTGGACGAGTCTCTACAATTCCACGATTTTCAGCTTCTTTAATGGCCCGATAAGCCGTTCCATCACTGACTCCTAGATGGTTGGAAATACTTCGAACACTGACTCTTTTACCAACGGGTAATTCTTCCAAATAGCTTAGAATTTCTTGGTGTTTACTCATTAATTTCTCCCTTTACAAAGCGAAACTCAAGATAATCACGCATTTTCTTTGTATAGCGATCACTTCCTTTAAACTGACGAATCAATCGAAATCCAGACTTAAGAGCAACCCGTTGGCTAGCTTCATTTTCAAGGTGGGTAATGATGGATAATTGTTTTAAACCAAATTCCCCAAAAGAAAGTTGGCAAAGTTTTTTAACAACTTCTGTCATAAAACCTTTAGACCATGAATCTTTTCTCAAAAAATAACCAAGTTCTGCTTCTTTTTTGATTTCATCTAGCTTTTCAAACTTAATTGAACCAATCATTTTTTCAGTTTTCTTATCACAAATAGCCCATACCCCTAAAGGAGCCTTCATAAAATAATTGGCCAGTGCATATTGACTTTCTTCTGGACTAGCTTGACTTGGAAAAATGAATTGTAAATTTTCTGGATTTGAAGCTATCTCATGGAAGTCCTTACTATCACTAAAAAAGAAAGGACGCAAATACAAGCGATCCGTTTCAAAAAAAGAAAACATTGCTAATTTGGTCCAAATATTCATAAACACCTCTACGGTTTATTTTTCAACTAATGAAATATCTGCCCCTAGATTACGTAGTTTTTCAATAATATCCGAATAACCACGTAAAATGAACTCAATATTTGTAATTTCAGTTTTACCTTCAGCCATCAGTCCAGCGATCACAAGTGCGGCCCCAGCTCTAAGATCAGTAGCTTTTACATTTGCACCACGTAAACTACGGCCACCAGTATATAAAATATGGTCGTTTGTAGTCGTAATATCTGCGTCCATCTTTGCTAGTTCAAAAACATGGTTTACACGTTTTTCATAAATGGTATCAATAATGGTACCACGCCCCTCTGCTGTTAACAAGAGAGGAGTAATTGGTTGTTGCAAGTCAGTAGCAAAGCCTGGGTAAGGAGCTGTCTTAATATTGATTGCTTTCAAATTAGACTGTTCTTCGACAAAAATACTGTCTTCAGATACAGTCATTCTCACTCCCATTTCTTCCAACTTAGCGATGAATCCTTCTAAGTGTTCGTATAATACATTGTTGATACGAATTCCCTTACCGACTGCAGCAGCTAAAGAAATATATGTTCCTGCTTCAATACGGTCTGGAATCACCTGATGACGCGTTCCATGTAATCTGTCAACACCATCAATAATGATAATATTTGTTCCAGCACCACGGATATGGGCACCCATATTATTCAAGAGAGTAGCAACGTCAATAATCTCAGGTTCTCGGGCTGCATTTTCAATAATAGTACGGCCATTTGCTTTAACCGCAGCAATCATTGTATTAATCGTCGCACCTACACTAACCGTATCCATGTAGATACTTGCGCCATGAAGTTCTGTTTCTGTAGCAGATAACTTCATATTATCTCCCTCGTAGCTAACAGTTGCTCCCATAGCTTCAAAAGCCTTAAGGTGTAAGTCAATAGGGCGAGGTCCCAAATCACATCCACCAGGTAAACCAACAGTAGCTTCCCCAAAGCGACCTAAAAGACTTCCATAAAAATAATAAGATGCACGAAGACTATTGATTTTCCCATAAGGCATTGGAATATTCTGAACACCTCTTGGATCAATCTCTAACACATCATCATATCTCTTAACAGTAGCACCCATTAATTCCATGATTTCGACAAGACTAGCAACATCGGAAATATCTGGAACACAATCCAAAGTCACCACATCATCAGCTAAGATAATAGCTGGAATCAATGCTACAACACTATTTTTTGCACCACTAATGGTAATCTCACCTTGCAGAGGCAAGCCACCATTGATAACAATTTTTCTCATTTTAAATTTTTAATACTCTTTCAAAATTTCTAAAAAGGTCCTACGTTAAAGTATATCATAAATTCACTCTTTTTTCCATCATTTTCAATTATATTAGCTGAATCGGATTTATTAGCAAATGAGCTGTCTTGAAATGTTTTGCCCCTTTTTTGCCCCCTAATACAAAAAAAGACCTATCATACATGCTAGAAAGCTTGATATGATAGGCTATTTTTCTATTAATTAACGTACTGTACGGATACGCATTGTGTTTGTACGAACAGCTTCTCCAAGTGGTACACCAGCTACGATAACGATATCGTCACCTGATTGTACAAGACCTGCTTCAACTGCTTTACGTTCAGCAATTTCGAACATATCATCAGTTGAAGATGGAGCATCTGTCAACATTGGGATAACACCCCAGTTCAACATCAATCCACGTTCTGTCAATTCGTCGAATGTCAATGCCAAGATATCAGCATTTGGACGGTATTTAGAGATCAAACGTGCAGTGTGTCCAGTCTTAGTAAGTGTTACAACCAATTTAATGTCCATTGAGTTAGTAGCATCTTTAACAGCTGAAGCCATTACTTCTGTCTTAGAGTTACGTTCGAATGAATCTGAGTTCAAACGACCGTATTCGTTAAGAAGAGTTTGAGCATTCTTGTCGATTGTAGCCATTGTAGTCACTGACTCAAGTGGGTATTTACCGTTTGCAGACTCACCTGAAAGCATTGTAGCATCAGTACCGTCGATAACAGCGTTAAATACGTCTGATACTTCTGAACGAGTTGCACGTGGTTTTTCAGTCATTGTTTCAAGCATGTTTGTTGCAGTGATAACAACTTTACCTGCAGCATTGACTTTCTTGATGATCATTTTTTGGTAAACTGGAACCATTTCGAATGGTACTTCGATACCCATGTCACCACGAGCGATCATGATACCGTCAGCAGCTTCAATGATTTCATCCAAGTTGTCGATACCTTGTTGGTTTTCGATTTTAGCGAACAATTGAACATGTCCGTTTCCAGTTTCTTTACAGATTGCACGAACTTCGTTCACGTCTTTAGCAGTACGTACGAATGAAATCGCGATGAAGTTGATACCTTGTTCAAGACCGAAGCGGATGTCATCGTTATCGCGTTCAGCAAGAGCTGGGAAAGGAATTTTAGTGTTAGGGATGTTAACACCTTTTTGTTTAGCAATTACGCCATCGTTTTCAACTTCAACTTCAAATTCACGAGTTGCATCATCTTTAGCAACCACACGAAGACCAAGTTTACCATCGTCAACCAAAACTTGACGACCAACTTCAACATCATCATAGATATCAAGAGCACCAGCAACGTTCAATGCGATTACATCACGAGTTGATTTGATTCCTTGCTTAGTCGCAACACGAATTTTTTCACCAGTTGTGTAAGAGTACTCTTTTGCATCTCCTTCAAACAATTCAGTACGGATTTCTGGTCCTTTTGTATCAAGAAGGAAACCAACTTTTTTACCTGCAAGTTTTTCAGCAAGTTTAACAGTTGCCATACGGTCACCTTGTTCTTGGTGGTCACCGTGTGAGAAGTTGAAACGGAATGTATTAGCACCAGCTTCAATCAATTTAGCAATGTTTTTAGCTGAAGCTTCAACATCAAGTTTTTCACCCCAGTATCCGTCATCACCGAATTTTTTACCACCACGGATTTCTACCGCAGGTCCCAAAGTTGCAACGATTTTTACACGTTTGTTCATGATTTTTGTGACTCCTTTATATATATGACCTTTTTGGTCTTATTAACTAAATTATAAATTATGACAAGCTCTTATTCAAGCTAGATAGCTCAAGGTCAGCCTTGTGTGGATTGTTAACCACAATCTTACCATCTGCAGTAAGGCTAAACAATGCTCCTTCTTCTGCAGTTCCAAGAATTGGGTTTTCAACCATTTTCTCATTACGGATACCAACCGCAACACCACCGATACCTTCTTTAAGAAGTTTAACAGCATGCGCACCCATACGTGATGCCAAAACACGGTCACGCGCAGTTGGAGAACCACCACGTTGAATATGTCCAAGTTCTGTTACACGAAGGTCGCTTGTATCTCCAGCTTCTTTTAGTTTTTGACCAAATTCAGCCGCTGACATCACACCTTCAGCCAAGACGATGATATTGTGTTTTTTACCACACTCATAACCACATTTAATGCTTTCTACGATATCTTCAATCTTGAATCCTTCTTCAGGAATGATGATTTCATCAGCACCAGTTGCAATACCTGCCCAAAGAGCGATATCACCAGCGTTACGTCCCATAACTTCGATAACAAAAGTACGACGGTGACTTGATGATGTATCACGAATCTTATCGATAGCATCCATAGCAGTTGTAACCGCTGTGTCAAAACCGATTGTGAAGTCAGTACCAACGATATCGTTATCGATTGTACCTGGAAGACCGATAGCTGGGAAGCCATGTTCAGTCAAACGCATAGCACCGTGGTAAGATCCGTCACCACCGATAACAACTACACCTTCAATCCCGTGTTTTTTCAATTGCTCAATTCCTTTAAGTTGCCCTTCAAGTTGAGCGAACTCTGGGTAACGAGCAGAGTGAAGGAAAGTACCACCACGAGAAATGATGTCTCCTACTGAAGCAGCATCTAGGGGATGAATTTCACCAGCAACCATTCCAGCATATCCATCATAGATACCAAAAACTTCCATTCCTTCTGAAATTGCTTGACGAACAACTGCGCGGATAGCAGCGTTCATACCAGGGGCGTCTCCACCACTAGTCAAAACAGCAATACGTTTCATTTAGTTTATGCTCCTTTTTCTTTTAACATTCCTACTGATTATATCACATTTAAATGGAAAATTCTTCTATTTTCCGTAATTTTAGTGATAAATCGTTTTCATAGCAATTTTATCCAATTTCGCTTCTAATTCATTGGATTTAGTCACAAAATATTGGGAAGAAACAATTGTTTTCTGTTCCTCTTCATACCTGATGATGACTGGGATTGAGCCTTTATACTGGTCTAAGATATTTGAAATTTCTTTATCATATTCATGATTTTTAACCTGAATCCAGAATCGTTCAGCCACTGCTTCTTTCAAATCTTGTGCAATCATTTGCAGACGGTCATCTCTTGATTGAATCTTACCGTTGATGTAGTAGAACTTTCCTTCAGATAGGAGAGAGGAAAATTTTCGATACTGATCTGAAAATACTGTAACATCCATCCGAGACTTACTGTCGTGAACCTGTAGAAAGGCCATATTCTCGCCTTTTTTAGTTCGAATAATTTTTATTTTTTGCACTTCAACTAGAAGAGTTGCATGAGTCCCCTCAATAAGATTAGCAATTGGGGTTGTCGGATATAGGGATTGTTTAGCGAGAGTTTGTAGAGGATGGGCACTGATACCTACCCCAATCAGTTCTTGTTCCTTGTAAAACTTCTCTGCCTCTGTTAAATCATCAGCCTCAGTCCAACTATAATTTGTATCTGCAAAGAGCCCACCCAACTCCTCAACGAAAACAAATAAGTTAGGTAGGTTCACTAAAATCTTCTGGCGATTTTTGTCAAATTCATCAAAGAGCCCCAGTTCAACTAAAGGCGTCAAAAGTGAGAGTTTCTTGTAATTCTTAGGAAGACGTGTGACGAAATCTTCAATACTTGAGAAAGGACGGTTTTCAATAATCCAATAAGAAAAATCTCTTGGCATCCCCTTAATCGCTTTCAAACCTAGGTAAATTTTCTTTTGAACAATCTTATCATGATAGGGAATACTATTAATCGCTAAAGGTGCCACTTCAAATCCCATCTGCAATGCATCTACAATATAATCACTACTTGAATAATTCAACATGACTTGAAAGAAAATAGCAGGATAGTGCGTCTTGAAATAAGCAAGTTGGAATGCCAGTGCTGAGTAAGCATAGGCGTGGGATCTATTAAATCCATAACCCGCAAACTTTTCCATCACTGCAAAAACTTGGTTGGCTTTCTCTTTTGAATGACCGAGTTTAACTGCACCAGTGATAAAATCTTCCTTCATCAAATGCATCTCTTTAGCATTTTTCTTACCCATGGCACGTCTGAGAATGTCGGCTTTACCAAGACTGAATCCTCCAAAGCGCTGAGCCACCTGCATAACTTGCTCTTGATAGAGCATGATACCATAGGTTGATGACAGGATGTCGTCCAAGGAAGGATCTAGCACCGTCACTTTTTCTTTGCCATGCTTGCGAGCCACAAAATTATCGATATAATCACTAGCACCTGGTCTGTTAAGGGATGTTGTTGCCACCACTTCTTCGAAGACTTGTGGTTTGACCCGTTTTAACAGTCGAATGGCTCCAGATTGTTCAAATTGGAAAATCCCTTTCGTATTTCCAGCTGCAAAGAGAGCCAAAGTTTCTTTGTCTTCCAGATCAATCTCTTCGATTTTGAGATGAACACCCTCTGACTCCGCAAGTAATTCCTGCATTTTTTGTACGAAAGTCAGGTTACGTAAACCAAGAAAATCCATTTTTAGAAGTCCATTAGCTTCAACACCATGAGCATCATACTGGGTGATGAGCATATCCTCACCATATTTTAGAGGAATATAGTCTGTCAAGTCTTGGTCACTCATAACGACTCCTGCCGCATGGATAGAGGTCTGACGAGGATAACCTTCAATCTTTCGAGCAATATCAAAAGCTTTTTGGTACTCAATCTTACTATTTATGACCTGTCTAAATTGCAAATTCTTTTCATAGGCCGTCGTTAGCGTATCTCGGAAACTGATTTTTTTCGTAATATTTGTTAATTCGTACTCTGGAACACCATAGCGTTTGAAAACATCACGAATTGCCTGTTTTGCTCCAAAGGTCGAATAAGTGACAATCTGCGCCACGTGTTGACTGCCATACCGATCACGAACATAACGAATGAACTCTGGTCTATAAAGGTCTGGAATGTCAATATCGATATCGGGCATGGTATATCGTTCACGATTGAGGAAACGTTCAAAAATCAGATTTTTCTCTACTGGGTCAATCCCTGTGATATCAAGTGAGTAGGCGACCAAACTACCCACAGCAGAACCGCGTCCCATTCCCATATAGTAGCCTTGGGAACGTCCAAAACGTAGCAAATCCCAAACTACAAGAAAATAGTCGTCAAATCCCATATCATGAATCACAGCTAATTCCTCATTCAGTCGCTCATGATAGATAGCTGAGGTTAGTCCCTTGACTATCAGTCCCTGCTCAGCCCTCTCTCTAAGTTCTTCTACTGCAGGTCTTTCAGGGTTAAAACGAGGGAGTTTTAAACTTGGATCAAGTTGGTAGCTAACATTTCCTATCAAACCTTGGAGATTGGCAAGCGCCTGAGGAAAGCGATTTTTAAATATTCCTTCTAATTCTGAGGCTGGTAGAAAGAACCCTGGTTGTGAATGCACATCCACTTCTCTCAGACTGATATTATCTTTGACTGCCGACAAGATTTGCAAAACCTGTATATCTTCTTTCTCAAAAGAGTTGACCTGATACAGTGGAAGAATAGGTTTGGTAAAGACTTCTTGGTGAGTATCGGGACTAACCCCAATAAAATAATCATGACCTAAATCCAGCTGATCGATTCCATCAAAATAAGAAACAATAACAGCAACATCCTCAAGGTGACTGGTAAAGTCAGACCAATTTTTTCGTCCCGTCATTTTTAAAGTGGATAACTTCATCAACTCTTGGTAACCTTTAGTAGATAGAGCTAGAAAACGGAAAGAGATCGCCTTCTCGTCTATAATCAAGGTCATTTCAAGACCAATTAGAGGTTGGATTCCATATTTTCGAGTCACTTCTAAAAAATGATAGGCTCCATAGAGATTATCCACATCCATAATAGCAAGGTGAGAATAACCATAGTTTTTAGCTATTTGTACATATTTTTCAATCGAAACTACACTTTCCATAAAACTATAAACTGTTTTGGTGTCAAGTTGTGCAATCATGAACTCACCTCTCCTATTTTGATATACTTCTATTATACCATTTTACACCCCATATTTCTTAATCAGTCCATTAAGTACAAACTGATTATCCTTATCCAATTCTAAACAGTAGTATAAAACAGATTCTGCAAAAATTAACTTATTTTTATATTATTATGTTTTAAATAAAAATTCAAAACATTTTTATACTATATAAAGAATAATAAAACAAACATATATATTTTTTTGTGATTTAGAAATCTTTAAACATGAGTATATTTTGTATTTTATTTACTGTAAAATATCATAAGTAATAGTGAATCTATACTCTATTTTTAAATTTATTTCATTAGGGTTTATTTATTCCATTTTTCCCATTTTTTTGATATAATAAATTCAGTGTTTTTTCAAAGGAGAATACTATGCATTTTAATCAATTCAGCTATCTAGCATTTTCTAGTTCGCAATTGTTAAATGAATTGGAAAAGCTAGGGCTAAATCTATCACCACATCTGCCTTCAAAAAAGCAGTTTGAACACTTCATTCGTTGGAGTTTTTTTACTTACTCCAATACTGACTATGCCCTATCTACAATCTCGATAGATAAGGACACTGACTTTCTGACTTTTTGTCAGTCAGACAAAGAACTGACTGCAGATATTTTCTATACTGTAGTCTTTCAGCTCTTAGGTTTTTCTTATTTGATTGACTTTGAAGACAGTGATGTTTTTCGTAAAGAGACTGGTTTTCCTATAGTATATGGTGACTTGATTGAAAATCTCTATCAGTTACTCAATACTCGCACTAAAAAGGGGAACACTCTTATCGACCAACTTGTCAGTGACGGTCTTATTCCGGAGGATAATGACTACCACTACTTTAACGGTAAGAGTTTGTCTACTTTTTCTAGTCATGATGTCATTCGTGAAATTGTTTACGTTGAGACTCGTGTCGATACTGACCGAAAAGGGCTACCAGACTTAGTCAAGGTCAGCATTATTCGTCCTCGTTATGACGGGCAAATCCCTGCTATCATGACAGCCAGTCCCTATCATCAAGGAACAAATGATAAAGCTAGCGATAAAGCTCTTTACAAGATGGAGGGCAATCTCGAGGTTAAACCTGCTCATAAGATTGAGCTAGAGGAGCCTCAACTAAATCTTGTCCAACCTCATGGCCAAGCTGAACTTGTGTCAGAAGCTGAGGAAAAGCTAACGCACATCAACGCTAGCTATACTCTCAACGACTACTTCCTTCCACGAGGGTTTGCTAATCTCTATGTCTCAGGTGTTGGTACCAAAGACTCCACAGGTTTCATGACTAATGGAGACTACCAGCAAATCGAGGCTTATAAAAATGTCATTGATTGGCTCAATGGTCGTTGCCGTGCCTTCACTGACCACACGCGCCTGCGTCAAATCAAGGCTGACTGGTCAAATGGAAAAGTTGCTACAACTGGACTTTCCTATCTAGGTACCATGTCCAATGGTCTGGCGACTACAGGTGTCGATGGTTTAGAGGTTATCATTGCTGAGGCTGGCATTTCTTCATGGTACAACTACTACCGTGAAAACGGTCTGGTGACTAGCCCAGGTGGCTACCCAGGCGAGGACTTTGACTCCCTTGCTGAGTTAACCTATTCTCGTAATCTCTTGGCTGGCGACTATATCCGTGGCAATGAAGCTCACCAAGCTAACTTAGAAAAAGTAAAGGAACAACTGGATCGCAAGACCGGCGACTATAACCAGTTTTGGCATGATCGGAACTATCTGCTCAATGCCCATAATGTAAAAGCAGAAGTTGTCTTTACTCATGGTTCTCAGGATTGGAATGTCAAACCACTTCATGTTTACCAGATGTTCCATGCTCTTCCTACTCATATAAATAAACACCTCTTTTTCCATAATGGCGCACATGTTTACATGAACAACTGGCAGTCCATTGACTTTCGTGAATCCATGAATGCCTTATTGACTAAGAAATTATTAGGGCTAGATACAGATTTTCAACTTCCAACCGTTATCTGGCAGGACAATACCGCTCCTCATACTTGGCAGACTCTTTCTGATTTCGGTAATCAAGAAAACTTTGAAATCTTCTCGCTTGGTCAAGAAGAACAGGTCATTCAAAACCAGTATTCAGATAAGGATTTTGATCGTTATGGTAAGACCTACCAAACCTTCAATACAGAACTCTATCAAGGGAAAGCCAATCAAATCACCATTGACCTTCCTGTGACCAAAGCTCTTCACTTGAACGGTCGAGCTCAACTCAAGCTTCGTATCAAATCCAGCACAAACAAGGGTCTTTTATCTGCTCAACTACTGGAACATGGTCAAAAGAAATACCTACAACCTTATCCAGCTGTTTTAAGTGCTAGAACCATTGACAACGGTCGCTACCACATGTTGGAAAATCTCTGTGAATTACCATTTAGACCAAATGCACAACGAGTCGTGACAAAAGGCTATCTCAATTTACAAAATAGAAATGATTTACTGTTAGTAGAGGATATTACTGCAGATGAATGGATGGATATCCAGTTTGAACTGCAACCGACTATTTACAAGTTAAAAGAAGGAGACACTCTCCGTTTAGTCCTCTATACTACTGACTTTGAAATCACCATACGTGACAACACCGCTTACCACCTAACTGTTGATCTTGAACAGTCTGCTCTTATCCTACCTTGTCAAAAGGTAGAATACTAGACTTTCAATATGGAACTATTTCCACTTGAACAGTTGAAACAAACATAAAATTGGTATCAAATTCAATCCCTATATAAGCTTATGATAAGTCTACACGGGAGCTAAGACAAAAGATACTAAGACCCTAACCAACATGTGTACTCATTAATAATACTCGCTACCACACTACTGTTGGAAAATCTCTGTGAATTAACATTAATCGTAAATTCACAACAAATCGTGACAAAAGGCTACCCTAATTGAATGATTTACTGTTAGTAGAGGACACCAATCTAGATAAACAGATAGATACCCAATTCATCTACACTCAACTAGTGACAAGTTAAAAGAAGGAGATTTTCTCCATATAGTTCTTTATACTACTGACTTTGAAATCATCATACGTGACAATACCGCTTACCACCCGACTGACGATCTCAATCAGTCCACGCTTTCTGTACCTTGTACAAGGAGTAATATTTTATGAACAAATCCGAACACCGACACCAACTCATACGAGCTCTTGTAACGAAAAACAAGATCCATACTCAAGCTGAGCTACAAGCTCTTCTTGCCGATAATGATATTCAAGTTACACAAGCTACACTTTCGAGAGATATTAAAAGTATGAACCTCTCAAAAGTACGAGAAGAAGACAATTCTTACTACGTGCTCAATACAGGTTCTATCTCAAAATGGGAAAAACGTCTCGAAATTTACATGGAAGATGCTCTTGTCTTGATGCGCCCCGTTCAACATCAAGTCCTACTAAAAACCCTTCCTGGACTTGCTCAATCCTTTGGTTCTATCATTGATGCTTTGAACTTCCCTAACGCTATCGCTACCCTCTGTGGTGATGATGTCTGCCTTGTCATCTGTGAAGATACGGAAGCTGCCCAAAATTGTTTTGAAGAACTGAAAAAATTCGCCCCTCCATTTTTCTTTGAAGAATAAGAAAATTCCGTGTCTGATGAGGCACGGAATTTTGTTATATTCTTTACTGAGATGGATTTTCTTTTTTAGTTCGTGCCAATCTTAGGGCACGATTTGGATTGAGACGATTAAATAGTTCTTCCAATTTCTTTTCATTCCAAAGGTCTGCGGCGGAAACGAAATTCCCATCCGCATCTCGGAAAGATATCGGTTTATCTCCCATACCAGTCTCCTAATCTACAAATTCAAACTCAAATTTACCAATTCGGACCAAATCACCATCTTTAGCTCCACGCGCACGAAGGGCTTCATCAACCCCCATACCACGAAGCTGGCGAGCAAATTTCATGACCGATTCGTCACGATCAAAGTTGGTCATATTAAAGAGTTTCATGAGTTTTTCACCAGAAAGTACCCATGTCGCATCGTCATCACGACTAATTTCAAAGGCTTTTTCTTCCTCGTCAAATCCATAATAAGCTTCTTCTTCCATATCTGACTCGTCGTAGAGCAAGAATTCTGGTGTCTTGTCTAACAATTCAGCTGTAGCATCCAAGAGCGTTGCCAGACCTTGCTTGGTCAAACCAGAAATTGGGAAGATAGCTGGTAACTCTTCAAATTCATCATAATTTTCAGCTAATTTCTTCTTGAATTCTTCAAGATTTTCCTGACTCTCAGGCATGTCCATTTTGTTGGCTACGATAATCTGTGGACGCTCCATGAGGCGAAGATTGTATGACTCCAACTCTTTATTGATCGCTAGGTAGTCCTCATAAGGATCACGGCCTTCGCTAGCTGACATATCAATAATATGAAGGATGACACGTGTACGCTCGATGTGACGGAGGAACTGAGTTCCCAGACCAACTCCTTGACTAGCCCCTTCAATCAAACCTGGTAAATCAGCTACTGCAAAGGATTCACCTGATTGGGTACGAACCATACCTAGATTTGGCACAATGGTCGTAAAGTGGTAGGCACCAATTTTAGGTTTAGCTGAGGTAATAACACTTAAAAGTGTTGATTTCCCAACAGATGGGAATCCAACTAAACCAACATCAGCCAAGATTTTTAGTTCCAATTGTAACTCACGTTCCTGACCTGGTTCCCCGTTTTCAGAGATTTCAGGTGCAGGATTTTTTGGTGTCGCAAATCGGATGTTTCCACGTCCACCACGACCACCGTGGGCAACGATAAATTCTTGACCATGTTCAATCAAATCTGTCAAGACCTTGCCAGTCTCTGCATCACGCACAGTCGTTCCTTGTGGTACTCGAACTCTAAGGTCCTCAGCACCACGACCATGCATCCCTTTGGTCATTCCTTTTTCACCAGAATCAGCCTTGAAATGGCGATTGTAGCGGAAATCCATCAAAGTACGTAGTCCTTCGTCTACAACGAAGACCACATTACCTCCACGACCACCGTCACCACCCCAAGGGCCACCATTAGGGACATATTTTTCACGGCGAAAGGCAACCATACCATCGCCACCATTACCAGCCTTGACCTTAATCTTGGCTGTATCTAAAAACATACTCATTTTTTCTTCTCACTTTAAAAAAGGGCTGGGAAATCCCCCAGTCAATAAATGTGCTCTAGTAGAAATTAGATTAAAACTTAAAATCTACTAAAAGCACCAAGCGCTGTGGCAAAAATCCCTGCCAAAGTTACAAACAACATTATTAGCACAACAATCAGTGTTAATTTTTCAAACATTGTTTTTTTACGTTTTCCATTATCTCCAAATGCCATTATTTTCTCCTTTTACTTTAATTTTTCTAATATTCTGTTGAAACTGGTGCAATTATCCATAAAATAATATAAGCTACAACTCCTGCCCCATAACAAAATGCAAGAACACCCCATATTACACGAACAATAGTCGGATCAATATCAAAATAATTTGCGACCCCAGCACATACTCCAGCAATTTTTTGATCACTACCACTTCTCATCAATTGTTTTTTCATAGCTATTCCTCTTTCTATTCTTCATGGTCTTTCCAATAATCTCTTATGCTGATTAACTGTGTTTTTGAAGCTTTCAGCATGCGTCTAGATCCTTTTACGGGCACAGCAACCACCTGTTGTGGTAAATACAAAACTGTCTTAAAGATACGCTGGCTGACCGTATCATCTTTGGCTAAATCTTTCTGGAAATTATTTGAAATAATAGCATCCAGATAAAATTCATGAACCCGTTTTCCAAAGTTCTCAGCTGAAATCTCGTATAATTTCGCTGATAAGGTATGCTCATTCATATCTGGCGTTGCAATCAGAGCTTCTAAAATAGCTCCAGCTAAATCATGTTCTCCATAGTACAAGGTTCCAAACATCTTGTCAGTGATCAGATTATCCAGATAAGGATTTCCGTGAGCAATGACAGGTGTTCCACTGGCCAAGCTTTCCAAATATGTCAAACCTTGCGTTTCGCTTGTCGATGCCGAGATGAAGAAATCTGCCGCCTTATAGTAAAGAGCTGTCTCACTGGGAGCAATCATCCCTGTAAAGATAACGGAGTCTTGAATATCTAGTTTTTTAGCTTGCTCTTTGAGGTCATCTAGATAAGGACCATCCCCAGCTACCACCAGTTTAACCTTGTCTTCCTCTTTCAGAACATCAGCAAAGGCTGCAAGTACTGCTTGAATATTTTTTTCATAGGAAATTCTGGAAAGACTAAGTAACATCTGTTCATCATCTTGAATCCCTAATTTACTACGTAGTTCTTTTAGATTTTCTTTCTTGATTTCTGGACGCTCAAACTTGGCTAATTCAATCCCAGTAGGAATGACCCGCTTTTCAACCTTAACTTTATAGTCAGATA
Source organism: bacterium (assembly GCA_905221165.1). Classification (GTDB taxonomy): domain Bacteria; phylum Bacillota; class Bacilli; order Lactobacillales; family Streptococcaceae; genus Streptococcus. Next base: position 198,489 of record CAJNCC010000001.1, read on the forward strand.
GCAAGTCACGAACAATCTCACTCGGGCAAATAACCCCATCCACATCATGCAGGAAACCTCTAACCAGATACTTGACCATACTAGGACGAATCAACATCCCCTTGGCAATATAATGCACATAGTCTTCGTACTGGGTGTGATAGGTATGGATGACTGGAATCTTCAATTCACGCGCAATCCAAATCCCCAACAGGCCAAGAGAAAATTCTGTCTGAGTATGGATAATATCTAACTGATACTGCTTGGCAATTTCAAGCGCCTTGCTAAAGCCTCGATAGGCAAAGCGGCGATCTTTAAAAGCAAAGAAAGGAACACTTGGAATACGGATGATTTGCCAATCTTCATAGCGATTGACATCCTTATCTGTCGTTGTAAATATGAAAACATCATGTCCTTGTTTTTCAAGTTCTGTTTTCAAGGTTCGAATACTGGTCGCAACACCAGAAACCTGAGGAAAATAGGTATCTGTAAATAAACCAATTCGCATAGATTACCTCACTTTTTATTTTCTCCCTAAAGCGGCTTGTTTCTCATAAAAATCCAACCAGATTTGTAACAGATGCTCTTCAGAATACTCTCTGGAAATATTCTTAGCTTTTTCTTTGAGGTCTTTTAAGGCAGCAGGATTTGCTTGATATTCTAAAAGAGCCTCTTTCATCTCTTCTCTATCTGCTGTCGCCCGGTAATTTCCCTCTAAAATTACCTTATAGAGATCTAAGTCACGTAACATGATAGGAGCTTCACAACTGGCAGCCTCTAAAATCGTCATAGGAAAGAGTTCATTATAACTGGGTAACAAGAAAAGGTCCGCTAGGGCATACAATTCGCGCATTTGCTCTGGGGACACAATACCTGGAAAAATTAAATTTTCAGGTGGATTATCCATAATTTTCTTGTAGCGTTCATAACCATCTGTCATACCACCAAAAGAGAAGCCACCCGCCCAGATAAAGGTAATCTGAGGCAATTCCTCAGCCAGACGGATAAAATCATCAATCCCTTTGCGTTTCTGAACTTGACCAGCACCTACTACGATAAACTGATTGTCACTAAGACCTAGCTCTGTTCGCAGTCTCGCTACCTCTTCTTGTGGAAGTGGATGCCATTTTTCCTTATTGACAAAGTTAGGAATATAGGTCACTTTTTCACGTGGAATACCAGCTGCCACCAAATCCTCAATAAACATAGGATTAACAACAACCAAGTGCTCCATCCGGTTGTAAAAAGAAAATACATAGCGTTTCACAATTCCCTTTAAGAAAAATGGAATTTTCAAACTCCCCTCAAGTGTATCAGGCAAGAAATGTACATAGCCAATTTTCCTCCCTGAGCGTTTTTTTTGGAAGGTTGATAAATAATAGGGGAAATCAATTGTATGAAAGTGAGTCACATCTGCCTCGATTGGAAGATTTTCTGTAACAATCAATTGATCCTTGGCATCACGGTGAAGAAGACGAACTAATTCACGGTAGGCACCTGAAACTCCTTGTCCTGCTACTTTCTCACTTGAACTCAACATATTGATTCGTAATTTCTTTTTTTCCATAGCTACTATTATATCATTTTCTTGGAATAAAATCAGCAAAAGAAAGGAGAGACTAGAGGAAAAGAGGGGGAAATTTCCTCGCTTTTCCAATGGTCTCTCACATACGTTTATATATTTACTTAATGCCTAGTGCAATGCGTGCATAGCGGCTCATTTTTTCAACTGTCCAGGCTGGATACCAAACCAATTTAACCTCAGTATCAGTCACTTCTGGGACCTCTGTCATGGCATCATAAATCTGATCCGTCAAAAGATCTGCCAGGGGACAACCCATGGTTGTCAAAGTCATATCAATCTCTGTTTGTCCTGTGTCGCCGTCAAAACGAATCTCATAGATTAAACCAAGATTGACAATATCGATTCCCAACTCAGGGTCAATAACTTCTTCCAAGGCTGATAAAATTCGTGTTTTGATATTTTCAATTTGCTCTTCTGTATAAGCCATATTCATCCTCTCTCTTAGTCTTCAATAAAATCACGAAGCGGTTTGCTGCGACTTGGTTGGCGTAGTTTTCTCAAAGCTTTAGCTTCAATCTGACGGATACGCTCGCGAGTCACGTTAAAGACTTTACCCACATCTTCAAGGGTACGCATTTTACCATCATCTAGTCCGAAGCGCAAGCGCAAGACGTTTTCTTCACGGTCTGTAAGAGTATCCAAGACCTCATCCAACTGCTCACGCAAGACGATACGAGTTGTATAGTCCACTGGATTTTCAATCACTTCATCTTCGATAAAGTCCCCAAGATGGCTATCATCCTCTTCACCAATAGGAGTTTCAAGAGATACTGGTTCTTGGGCAATCTTCAAGATTTCACGAACCTTGTCAGGGGTCATATCCATACGTTCAGCAATTTGTTCTGGTGTTGGATCTTGTCCCAATTCTTGAAGGAGATTACGCTGTTCACGAACCAATTTATTGATAGTTTCAACCATGTGAACTGGGATACGGATAGTACGAGCTTGATCCGCAATAGCACGAGTGATAGCCTGACGAATCCACCAAGTTGCGTAAGTTGAGAACTTGAACCCTTTAGAATAATCAAACTTGTCAACCGCCTTCATCAATCCCATATTTCCTTCTTGAATCAAATCAAGGAACTGCATACCACGGCCGACATAGCGTTTGGCAATAGAAACAACCAAACGAAGGTTGGCTTCCGCAAGACGTTGTTTGGCTTCAATATCACCAGCTTCAACAGCCAGTGCCAATTCTTTTTCCTCTTCATTGGTCAAGAGAGGTACAACCCCAATTTCTTTCAAGTACATACGGACAGGGTCATTGACCTTAGCCGAAGTTGAACCAATCAAGTCTTCATCGCTGAGTTCTGGCTCTTCTTCAGTACTAAGAACACGTGCACTCGGATTTCCTTCGTTATCTGTGATAGAAATCCCTGCATCCTGAATTCGTTGCAAGAGATTTTCAATCCCATCAGCATCTAAGGTAAAAGGAATAACCAGACTAGAATTAATATCATCATCTGTTGCAGTTCCTGTTTTCTTGTGATTACGTATAAAGTCCGCTACTTGTACGTCAAATGTTGTTACTTCTTTTTGTTTTGTTACCATTATTACTCCATTCTTCTTTTTTGGGATATCAATCGTTGCAATTCTTCTAAGGCTGTATCTGTATCTCCTACATGACTAGCTTCCTGCACTTTCTTTTTAATCCTTAAATTGTCCTTACTGAGGAGGGCACGGTTTCGAGATTCTTCCACTTCCACTAGTTCCTGAGGTAAGATTTCAGATGGTAAATCAAGAGCAAGCACTTGATACCAGGCAGTTTCAACTTCAGGTGACTGATGGGAGAGGTCCTCTGATCCGATTTTTCCCTGCTCACTTAATAATTCGTAAAGAATCTGAAATTCTGGGGTATCAAAGAAAAAATCATCTCGCAAACGATAATCATTCAAAACAACTGGATTCTCAGCCATCCTATAAAGGAGATGAGCTTCTGCTCTCATAACTGCTGTCAGTTGCCGCGTAACAGGTAAACTGATCGCTACTGGTGCAGGACGCTCCTTGACCCTCTCCTGCCTTTGGAAAATCCGACTTTCATTTACAATCTGTTCCACCTGCTGATAATCAAAGGAAGGCAGGTTGTCCGCCAGAATGTGGATGTAAGAATTTTGGGCAGTGATAGACTTTTCTTTGGCGATTAAGGGTGCAATCTTTTCAATGAACTCAATTTGCGCCTGCAAGTTATCGCTATTTTCCGGCTTAAGTTGGTGAATATAAAATTCTATGGGACTAATCCGAGTCTTGGTTAAGAGATAAGCCAGGTCTTCAGCAGAATTCTTTTGTAAATACTCATCTGGGTCCATGGAATCAGGTACTCGAACAACTTCCACTGAGAAATCTTTTAATTCCTCCAACGCTTTTGCTGTTGCTGCCTGCCCTGCCTTATCACCATCGTAGCTGAGGACAATCTTTTTAGTAAAGTGTTTGAGATGGTCAACATGTTCCTTGCTCAGAGCCGTTCCCATGGAAGCTACAGCATTCTCTATACCAGCACGGTAGGCGGCGATAACATCCATAAAACCTTCCATCAAGTAGAGTTCTGGGATTTTCCCAGTTCCTTTTTTAGCCTTGTCCAAATGATACAATTCATAACTCTTGTTAAAAATTGAAGTTGAGCGACTATTTTTATACTTGGCAGTCTGATTATCTGTTTCTTTCCAGATACGACCTGAAAAGGCAATGACCTGCCCCTTATCATTGGTCAAAGGAAAGATGATACGTCCGAAAAAAGTATCATGAAACTGATTACCGTCTGACAAGTAAAACAAGCCCGAATCCAGTAAATCCTTTTCCTCAAACTTATCAGCCAAACGTTGATAGAGATAGGTTCTCTCAGCTGGAGCCAACCCAATCTGGAAGTGCCTTAGAACTTCGTCTGTCAACCCTCGCTTATATAGATAAGCCCTTGCTTCTTCTCCCATCTTGGTCGTCATGAGAATTGCATGGTAAAATCGTGCAGCTTCTTCATGCATATCATATAGAGCCTGATGAGGGGAAACCTGTTGAGGACGAGACGGGACAGGCATCGTTAATTGAATACCGACACGCTCTCCTAAGAGCTGAACGGCTTCCATGAAGGATACACCTTGGTATTCTTCGATGAACTTAAAAACATCTCCTGAGCGCCCACAACCAAAACAGTGATAAAACTGCTTGTCTTCCACAACGTTGAAAGAAGGAGTCTTTTCACCATGAAAAGGACAGAGCCCTAAATAGTTCCGTCCAGCCTTCTGCAAAGAAATCACATCACCTATGACTTCCACAATGTTGGCATTGTTTTTGATTTCTTCAATGACTTGTTTGTCAACCATACACAATACCTCCATCTTATCATAGTTTCACGTAAACTAGTATAGCTTATTTCTGAAAAAAAGTAAACCATTTCATACGCTTTCCGTAATTCTCTTTGCCTTATTTTTCTAGATAGAAAAGAAGGTTAAAAAACTCAGAAACACTTTAATGCTTCTAAGTTTTTCTTCTCTATTTTTTAATGAAAATAAAGTTCATCTATTCAAATAATTGATAGTAGTCTGAGATTTTCATCTTAGATTTTTCTTCATTATTGAGGTCTTGAATTATACGACCTTCCTTCATGACAATCAGACGATTACCATATTTGAGAGCATCTTCCATATGATGAGTAATCATAAGGGCTGTCAGCTGATCTTTCTTGACAAATTCATCTGTCAACTCCATGAGTGCGACACTTGTCTTTGGATCAAGAGCTGCAGTATGCTCGTCTAACAAGAGTAATTCAGGACGCTTCAAGGTTGCCATCAAGAGACTCAAAGCCTGTCTTTGTCCACCTGATAAGAACTCAATCGGTGTATTCAAGTGTTTCTCAAGACCATTTCCTACTTTTTCAATAGTTGCCTGAAACTCATCCTTGTAGCTAGCCAGTCGTCTCGGAAACAGTCCACGTTTTTCACCACGAAACTTGGCAATTAAAAGATTTTCAGCGACCGTCATACGAGGAGCTGTCCCCATCTTGGGATCTTGGAAGACACGAGACAGATACTTAGCCCGCTTTTCTGGTGAAAACTTGGTAACATCTTCACCCAAAATACGAATAGTCCCACTAGTTAGTGATAAGGTTCCTGCTATAGTGTTAAAGAGGGTCGATTTACCAGCACCATTTCCACCTAAAATCGTGATAAAGTCCTGTTCAAAAATTTCTAAGGAAACATCATTTAAAATAATCTTTTCTTCATCAAAGCCATTTTTAACAACTTTGGTTGCATTTTTTAATTCTACAATTGCTGTCATTTGCTTAATTTGGCTCCTCTCAAGATTGTTTGCTTAAATGTTGGAATCATGAGGCAGACTGCTAAAATCACGGCGCTGTACAAACGAAGGTAACTTGTATTAAAGCCAAGCGCAATAACTGCCCACACTAAGAATTGATAGGCGATAGAACCCACAACGATGGCAACCAGACGCTCTGCCAAACTCAAACTCTTGAAAATAACTTCTCCAATAATCAAACTTGCAAGACCTACAACGATAACCCCGATTCCTCGAGACACATCAGCATAACCTTCTTGCTGAGCAATGAGGGCACCTGCAAGGGCAATCACACCATTTGATAAGACCAATCCCATGAGCTCCATACGTCCAGTATGAATCCCGAAACTTCTAGCCATATCAGGATTGTCACCTGTAGCAATATAGGCTTGTCCGAGTTTAGTGTCCAAGAAAAAGAGCATGAGAGCAATAACAAGACTGACAAAGATAAGACCTGTCAAGAGTTGGTTCAAGTCTGAATCAAAAGGGAAAACATCCTGAATTTGCTTAGTTCCAAGCAGGCCTAAATTCGCACGTCCCATAATCAAGAGCATGATAGAGTGACAGGAAGTCATCACCAAAATCCCTGAGAGCAAGGTTGGGATTTTCCCTTTTGTATAAAGAAGTCCTGCTGCCATTCCAGCCAAACAACCTGCTCCTACAGCAACAAGAGTCGCTAAAAATGGGTTCACGCCTTTGGTTATCAAAGTGACAGCAACAGCTCCCCCAAGAGGGAAGGAACCTTCTGTCGTCATATCTGGAAAGTTCAAAATCCTAAATGTCATAAAGATTCCCAGACCTAAAATAGCCCAGACAAATCCTTGAGAAATAATAGATAGTATCATCTGTTTCTTAACCTTTTCTATACGATTTCTATTGTAAAAAATCGGAGGAGATGTCCCCAACTCCTCCATTGTAGATTATTCAATCACTTGTCCTGCTTCTTTTAGAACAGATTCAGGAATCGTAATACCTAGCTCTGGTGCCAATTTTTTATTGATAACTGATTTACCAGTTGAAAAGACATTGACTGGAGTATCAGCTGGTTTTGCACCTTTCAAGACTTGCGCAATCATTTTACCTGTTGCCACACCAAGGTCGTGTTGGTCAACTACAACTGATGCCAAGCCACCTGCTTCTACCATGGCAGTTGCGCTTGGGTAGATTGGTTTTTTAGCTGATTGGTTGCTTGATACAACTGTTGAAAAGGCAGATGCGATTGTGTTATCGATTGGAACCCAGATAGCATCAACCTTGCTAGTCATAACGTTAACTGTTGAAGCAATTTCATTTGTTGAAGGAACAGCAAATGTTTCTACAGTCAAACCTGCTTTTTCAGCATAAGCCTTAAATTCTTCGACCTGTGTTTTTGAATTGTCTTCGCTGCTTGAGTAAAGGGCTCCTATTGTTTTCACATTTGGTGTCAGAGCCTTAATGAGTTCAACTTGTTGTTGAGCTGGATTGTGGTCAGATACTCCTGTAATGTTGCCGCCTGGTTTTTTCAAATCTTTAACCAAGTTCGCTCCGATTGGGTCAGTAATAGCTGCCATGATAACCGGTAGATCTTTTGTTGCACTAGCCAAACCTTGAGCAGCTGGTGTTGCGATACCAACAACCAAGTCATTCCCATTTGCAACCAATTGTTTACTCATTGTCGCAACCTTACTTTGGTCACCTTCTGAGTTCATAAAGTCGATTTTAACTTGATCATCTTTGTACCCTTCCTCAGCAAGTCCATCTTGAATCCCTTTATAAATCAAGTCAAGAGATGGATGGCTCACAAACTGAAGGACACCAACTTTGGCAATTTTCTTTTCATTTTTAGCTTCTGGTTTATTCATTGAAGAGTAAATCAGACTTCCTACTACTAAGACTGCTAATGCAGCGATAATTCCAATTAAACGTTTATTTTTCATGCTATTCTCCTTTTTATTCCCTTTAAAATACTTCACTTATCTAAACAAGTGACGCCATCGTTTAAATTCCATAAGTTTCCTCCAAAAAAAGTCCTCACACAAAAAACTTGTGTGAGGACGTCGATGCGCGGTACCACCTCAATTATAGGGAATTTCCCTATCGCTCTGTCTCGCAATAACGAGATGCACTGTAAGGTGTGCTCACCGAATTTTTATGATTTCAAATTCTAAATAACATTCAGCCCAATTTTCATCATCATCACTTATCTGTTTTCAGCTACCACAGACTCTCTAAAAAGTTTATATGATTACTTTTCTGAATGGTTAAATTATATCATTTTTCAACTACTTGTCAAGACTCTTTTAGCATTTTTTTAAACTATTAAAAAACTTCCCCTATAGAAAAGAGGAAGTTTGATAGTTATCAGCCTGAATTACGCAATCCTGTCGCAATTCCGTTGATGGTTGTATGGATTAATTTTTCTTGGTCGCTTGATAATTCTCCTCGACGTTGACGTTTAATTAACTCCAACTGGATATAGTTAAGGATATTAAAGTAAGGCATACGGTAATCCAAACTTGCTTTTAGATATGGATTTTCAGTTAAAAGTTCATCATATCCTTCGATAGCCAAGATGACTTCCTTGGTAACTTGCCATTCATTTAAAATAGTCTCATAGATTGCTTTTACTTGATCATCTTCACACAGTTTGGCATATTCAAAAGCAATGTTCATATTTGATTTTGACAAGACCATGTCGACATTTGAAAGAAGCGATTGGAAGAAAGGCCAGTTTTGGTACATATCTCGTAGGATAGCGATATTCTCTGGATTTTTATCGATAAATTCCTTGAAGCTTGAACCAACCCCATACCAGCCAGGGAACATGACGCGACTTTGCGACCATGAGAATACCCAAGGGATGGCTCTCAAACCACCAATTTCAGTAATAGTCTTACGAGCAGCTGGACGAGAGCCAATGTTAAAGCTTGAAATAGCCTTGATTGGACTTGACTCGAAGAAATAATCATAAAAATGATCATTACCAAAGACCAAATCACGGTAGATATCGTAACTACGGTCCACTACTTGATCCATAATAGCTTCATAACGATTTGAAGTATTGGTATCGCTCTTCTTCTGAGTAATCATACGGTTAATGGCTGCTGAAACCAGCATTTCAAGGTTATAGTAAGCAGCGTCTTTGTTACCGTATTTATTCCCAATTACTTCACCCTGCTCCGTCAAGCGGATACGATCCTTGATAGACTTAAGCGGTTGAGATGTGATGGCTTCATAGGTTGGTCCACCACCACGACCGACAGTACCACCGCGACCATGGAAGAAGGTAACCTTAACGCCAAATTCATCTCCGATAGCAGTCAATTGTTGTTGAGCCTTGTAGAGGGTCCAACATGATGATAGGTAACCACCATCTTTATTACTATCAGAGTAACCAAGCATGATTTCTTGGTAGTTATTACGTGAAGCAATCCATTTTTTAGCAAGAGGAAGAGAAAGGTATTCTCTCATGGTTTCTTCTGAGTGGTCCAAGTCCTCAATTGTTTCAAAAAGAGGAACAATTTGGACACGGGCTCTTTCTTTATCAACTAACCCTACTTCTTTTAGTAAGATAGCCAATTCCAACATGTCTGATACGCTGGTTGCATGTGAAATGATAGTCTGACGAATGACATCATCTCCCAACTTATCTTTCAACTTACGAGCAGCCTTAAAGATTGCTAATTCTTTTTCAAGTAACTCTGATTTTTCAACGTGAGTGGCAGAAAGAATACGTGGATCTTCTTCTAATTCTTTCAAAAGAAGCTGGCATTTTTCTTCTTCACTGAGTTCACTATAATGAGAATGAATTCCTGCTGATTTCAAGAGTTCGGCCACACAAGCTTCATGAACACTAGAATCTTGACGCATGTCAATAGATGCCAAATAGAAACCAAAAATTTCAACTGCCTGAATCAGCTCAACAAAATCACCAGAAATCAGTGCTTCTCCCTTATTTTCCAAAAGGGAATCACGAATGGTAATTAAGTCCTTATAAAAATCATTGGCTGTGTCATAGTGAGCCCCAACTTCCTTATCTTCAATGAGATAAGCTTTTGTCGCTTGGATTTTTGATTGAATATCAAACAAGGCACGACGGTAAAGCTCTTTTTCACGATAAATAGAGTTATCCTTGGATTGACGAGCCATTTCTCTAACTTGCTTGCTTACATTGACAATACTAGTTGAGAGAGAGAACTCACGATAGAGCTGGTAAATCTTTTCATCATAGTAGTTCATGATGACTTCACACTGAGTCATAGCAGATTGTTTCAAGGTATCTGCTGTAACAAAAGGATTCCCGTCACGGTCTCCACCAATCCACATTCCCATGGTAATTGGTTTAGGATGTTTCAACTCCAAGCCATGTTTTTTAGCCAGACGCTTGTACTCAGCAGTCAAATGAGGAACTGCCTTCAGGAATGAACTATTGTAGTACTCCATAACATTCGTGATTTCATTGGTCACTTTCAATTTCTTTTCACGAATCATGTCTGTCTGCATGATAATCTCAATGTAACGACGGAGATCATTATGCCATTTTTCTTTATTAATCAAGCCTAATTTCACATCACGATACTTACGCAAGAGGGTGTGGATATGGTTAGTCAAATCCAACATACTCTTACGTTGCACTTGTGTTGGATGGGCTGTCAAAACAGGGACAACATTCAAATGTTCTAAAATTTCAACCGCATTTTCTTTTTCTGCAACCATTTTAATCGTTGCTGATAATTTACCAAGATAATCTTGATCGATATTATTTTGATGGTTGATTTCATAGGCCAAATCCACGTCTTCTGAAATATTAATCAAAAGAGGCAAGATAGAGAAATAGCGTGAAATATAAGCCATTTCATCATTTGTCAGACTAGTAACTAATTGGTTTAAGCCTTGATAATCTTCTTGAGTTGACAATTCCTTCAACTGCATGATTTTATCAAAAGTCTCTGGAGCAAGCATGTTTTTAGTGATATCTTCTAACAATTCTGTTAAAATCAATACTTCTTCTTGCACAACAGCTTTATTACTATAGTTTTCTAATTTTTGAAGAGACATAAACTTTCCTTTCCATACAATCCTTATAACATTTCAGAAGATTGATTTTCATACTCCCTAATAAGTTTAGCACGTTTCTCACTTGCATCAATATTTAATACAAATGCAATTGCGACAGATAATACCAAGAGGCTATTCCCACCTTGCGATAGAAAAGGGAATGTTACTCCAGTTGAAGGAATAAGACCAGAAATTCCACCGATATTAACAAAGACCTGCACCAAAAGCATGCCTCCTACCCCAATAGCTACCATTGAATTAAATGGATTCTTAGCACGAATTCCCACCAAAATAATTCGCAAAATTAAGAAAAAGAGAAGTGATAAAATCAAACTAGCTCCAACAAATCCAAATTCTTCTATAACAATAGAGAACACAAAATCTGTATGAGCTTCTGGTAAATAACCCCGTTTCTCGATTGAATTTCCTAATCCTAGACCAAACCATCCACCATTTACCATAGCATAGTAAGAATTTGCGAGTTGGTGTCCTGCACCTGCTAGGTCATTAAAAGGATTGAAAAATGCGCTAAAACGTTTGGCAACATAACCAAAGACCGGAATACGAGAGAAATTTTCAACCCCAACAAAACGAATTACAGATAGGGATAACATTGAACCACCTGTCAACAGAAGTAGAAAAGTCGTGAACCAGCGATAAGCAATCCCGCTAAGTGTATACATAATCAAGGCTACCAAAGCAAGGATAGTGGCATTTCCTAAATCTGGGAAAATTCCTAAACTTCCAATTAATACGATTATAACGAAACGCCAGTCATTAAAAGCCCGAGGAATCCATTGGTTTTGGGTTAAAATCTGAAAATCGTAAATAGCAATTTCTTCTTGTTGTTTAGAAAAACGATGAGCCAAATACCAAATAATAATAATTTTTAGATACTCTGCTGGTTGAATTGTTACAGGTCCTACTGAAATCCAACCGTAGGCTCCATTAACCGGAACTCCTATTAAACGTGCCAAAGCTAGTAAAATCACCTCTATGAACATAACGATAATAATCAGTCGTTCATTCCTTAAGAAACCTAGTTTTAACTTATATATTAAGGCAATCAAAATTAAACTAACTATCCAGAAAACACCTTGGTTTCGGACCAATTGAAGAGCACTTTTCCCTTCTTCAATCAGGGTTGCACTCGTCGTCGAATATACTACGATTAGACCCAATACAGACAAAAGGAGATAAGGTATCAAAATGGAATAGTTTAACAGGTGCCTTTTACTAATTTTCATATCACACCACTCTAATAGGAACAAAGAAATTTGTTCCCAATTCCGTTTTATTTTCTAGTTTTGATTGCTATTATACCACTTTTTCAGAAAGAAAAAAACCCTTACCCTTAAGATATAAGATTTTCTCATAAGAAAAAGAGCGCTTGCTCTTTTCTGTTTTATTCTTTTGAAGAACTGCTTGAGCTTGAATCTCCACCACCAATGTATTGAGTAAAGATATTTTGGAAAGCTTGATCTTTAACTTTAATATTTGCAGCTTGCAATTCTTTTCCGATAATACTTTGAACAAATGATGAATCATTTTGTTTTTGAGTAAGAATAAGCGTCTTCAATTTTTCTTTATAGTCATCAATATTAGATGACTTTTCTGTTTTCTTAGTGAGTTTTACAATGTAATATTGACTGCTGTATGCCTGAGTACCAGTAGCCGTAATGACATCAGAAATACCGTTAACATCCAAGGCAAAAGCTGCTTTCTTAACTTGATCTGGTACCTCTGTTGAAGCTGAATCAAAAGTGATTTCACCACCGTTAGCTTTGGTTTTCTCATCAGTTGAGTTATCTTTAGCTAATTGAGCGAAATCTGCGCCACTTGCCTTAGCTTTTTCGAGGACTTCTTTCGCTTTATCCTCATTATCAAGACGAATGATTTGAGCAGTTACATCTGGAGTGTATTCATCAAAGGCCTTCTTGTAAGCATCATCTGTCAATTCAGCTTCTGCTGCCTTCTTAACTGCTAATTCAACCAATTTACTTGTACGGATTTGAGCTTTACGTGTCTCAAGTGTCATGCCAGCACGTGAGAGTACATTTTGATAGCTGTCCCCATATTTCTTTTGTTCTTCAGCAATTGCATCTTCTACTTCTTTGTCAGTTACTTCTGACCCATATTGTTTTTCAAAAACATTTTGAATGGTCATGTTAAGCAAAACTTGTTGAGCTGCTTGATTATTCTTTACTTCCTCGAAGAACTGATGTTCAGTGATAACATCTCCTTTCATGCTGATAAGATCTGCTCCTTCTGAACCTTTGGAACAAGCTGCTAAAGTTGCTACTGATAATAGTGTAATGGCACCTGCCAATAGTTTTTTCTTCATGTTTACTCCTTTGAGATAAGTGTTACCCTATCTATTTTACTATATTTTCTTAAATTATTCTGAAAATCATTCGCTAACAGGCAATTGAACCTCTGCTATATTTTTACGAAGCATGAGAATGCCGTCCCCTAAAGGTACTAATGTTGCAGTGAGTCCTGGATTGTCTAAGGTTGCATCAAATAGTCTTTGAAGGCCACGATAGATGGTTCGCTGGCCACGACGAACCTCCATAATGTCCTTGGCAACATCACCACCTTGGAAAATATCATCCAAGACAACCACACCACCGACTTCCAAATGTTTGAGGATTTCTGGCAGAAAGACGATGTATTTAGACTTGGCTGAATCCATAAAGACGAAATCATAGGACTCTGTCAGTGTAGATAAGACATCTACCGCATCTCCTTCTAGGAGTGTGATTTGCTTACGACTGTCAAACTGGGCGAAATTTTCCTTGGCAAATCCAATCATCTCTGGATTGCGGTCAATGGTTGTAATCTTGGCCTTTGGCGCATGTTCCGCCATCAAGAGGGCTGAAAAACCGATTGCAGTCCCAATTTCCAAAATATTTTTAGGCTGCATAGTTTCCATGAGAAAACGGAAATAAGCAACCGTTTCATGGGGAATAATGGGAATATTTTCCTTACGGGCAAAGTCTTCCAATTCTTTCAAAGAACCTGTAACTTGCTTTTGACGCTGACGCATCAAGTCCACAATTTCTTCCTTGACAACAGGACGACGCATGTTATGGTTGGCATTTTTACTATATGATTCAACCATTTTATGCTAATCCTAATTTTTCAACAAGGGCTTCAAACTCATTTAAACGACGTTCAAAGACTACAAAGGCATCATTGAGATAGTCTTCCTTCTCCATATCAACACCAGCTTTTCTCATGACATTAAGTGGATAGTCAGACTTGCCTGCCTTGAGGTAGTCGATATAGCGGTCACGGTCTTCTTGACTACCATGGACAATCTTTTCAGCCAAGGCTGAGGCTGCTGCAAAGCCAGTTGAATATTGGTATACATAGTAGTTATAGTAGAAGTGTGGAATGCGAGCCCACTCGTATTGGATTTCAGGATTGTCTTCCTTGCTCAAACCATAATACTCTTGGTTCAAGTCAGCGTAGAGTTTATTTAAGAAATCGCTTGTCAAGACTTCCCCATTTTGGTCTGCTTGATGGATAGCGTGTTCAAACTCGGCAAATTGAGTTTGGCGGAAAACTGTTCCACGGAAACCGTCTAGGAAGTTATTGAGAATAGCAAAGCGCGTTGCATCATCTTCCACTTCTTCCAATAATTTCTCCGTCAAGATATTTTCATTGGTAGTTGATGCAATCTCAGCCAAGAAGATAGAGTAATCCCCGTAAACATAAGGCTGCGTTTCACGAGTATAGCTTGAATGCATACTGTGACCTGTTTCATGGACAAGGGTAAAGAGATTGTCTAGATTGTCCTGCCAGTTAAGAAGCATAAAGGCATTTGTATCGTAAGAACCACCAGAATAGGCACCTGAACGCTTGCCTTGATTTTCATAAACATCAATCCAACGCTCACTGAAGGCACGTTTAACACGGCTCAAGTAATCCTCACCCAATACTGCCAAGGCATCTTTTGCTTTTTTCAAGGCTTCTTGGTAGGTAAAACTATATTCAACAGATGAAAGTGGTGTGTAGACATCGTACATCTTGAGGTCTGAAATCCCCAAGATTTTTGAACGAAGCTCAAGGTAACGATGCAAGAGTGGCAAATGCTTGCGAACTGCTGCTACCAAATTGTCATAAACACTCTCTGGAACAAAATTGGCCGCTAGGGCTGCATGACGCGCACTCTTGTAGTTGCGAACTTTGGCACGGTAGTTTTGCACCTTAACATTTGTCTGTAAAGTCTTAGCGTAAGTGTGTTGGAATTGCTCATATGTCGCATAAAGGGCTTCATAGGCACCACGGCGAACCTCACGATTTTTAGACTCCATCAAACGTGTGTAAGTTCCATGAGAGAGCTGAACTTCCTTACCATCATCGTCTAGGACATAAGGGAACACAATATCCGCATTGTCCAAGATAGCGAAGGTTTCACTAGCCGAACCAAAGATTTCTCCCGCTCCAGCTAATAGCTCTTCTTCACGTTGTGAAAGAACGTGATCCTTGCCTTGCAAGAGCTTGTCAAAATAGTGTTGATAAACCTGCAATTTTGGTTGAGCCTCTAAAAAGTCAGCATACTGCTTTTCACTAATTTCCATAAATTCAGGTTCATAGAATGAAAAGGCTTGGTCTAGTTGGCTGTAGAGTGTCATTGCCTTGGCATAGTACTCTTGGTACTTGGCTTCACGTGTGTCTTGGTCATTCTTCATATGAGCATAAACGTAAAGCTTCTCCATCTGGCGTTCCATCTCAAGAGAAAATTCAGTAATTTCGAGTAGGCTATCCGCACTATCCAAGAGATGGCCTTCATACTGGGCTACTGTCTCCAACTTTTCTGTTAACTCTTTTAAAGCTTCTTCCCAAGCCTGGTCAGTTGGGTAAATCGTTGATAGGTCCCATGTATCTTTTTCATTTATTTCATGTCTTTGTAATACCATTAGATTCCTCCATCCTTTCTATTCTACCATATTTTTTAAGAAATATTGCTGATAAAAGGCTGGTGGATAGAGCTTTTGCCAATCATTTTGAGGATTTTCTTGGTAATAGGTTTGAAAATACTGATAATAGCTGGTCAAATCTTGCTCAATCTGTAAAAATTTGCCTACTATTGGCCGAATTTGTGGATACCATTCTTTTAGCCCATAAGTCAGGAGATTTTCTCCCTTTTGATAGGCTTCGGCTTGTTCTTTCATCCAAAAAGGATTTTGATAAAACAGTTGTTGCCGAATATAGAGACAGATGTCCTTATCCTGAGAAACTGTAAAATAAGAAATTTTTTGTTTCTTATAGGGAAGACGTAGTATTTCCAGTAAACTAGCTTGACCATAGGGAAATTCCTTGATTTGATAATGGAGTTTACCACGGAGGTCTTGGTGAATCAGATATTTGAGTCTTAAAAGCTGTTTTTCCTTATCTAATTCCCAAATATAAAAGCCCATATTTTGACTAAAATAAAGAAAACCTTCTTGCAGACGGGTCAAACGCTCCTTGAGCCAAAGTTTTTCTCCCAGCAACCACAGTACTTGGTAACCCTGACTACGATAGCCCTCGCTACGCTCTTTAAGAACTTTTTGAGGCAAGGGACTACACTGAACTTCTAGAGCAAGATGACCATTTACAAATACATCCGCAATCTGTTTAAGCTCTGGAAGAGGGTATTCTAATTGCACCTCAGCCTCTGTTTTCAACCAGTGATAAAGGACTTCCTTATTTGTCAAGTGTTCTGGGCTTTCATTTTCAAAGGAGTAATTACAGTCTTTTAGGGATTTGTGGGCAAAATGGGTCCGTACACTTGGCCCTTGACGCAAACGGAGCTGACCTCCACAAGCTGGGCAGGTGTATGCTTGCTTCTCAAGCTTATCCTCTAACACATTTACCAATTCTCCCCTAGCATCTCTCGCAACAAACATGATTTCCCCCTTTTCTATATTATTCGTAAAAAAAGAAAAAAGATCAGGAAATTTCCTAATCTTCATCACTCTATAATTTTAGAGTTGCAAGCGACTTTCAAGAGCTTGTGTCAACACTTCAGAATAGTTCACTTTCTCACGATCTGCAAGTCTGACTAGCCACTCTGGAACCGTAACATTTTTTCGAATCGCTTTATTATTCTTAACGAAAGGCAAGGGATTGACCTGAATCAAAGTCACAAATCCATCAGGAGCTTTGAACTTAGCAATGTCACTAGGAGTAGGCAAAGCTAGGCCTTCGTCAATATAAGAAGCTAAAACACTCTCAAGCATTTCCCGAGCATTTTTCATTGCAAGTTCAATCGTTGCTCCTTCAGTCCCGCCTCCAAATTCAGGAAATTCAACCCAGTATCCAGTGCCTTCTCTATGAAAAATAGCAGGATAAGATTTTAGCATAATACACCTCCACAATTTCCAAATCAACTATAATCCCAAATCTTTTAATATTTTTCTCTCTAAACCTTTTCCTAAATCCTCATTACCGTGAACTGGAATAGTGACAAGATAGGGAACCCCTTCTTTCCTAAAATGATGATGACTTCCTCTCTTACGTACTTCAATCCATCCATTTGCAAGAGCTAATACTCTTCGAAAATCAAATTCAAACCACGTCAGCTTCTCCTTGCCGTACTCAAGTACAGCCTGCGGCCAGCTTCCTAGTTTGCTCTTTGATTTTCATTGAGTATAATTTTACCATTTCCTTACCTGTTATTGGCATTTATGGTCACCTTTCTAGCTAAAATTATACTTATAATGCGTATTTTTGTCAATTCTTCTATCTTATCTATTCGTAAAAAAGAAAAAAGATCAGGAAATTTCCTAATCTTCATTCATGTTTATTTGATTTTTTTAGCTAGCATAGTCGCAAAGCGTAGTTGAATACGATTGCCATTTTCGTCACGACGGTGCAAATGGCCTGGATTTTCATTGTACTTGACCAATTCCCAGTCCTTGTAATAGTTCGCTAGTTCGCCTTCTTTAAAAGTAAATGGGAAGTTCACTGAGCAAGGGTAATCTTCCGTATCCATAGCACAAACGATAAGATTATAACCATCGACCGTGGTATGCTCCTGCATATTTTTGATAATTGCAGGAATGCGGTCTGCTTGCAAAAACATCAAAACAACTGTTGAAACAATGAAATCATACGCTTGCCCAATGCTGGCTGAATTGATATCGTAAAGACCAACTGGCATGTCCAGGTCTTCTTGCTCCACAATGCTTTTCAAGATTTCAAGGGCCAGTTCATTTTGATCCACAGCTGTCACATCAAAACCTTGTTGGGCTAAAAAGAGTGCATTACGGCCTTGACCACAGCCCAAATCCAAGGCTTTCCCTGGTTTTACTGTCTGCATAGCCTCTAGGACCTCTGAATGAACCGGATTGGTATTGTATTTTTTAGGGAAATAATCCTCAGGTTTACAATAAAATTCCAAGTACCATTCCACATCGTCTGTTACAGCCTCCACTCGGTGCCAAGCCTGAGGTTGTGCCATGGGATTGTCAGCCCCTGCTTCAAAGATGTACTCAGCTAAAACCTCACCATCTTCTGTCAATTCAATAAACTTGAGAGCTCCCTTCAAGACAGTAATTTTCCCCCACGTTCCAACTTTTGTATTGTGCTTTTGCTGAACAGCCTCTGGCATGGTTTCTTTAGTCCACAAAGGCATACGTTTATAGGCAACTAGTTTTTCCATTTTCATTTCCTCTTTTTATCGCTGATTAACAGCTTTCATAACACGCGCAATATCGCGATTCTGCTCACGACGTTTGATTGACTCCCGTTTATCATAGTCATGCTTCCCTTTAGCTAAACCTAAAAGGAGCTTGGCATAACCATCTTTGATATAGACTTTAAGAGGAACCAGGGTCATTCCTGTCCCTTTAGTCTCTTGTTCTAATTTTTGGATTTGTTTCTTATGGAGCAGTAGTTTACGACGACGTTCTGGTTCTTGGTTCCAGATATTGCCCTCTTCGTAAGGAGCGATATGGACATTGCTCAGCCAGACTTCTCCATTTTTCACTTGAGCAAAGCCATCCTTGAGATTGATTCGAGCTGCTCGTACACTCTTGATTTCAGTTCCAGTCAGGACCATCCCTGCCTCTAGCGTATCTACGATTGTATAGTCGTGACGCGCCTTTTTATTTTGTGCGACGACCTTTCCCTCGCCCTTTACCATGCTTAGCTCCTTTCTTAGCTACTTCCTTATAAAAAGGTTTCTTTCCTTTTTTCTTCTTGTCTTTTTGTGAATGCTTACGCTTATCATTTGAGCGTCCTGATTTTCTCTGGTCTTCCTTCTTATCTGAACGACGACTTGAACCACGCCCTCTGTCACTACGACTAGACTGTTTCAAGCCTTTTTCAATTACATCAAACTCACTTGGGATGTAAGAGAAGTCAATTTCACCCGTCATCTTGTCGGCTCTTTCAACTCGGATACGGATTTGCTGACCTACACGGAAGGTTGTACCCGATTTCTCCCCACGAAGAGTCAAATCACGCTCATTGAAATGATAAAATTCAGGTAGATTTGTGATATGAATCAAGCCTTCAACTGTGTTTGGCAATTCGACAAAGAGACCGAATTTGACAATACTTGATACAACTGCATCGTACTCTTCACCCACGTATTCTTCCATGTACTCAGCCTTTTTCATGGCTTCGACTTCACGCTCAGCCTCAATGGCACGACGCTCACGGTTGGAAGACTGGGTCGCAATCTCTGGAATCACTTGTTCAAAATGCTCAGCTATTTCTTTAGAACGGCCGTAATCACGAATCATACGGTGAACAAGAAGGTCTGGATAACGACGAATCGGACTGGTAAAGTGAGTGTAATAGTCAGCAGCAAGGCCATAGTGGCCGTGATTGTGCTCTGAATAGCGAGCCTGCTGCATAGAGCGAAGAAGCATCATGGACAATACATCTGCATAAGGTTCTCCCTCAACAGTACACATGATGTCTTGGAGGGCCTCCTGGCTAATCTCACTGGCAGTCCCATAAATGCGCAAGCCAAAGCTCGAAGCATAATCAATAAACTTCTGAACCTTTTCAGCCTTGGGCTCCTCGTGGATTCGATAAATAAAAGGCAAATCCAGCTTACTAAAATGCTCAGCAACTGTTTCATTGGCCATCAACATAAATGATTCAATCATGCGCTCGGCAACACCACGCTGACGAAGAACGATATCAACAGGCTTACCCTGTTTATCCACTAAAATCTTCGCTTCGTTGGTATCGAAATTGAGGGCTCCACGTTTCACACGCATGTTTTCTAGCCTTTCATGGAGCTTGGCCATGAGTTCGATACTTGGAACAATTTTCTGATATTCTTGTCTCTTTTCCTTGTCTCCAGCTAGGATATCATTGACATCACTGTAGGTCATCCTGAAGCTGGTCTTGATAACTGTTTGTGTAATGGTGTAATTGACCACACGACCATGTTTATCAATTTCCATAATGGCAGATTGGGTCAGACGGTCAACTTGAGGATTGAGGGAACAGATGCCATTTGACAGTCGTTCTGGAAGCATTGGAACCACTCGGTCTGTTACATAAACAGAAGTCGCTCGGTTAAGGGCTTCCTTATCAAGGGCCGAACCCTCGGTCACATAGTAGGAAACATCTGCGATGTGAACCCCGAGCTCCAGATTTCCATTTTTCAAGGCCTTGATATGCACCGCATCGTCCAAGTCCTTGGCGTCAGCACCATCAATGGTAAAGATAATCTCATCTCTTAGATCCAGACGACCTTCCATATCCTTTTGAGACGGAACATCAGGCACACTTTCCGCTTCTTTGAGAACAGCTTCTGGAAACTCTGAGACAATGTCCATGGACTCCAAAACCTCAAGAACATCAATTCCGACATCCGTTGAATGCCCAACCACATCGAGGACACTAGCGACAAAGAAATCATGTTTCTTGCTTGGGTATTTATCGATAAAGACCTTGAGAACTTCTGTTCCTTCTAGTTTTAGGGCTGGTTTCTTAACATAAATCGGTTGACTGATTTTCTGATTCTTTGAACGGATGTAACCCGCATACTTAGGTTTTTCCTGATCTAGAACGATTTGGCCGACAACAGTTGTCAGGCTGTGTTCTAGGATATCAATAATTTTGGCTTCAGCTGCTGTTCCCTTATTACGGTCAGCAACTTTTTTGATAACGACTTCAACGGTATCACCATCAATAGCATAGTTGACATCGTTTTTTCCTACGAAAAGGTCGTCCTCCTCGCCTTCTAGACTGACAAAGCCAAAGCCATTTTTATGGGCATGAAAAATCCCCTTGAGGGTAATCTCATGTTTTTGCTTGATTTCTAATGTCAGACTACCGTCTTCTTCAAAACGAATCTGGTGCTTTCTTTCCATTAGGGACAAGGTTTTTATCAACTCACGAAAGTCCTTGGACCCATCTTTTCCCAAAGCCTGAGCCAAGTCATTGACAGTCACCTTTCCCTTGTCTTGTAAATATTCTTTTATTCTATCTTTCATATTTTCTTTCTAGATTTTTTATTTTCTTTTACTGTAAAACCTTCTTACACATCCTTTAAAAACAAAAAGAGGCAAAGACCTAGTCCTGCCCATTATTTTCTTATCTACTTGATAATACCGTCAATGCTAAGGCAATGGCTAGCCAGAAAAAGACTAAAATCCCTGTCAAACGCTGCATTACAGCTTCAAAACCGCGTGCTTTACTGCGTTCAAACAAATCACCTGAGCTGGCATCAAATACATTGCTGGATTGGTTTTTGGTTGGTTGCATGAAAATCGCAATCACAATCACAACAGATAATACTAATAAAATGGTTAATAATAGGTTATACATATCAAACTCCTTAAAATCCCTATTATTTTACCATAAAATCTACTTAGATTCAAGATGTAGGGTTACTTTTCTTTCCTTGGGACAATACTTTAAAACCTCAATCTTGTCTGGATGGGTTTTTGAATTTTTACTGGTTAGGTAATTGATACTGCCACAAGAGGAGCATTTGAGATTAATTTTTACTCGCACTAGATTTCCTTTACTTTTAATAATGTTCGAAATTGAAGAAGGTTAAAGAGACAACTAAAGGCAACACAAAGGCTTGTCGCATAAAAGACTGCATGATAGCCAAATTTTCCTGCTACTGCAGAACCTGCCATGGGCCCAACAACACCTCCCAGATAAAAGAATACCTGATTAAAGGCAAAGACCCTCGAAATACCAGCTTTGGGCGTCATCTTGCTGAGAAGGGCGTTAACTCCGGGAATCAAAGCACCGGTTCCCAATCCAAAGAGGAAACGATAAAGTCCTAGTTGAAGGGGGCTAGAAGCATTAGCACAGAGGAGATAGATGATAACTGAATAAAACTGGGCTACAACCAAGAGACGATGATTGCCCACCTTGTCACCTAGCCTTCCCATGACTCCTGCACTCATCATACTGGAAAAGCCCATACTGGATACAATCAAACCAGATACAAAAAGAAGATTCTCTGTCTGGCCTAAGTCGCGTACATACAGAGCTAAGATAGGGCCGATTGATTGGGCTGAAAATTGGATGACAAAACTAGTCAGAAATAGGTTGACCAAGAGATAGGGATATTTAACTGATGTAAATAATTCCTTTGTTGGAATGGCCTTTTCCTTGGTTACTGGTTGAAAATCTTCCTTGATAAAGCAAATAGTTAAAACAGCAGCTAAGAATAGAAAACTACCAACCAGTAAGAAAACAGTACGAATGCCAAATAATTCTGCAATAAAGCCACCAATAAAGGGACCAGTTAGAGTACCTGCAACTACGCCTGTAGACAAAGTACCTAAGGCAGAGCCTGATTTCTCCTTGGGAACCTGACTGGCTATAAGGGCTGTTGCATTGGGAACAAATCCTGCAAATACACCGTTTAATAAACGAAGAAAGATTAACCAATAAATATTTGGCACAAAAGCCAAGCCTCCCATAGTAATGGTCATGGCCATCCCAGCCCGAATCATCATGGGTTTTCGACCGTATTTGTCAGCAAGGATGCCCCAGATAGGAGAGAAAAGTGCCGCAGAAATGGCAGAGACAGAAATAGCTAAACCTGCATAAAAAGCAGCTTGATCACTCCCTACACCTAAATTTTCCACAAAGATGGGCATAAAAGGCACAACCAAGGAAATACTGGCTCCTGTCAAAAAATTACCAAACCAGGCAATGCGCAGATTATCCTTCCAGTTAATCTCTGTCATCTTCACTACCTCCCTCAAGCAGGGAGAACACCTGAGTAAGAAGCTGGTCCTGATTGCCATTGTTGTTTAAAACATGGCTGGCCAAATATTTCTTTTTCTCTAAAGGCCACTGGGCTGCCAGACGAAACTCAGCTTCATCTTTGGACAACTGGTCCCTTTTTATTAAGCGTTCTACTTGGACATCTCGGTCCACATATACCAACCAAGTCTCATCAAACCAAGAGACGTAGTCCTGCTCAAAAAGTAGGGGAATATCCATGAAGAAAATCTCTTCTGTCTGAGCCAACTGGTCTCTCAACGTAGCTAGTTCCTCACGGATAATCTCTCCTTGGATTTGCTTAGACCATTCTCGTTCTTCAGGATTTGAAAAGATGAGACTAGCTAGGAAAGGGCGATTGAGTTCTCCATTTTCAAGGATGATTTCTTGCCCAAAGTGCTGGACTAGAGCCTTAAACAGACGACCGCCATGTTTCTGTAGTTGGTGGACGACTGCGTCGGCATCCACTACTTGAAAACCTTGCTTTCTTAGAAAATTTGTCACGGTTGACTTACCAGAGGCAATTCCCCCAGTGATTCCGATGATTTTTCCCATCAATTCCTCCTTTGGCACTGAGGACAAAAATGGGTGCCTCGTCCACCTAGTTGGATTTTCTCAATGATGGTACCACAGCGTACACATTCTTGACCAGCCTTGTCATAGACCTGATGAAAATCCTGCATGGTTCCATCTTCCCCAAAGGCATTAGTATAAGTCCGAATGGTTGAGCCACCTTTTTCAACAGCCTGTCCCAAAACAGCAATGGTCTGATCATGAATGGTTGTCGCTTCTGCTGCTGTCAAAGTCTGGGAAGGTCTAGCTGGATGAACCTGAGCTCGCCAGAGAACCTCATCCACATAGATATTGCCAAGTCCAGCTACCAAAGTCTGGTCTAAAAGATGGGATTTGATAGGCTTTTTAGACTTAGCTAGGGCAGCTTGAAAGACCTGCAAATCAAAGTCTTGTTCGCTTGGTTCAGGACCTAATTTTTTAGAAATAAAGTAGGCGTCTAAAAGGTCAGGAGCCAAGAGTTCCATAGTACCAAACTTGCGTACATCCTCATAAACAAGCGTGCCACCATCTTCAAACTGAAAGAAAACATGGGCATGCTTGCGTTCAGGTACTTTGTCTGGATAGTAAAAATACTTGCCCTCCATCCGCAGATGGGAAATCAAGACCTTGTCTGTCAGGTAGAAAAGCAAATATTTTCCACGACGTCCCATTGACTCAATAACTTGTCCGGGCACTTCCTTTCGAAACTCGTCCAAATTCGTTCTAATCATCTTGGGATAACGAATATCAATGCTAGAAATCTTTTTTCCAAGAATCAAATTTTCTAGGCCATGACGAACGGTTTCAACCTCAGGTAATTCAGGCATAAGTCCTCCTTCTGTAAAAACAAGAAGCAGGCATGAGCCCACCTCTACTTAGTATTCTTTTTCATTATAGCCAAAGTCAGCTAAATCTAGCTTTTTATCACGCCAGTTTTTCTTGACCTTGACCCATGTTTCTAGGAAAACCTTATCTCCTAGCATCAGTTCGATATCACGACGTGCCATACTACCAATTTTCTTAAGCATAGCACCACCTTTACCGATGATAATCCCTTTTTGACTATCACGCTCCACCATGATAGTTGCACGAATGTGCACCTTGTCTGTCTCTTCGTCACGTTTCATAGAGTCAACCACTACTGCAACTGAGTGAGGAATCTCTTCACGAGTCAGGTGTAAGACTTTCTCACGAACCATTTCTGAAACCAAGAAACGTTCTGGATGGTCTGTGATTTGATCAGACGGGAAATACTGGAATCCTTCGTCCAGATTTTCACTCAAAATATCCACTAGACGAGACACATTATTGCCCTGAAGAGCTGAGATTGGAACAATTTCCTTAAAGTCCATCTGATTACGGAAATCATCAATCTGAGACAAGAGCTGGTCTGGATGGACCTTATCAATCTTGTTTACCACCAAAATCACAGGAACCTTGGCAGCTTTCAGACGCTCAATAATCATGTCGTCCCCCTTACCACGCGCTTCATCAGCAGGCACCATGAAAAGAACGGTGTCCACTTCACGAAGGGTGCTGTAGGCAGATTCGACCATGAAATCTCCAAGAGCCGTTTTAGGCTTGTGAATTCCTGGCGTGTCGATAAAGACAATCTGCTCCTTATCAGTCGTGTAAATTCCCATGATTTTGTTGCGCGTTGTCTGCGCCTTGTCACTCATGATAGCAATCTTTTGCCCCATGACATGATTTAAAAAAGTTGACTTCCCAACATTGGGACGTCCTAAAATGGCTACAAAGCCTGATTTAAAAGTCATAATTTCCTCTTACTGTTTAAAATATTAAATCCCAGATTCGTGGGAGAAAAATCAATGCGCCTGTTAAGGCTGCGAAAAGAGAGACCACTAATACCGCGCCGGCCGCCATATCCTTGGCATTTTTAGCTAGCATGGAAAAGTGATAGTGACTGGCCAAATCCACCACATTTTCAATAGCAGAGTTGATAATTTCAAACGCCACTACCAAGAAAATGCTCAATAGGAGAAAGAGCCATTCGATTCGTGACACCTGAAAAACAAAACCTGCAAGGATGACCACTAGAGCCGTCACTGCATGTTTTCTCATATTGCGTTCTTCCTTGATAGCAGTAAAAATTCCTGTAATGGCAAATTCTAAACTGGATATCAGGTCACGATTTTTCCATTTTCGTTTATTGTCTTGTGAGTCCATAGGCTGTCAAAATTTCTTCTTGTAAACCGAACATCTCCGCTTCTTCTTCTGGAGTGTAGTGATCATAGCCGTTGATATGTAAAAAGCCGTGTACTGCCAAGAAGCCCATCTCACGCTCAAAGCTGTGGCCATATTCCTCAGCCTGCTCATGAGCCTTATCGATAGAGATGAACAATTCCCCAATATAGGCATCAAACTCAGACATCATCTCTGCCAATTCTGGATTTTCAAGCAAATCTTCTTCATCAAAGGCAATTTCCAACTCTGGTTTATACTCAAGGCTGATGACATCTGTCGGACGGTCCGTGTCACGGTACTCCAGATTGAGTTCATGGCTACGCTCGTTGGTCACAAAAGTGACTGCCATCTCCTTGTCTTCTTTGCCTAATTTTTGAGCTGCAAATTCCAAAATTTCTTGGGTTTGTTGCAACATTTCTTTTGAAACTTGACCAGTTTCATCTACCATTTCAATATACATGTGCTTCTCGTTTCTCTTTACTTGGCTTTATTATACCACATTTCCATGATTTTATTCTACCTTTTTGATATAATACTATGGAATACAATCACAAGGAGAGAACGATGTCATTTGACGGATTTTTTTTACACCATATGGTTGAGGAATTGCAAAGAGAGTTGCTTAACGGTCGCATTCAGAAAATCAATCAGCCTTTTGAACAAGAATTGGTCTTGCAAATCCGCAGCAATCGCCAAAGTCATCGCCTGCTCCTTTCTGCCCATCCAGTTTTTGGACGCATTCAGCTGACCCAAACAACTTTTGAAAATCCAGCCCAACCTTCCACCTTTATCATGGTTTTGAGAAAGTATTTGCAGGGTGCCCTAATTGAGTCGATTGAGCAGGTTGAGAATGACCGAATTGTGGAAATTACTGTTTCCAATAAAAACGAGATTGGAGACCATATTCAGGCTACCTTGATTATCGAAATCATGGGAAAACACAGTAATATTCTACTAGTTGATAAAAGTAGTCATAAAATCCTCGAAGTTATCAAACACGTCGGCTTTTCACAAAATAGCTACCGCACCTTGCTACCTGGATCTACCTATATCGCTCCACCAAGTACGGAATCTCTCAATCCTTTTACTGTCAAGGACGAGAAACTCTTTGAAATCCTGCAAACACAGGAAACGACAGCTAAAAATCTTCAAAACCTCTTTCAAGGTCTGGGACGCGATACGGCAAATGAATTGGAAAACATTCTGGTTAGTGAAAAACTTTCCGCTTTCCGAAACTTTTTCAATCAAGAAACCAAACCATGCTTGACGGAGACCTCCTTCAGCCCAGTTCCTTTTGCAAATCAAGTAGGAGAGCCTTTTGCTAGTCTTTCTGATTTGTTGGATACCTACTATAAGGACAAGGCAGAACGGGACCGCGTCAAACAGCAAGCCAGTGAACTCATTCGTCGTGTTGAAAATGAACTTCAAAAAAATCGACATAAGCTTAAAAAACAAGAAAAAGAGTTACTAGCGACAGACAATGCTGAGGAATTTCGCCAAAAAGGCGAATTGCTGACAACCTTCCTCCACCAAGTGCCTAACGACCAAGACCAGGTTATCCTAGACAACTACTACACCAACCAACCTATCACCATTGCGCTTGATAAGGCCTTGACTCCCAACCAGAATGCCCAACGCTATTTCAAACGGTACCAGAAACTCAAAGAAGCTGTCAAATACTTGACTGATTTGATTGAAGAGACTAAGGCAACCATTCTCTATCTGGAAAGTGTCGAGACCGTCCTCAACCAAGCTGGACTAGAAGAAATCGCTGAAATCCGTGAAGAATTGATTCAAACCGGCTTTATCCGTAGAAGACAGCGGGAGAAAATCCAGAAACGCAAAAAACCAGAACAATATCTAGCAAGCGATGGCAAAACCATTATCTATGTTGGCCGAAACAACCTACAAAACGAGGAACTAACCTTTAAAATGGCCCGCAAGGAGGAACTTTGGTTCCATGCCAAGGACATTCCTGGAAGCCATGTTGTCATTTCAGGCAATCTTGACCCATCTGATGAAGTCAAGACAGACGCAGCAGAGCTGGCCGCCTACTTCTCTCAAGGGCGCCTATCAAATCTGGTTCAGGTGGATATGATTGAAGTCAAGAAACTCAACAAACCAACAGGTGGAAAACCGGGCTTTGTCACTTACACAGGACAAAAGACCCTCCGCGTTACACCAGACCCAGAAAAAATCGCATTCATGAAAAAATCCTGATGTTACTTGAAATCAGGATTTTCTTTTACATTTTACTCTGCAATTAAGGTTTCTAATCCAACCTTCATCATATCTGTGAAGGTATTTTGGCGTTCTTCTGCAGTCGTGTCTTCATCTGGATTGACCAAACTATCAGAAATAGTCATGATAGCAAGCGCGTCAACATGGTGTTGAGCAGCCAGATAGTAAAGGGCTGCTGCTTCCATTTCCACAGCCTTGACTCCCCATTTACCAAGCTCGATGTTCTTTTCAAAGTAGTTTGAATAAAAGACATCAGATGACAAAACGTTCCCAACGTGGGTTGTCATACCAAGTTCTTTGGCGATATGGTAGGCCTTGTCCAGCAAATCAAAGCTAGCGATTTGTGGGAAATCATACTGTGGCCAGTCATTGCGGATGATGTTAGAGTTGGTTGCAGCTGCTTGCGCCAAAACCAATTCACGAACGTGAACATCTTCATTCAAAGAACCTGCTGTTCCTACACGGATCAATTTTTTCACACCGTAGTCCACAATCAACTCACGCGCATAAATCGAAATAGATGGCATCCCCATCCCAGTTCCCATGACAGATACACGGTGGCCCTTGTAAGTACCAGTGTAACCAAACATGTTACGCACTTCGTTAAAACAAACAGCATCTTCAAGAAAATTCTCCGCAATAAATTTCGCACGAAGAGGATCCCCAGGAAGAAGAATTTTATCAGCAATTTCACCCTGCTGAGCAGCAATATGGATAGACATAATTTATGATACAAAGAGCGACAAGAAAACGACTGAAAATTAGGAATCTGACTGAGAAATCCTGATTTCTCAGTCAGATTATCTATTTTCCAAGTTTTCCGCTCGTGTTCAAATTAGAACACCTCACTCTACCTTTCTTTTTTTATATTCAGGATAGCGACAGAGAATAAAGTAAAAATAGGAAACTGATGACGCATCGCAGATGCTAAACAGTTTATCTTTTTTACACAGTTCTCCGCCCGTATTCAGTTCAGCAAATACGGTTTACCCATCCTTTCTTTCTTAATTTTGATGATATTGAGAAGATTAGAGCGGCTTCAATTCAATCCCGAACTCCCCTTCTCTTCTGAGTTTTTAGAAAAGTTTTACGCTCGTGTTCAAATCAGAACATCTCGCTCTACCTTTCTTTTTATATTTCATAGCTAGGAAAAATCGGATTCAATCATGACTCCGATAAGCCTACTACATTTTTATTTAAAACAGTTATTGATAAACTGACAATAGTTTTTAATCTTTTAAGATAAATCCTTGATTAGAAGAAACGGCATTTCCTACCTAATTACTTTATTCTTTGACTTCTGACACAGTATGCTAGCTCAAGGAAAGCGGTCTAACATTTTTACAAATTCATAGGCTAAAACAGCTGTTACTAAGAGATACGGAAGAGAATCTATACCTAGCCCAGTGAAACCTATAACTAATCCGGTTGCAGAAATGGGCGCCCTCAAGGTCACAGATAAAAAGCAAACAGAACCCAAAAGTAAAACGGTTGGCTGACTGTCCAAACCTAGAATCATGCCCAAGAGAGCAGCTCCAGCCATCCCCAAGGCAAAAGATGGCGTAAGGGTACCACCATAGGCCCCTGCCCACAGAGTAATAAGAACGACCAGTGCTTTTAGGATAAACAAGAGGAATACTGTTTTGCCATTGCTACCATTCAATACTTCCTGAGCCATCATACGTCCATTTCCAAGTAGATGTGGAAAATAACTTGCCAACCCAGCAAGAAAAAGAAAAGTTGTAGGCAATGTGAGAAGTACTCGTTTATCTTTTATCCTGTTTGAAGACGCTGCCTTACTTAAGCGACCAAAAAGCCAAGCCAGAGGGGTTAAGAAAAGAAGTAATAAGGGAATAATCCATATTTCCTTTAATGACCATGTGATAGCTGGAATCTGGTAGAGAGCCTGATCTGAAATAACCAAGCCTGCTATATATGTTGAAACATAGGTAGTCAAACCGACTAAGACAAATCGTTTAATAGATAGAGCAATTCCTAGGGTTTCAAAAACAAAGAAGACACTTGTTAATGGAACCTGATAAACAGCCGCTAAACCAGCACCAGCACCACAAGCAAGGAGAAAGATTTGATCCTTCTTAGAGAGAAAACATTTTTTTCCAATTGGCCCTGCAAATAGAGTTCCAATCTCTCGTGGTGCAGCTTCTTTGCCAATAGGGGCTCCCCCTCCAACTGCAATGATCTGCCAAATTGAATGAAATAGCTGTTTTAGAAAATGAAGCTTGTTTTGTGAAGTCTCATCCTTCATCTGAGCTTTGATGGAATAAATCTTAGACCCTTTTTGCAAGAAATACCAGACCAAGGATGAAGCAAGACCCACGATCATTAAACTTAGTCCTATCTGTGAGGAGGAAACTCCATCTGTCAAAAATCCAGTATGATGCTCTGACCGACCAAAAGCTAGCTCCTCCACCATCTCTAAAAGATAATGGAGAAATATACCAGATAAACCTGAAACTATTCCTTGCAGAATTACTGCTATGAATAATCTAAAATTATAAGGGATTTTTCGAAAAATACTCCTCAATTCTATTAACATGATTACAATTCAGCAAGAATCGCTTTAAGCAAGCCTTTGAAGTCGCCTTTAACACGTTCTGTCACTTCTACAACTTCTTCGTGGTTGAGTTCTTCTTGGAAGCCTGCAGCATGGTTAGTAATACATGAAATACCGAGAACTTTCAAGCCAGAGTGGGCTGCAACAATAACTTCAGGAACTGTAGACATACCAACTGCATCTGCTCCCAATGTCTTATAAGCACGAATCTCTGCTGGGGTTTCATAAGTCGGACCTGTTACACCAATATAGACACCTTCATCAAGCTTGATACCAAGTTTCTTAGCCACTTCATGGGCAGTAGCACGATATTCTGGAGTGTAGGCTTTAGACATATCTGGGAAACGTGGACCAAAATCATCCAAGTTTTCACCCATCAATGGGTTTTGCCCCGTCATATTGATATGGTCTGAGATAGCCATCAAGGTACCAGGACCAAATCCAATACCTCCAGCTGCGTTGGTTACAATGACACCTTCACATCCGAGAACTTTCATCACACGTACTGGGAAAGTCACGACTTCCAGAGGATTTCCCTCGTAGAAATGGAAGCGACCTTGAAGAGCCAAAACTTTTCGACCTGCAAGGTCACCATATACCAATTTCCCTGCGTGACCAACTACTGTAGAGCGGCCCCAGTTTGGAATCTCAGCATAGTCTACTATAACTGGATTTTCGATTTCTTCTGCAAGTTCTCCCAGACCTGATCCAAGTATTAAACCAAACTCAGGTGCTTGGATTCCCTTGTCTTTCAGGAAGGCAGCTGTTTCCTTGATCTTATTTAAAAACGTCATTGTGTCTCCTTTATTATTTTTTTAGCATTTGACCGATTTTGTCAAAAGTTTTAGCATTACGAATGGTGATTTGGCGGTAGAAAGGCATCTTGAGTAAGTATTTGTGATAGGCAGTTGCATAGTAGGATTCTTCAGAAAATTTCCCCCAGAAAATACCAAGTTTTCCG
The DNA here is from genome assembly GCA_905221165.1 of bacterium. GTDB lineage: Bacteria > Bacillota > Bacilli > Lactobacillales > Streptococcaceae > Streptococcus. Next base: position 230,127 of record CAJNCC010000001.1, read on the forward strand.
AAATGAAGAACTTCATCTTCCAGTTCTAAACTTTCAACTTTCTCAATGACTTGAGCCACATCCAAGCCCTCCGTGTAAAAGAGGACATCCTTTCGTGCCAAATCTTTGGTCCACCAAGCTGGTAGATTCTCCACTTCTGCTTCATAGTCTTCCTGACTCAGCAAGGAAAAGTTCTGAATAAACGGATAATGGACTTCAAAGAATACCTCTAACTTTTCAACCAATCGGGCTTTGGGAGCTGTCGAAGTAAAGAAAATGTTGCCACTGTTGATGTAGGTCTCAACCTTTTCCAGTCCCAACTCTGTCAGTTCTTGACGAAGTTGCGCCATGACAACTTTATTTTTCCCACCTACATTAATGCTCCGAACAAGTAAAGCATATCGCGTCATCTTATACCAATTTATCTAAGAAACTTTCCCCAATCATGGCAGTTTCAACACCAAAGTTATCCGCAACTGTCGCTGAGATATCTGCAAAATGTCCAACTGGAATGACACCATTTCCTTTAAAGGAAGGACTGTAAGCCAAAAGTGGAATATATTCGCGAGTGTGGTCTGTTCCTGCATAGGTTGGGTCATTTCCATGGTCCGCTGTAATCAAGAGAAGATCATTCTCTCTCATGGCTGCAATAATTTCAGGTAATCGTTCATCAAACTCATGCAAGCAATCACGATAACCGTGAGCATTACGACGGTGGCCGTAAAGGGCATCAAAGTCAACCAAGTTTGTGAATGAGAATCCTTTTTCAAACTCAGCAAGGCCCATGGTCTTCAATAGTGTATCAATTCCATGGCTGTTTGACTTGTTGTGGCCCATGTCATGGTTGATACCCGCACCGTTAAAGATATCATTGATTTTACCAACAGCGTAAGTATCGATACCAGCTTCGTTTAATTTATCCAACACAGTTGGTGCAAATGGAGATACAGCCAAGTCACGACGGTTTGCTGTACGAGTGAAGTTACCTGGTTCACCTACATAAGGACGGGCAATGATGCGACCTAGGAGGGCTGGACGCTCAAGAGTGATTGAACGAGCGTATTCACAGATACGGTACAATTCATCCAAAGGAATGATGTCTTCGTGGGCAGCAATCTGCAAAACAGGGTCAGCTGAAGTATAGATAATCAACTCCCCAGTTTCCATCTGACGTGGTCCAAAATCATCGATAACAGCCGTTCCTGAGTAAGGTTTGTTGGCTTCACGAATGACCTTTCGTCCTGAAAATTCTTCGATTTTTGTCAAGATTTCTTCTGGGAATCCGTTCCAGAAAGTATCGAAAGGCTCAGTAATGTTGAGTCCCATGATTTCCCAGTGTCCAGTCATGGTATCCTTACCAAGAGATACTTCTTCCAATTTTGTTGCATATCCTGTTGGATTGCTTTCAGCTGGTACAGTCTTAAGAGGGGTTTCACGAGGAATATTTCCTAGGCCGATTTTAGCCATGTTTGGGACATTCAAACCAACTGCTTTTGAAATGTGTCCTAATGTGTCAGAAGCTCCATCTGGAACTCCTGCATTGACAAAGTTATTAGCATCTGGTGCAGCACCGATTCCTACAGAATCTAATACCACCAAGTGAATACGATTAAATTTTGACATAATGTGTCTCCTTATTATGTTGATTAGTTTGCTTTTGTTGAAGTTAAAATCTGAACCCCATCTCGTCCAGCAACGATGACCTTATCAACCATTTGGTTGAATAATCCGTGCTCTACAACACCAACGACATGGTCCAATTCTTGTCCGAAAGCAATTGAATCCTCGATGACATCCAAGGCAAGGTCAATGATAAAGTTTTGCATATCGGTCACAAAACGTTGGCCATCTTTTTCACGGAAGCTTGGTTTGTAGCCAGCTTGCTCAAAACGACGAAAGACCTGTTCTGCACCATACTGAACCACTTCTACTGGCAATTTAAAAGCACCTAGTTTCTCAACCAGCTTGCTTTCATCCACCACCCAAATATATTCTTTTGAGGGCGTTGCGACAACCTTCTCCATCAGAAGGGCACCACCACCGCCTTTAATTCCGTTAAACTGACTATCCACTTCATCCGCCCCGTCGACTGTCACATCAACAAAGTCTACTTGGTCAATAGACTTGAGTGGGATATTAAGCCCTTCAGCCTGTTTACTAGTCACACTAGAAGTCGTTACAGCTGTAATCTGCAATCCTTCTTCCTTAATACGACGACCGATTTCTTCGACAAAATAATAGGCAGTAGAACCCGTTCCCAGTCCGACAACCATGCCATCCTTGACAAACTCAGCAGCCTTGATACCTGCCATTTTCTTCAGATTTTCCACTCAAACACCTCCATTAAAGAGCTACTTTTATTATAACATGTATCCGTTTTTATTTCATGGATACACTGGAAAAACCCGAACATTTTTATTTCGGGTTTTGATGTCCTATTTAACCATATCAGGATCGTAATCATAGAATCCTGTATCAAGGAAACGGTTTTTAGGGTGAAGTTTACGAACTTCTTCATCCAGCAAGAAAGCTTGGTCATGGCTAAAGTTACCCTCTTGAATCAAGCTACGCGCTTGGATAAAGAGTTTTGCAATTTCAACAAAGTTCTGACCAGGAGTGTAGAGCCCTTCTAGTTTCCAATGGGTAAAACCATGCTCCACTAATTCTGTCAATTTAGTCATCAAATCAAGGTCATTGTTGGCAAAAATGTGGGTACCATGATTATCTTCAAAAATGGAATAGTGGCTCTCTGGGTCACTTGGCTCAGCCAAGAAGAGGTCACGCTTACGCGTCTTTTCATCATCGATGTGCGTAAAGTTATAGTAGTTTTGCAAGAGTGGACGTTTAGAATGGTGGATGACACTAGCACCATAAACCAATACTTCAGCAGGAATTTCCAAAATATCTGGCATTTTGAAGAGTTCAGCCGATGGAATTTCACGCGCCAAAACAGCCTCAGATGCGCCAGCCTTTTGTCCCCAAAAGTTAATCTGACGACTGCTTGTCACCATGGTTGAAGCATCATAGATGGTCTTAAAGGAATAACCATCACGGTTAACCACGTAAAAGACACCTGCATCCCCAATCGTAATGTAGTCTGTCTTGATTTCTTCCAAGAAATCGAGGAAAGGTTTGATACGGTCCATCATATCTTGGTGCATGAGGGCGTTAACCGCAACAATCAATTCCTTACCTGCTTCATGAACAAACTTAGCAATTTCACGCAATTGGTCATGACTAAAGGTTGTTGGCAGACGAAGGCCAAAATCTTTCTCACCGACATAGATACGGTCTACGCCAGCTTCGAGCAGTTGTTTAACTTGTTCAATACTTTCAGCAGTTGCTGTAATGATAATCTTTTCCATAAGAAAAATTATACCACATTTCTCAAAAATCAGCTATGAATACTGGGAATTTTCTAAAAAAGGCAAAGTCATTTTTTAAGGTTTGCAATCAAAAAGTGAACAGTACCAGCACCGTTCACTCTCTTTTTATGCATGTGTTTCTTCAACTAGGTGTCCATCGTTCATCACATAAACACGGTCCACCTTATCTAGAAGACGAGTATCGTGCGTAATCATCACTACTCCTCTACCTTGCTCGTGGGCAATGGCAGCCAACATTTCCGTTACTTGATAGGCCCTCTCTGTGTCAAGGCTGGCTGTCGGTTCATCTGCAAGAACGATACTCGGATTGTTATAAAGCGCTCTAGCAATTGCAGCCCGTTGACGTTCACCACCTGATAAAGCCTTGGGATACTGATTTTGTACCTTTTCCAAATCCAACAAGGCAAGTAACTCTTTTCGATCACTTTTACTATTTTTTCCCTTATCTAGTCTGTCAATCAAATCCAACTGTTCCTTGACCGTTAGAAAAGGAATTAAGTTTGAAGCCTGAAGAATAAAGCCAAACTCTCTAAAACGGAGGTCTGTTTTCTCCTTCTCCGTCAAACTGCCTGTTTCCTTCCCCTTTACCAAAATCTTTCCACTCGATGCTTCCTGAAGTTGTCCTAGAGTTGTTAGAAAGGTCGTCTTTCCAGAGCCTGAAGGCCCAACGATAGCTACGAACTCTCCCGCATTCAGCTGGAAATTCGTCTCATGCAGGGCCACGACTTTCATCTTTCCTTCCCCATAAGTTTTTGTCACTTGAGTCATTTCAATTAATGCTGTCATACTATTCTCCTCATCATTCTGCAATCGCAGTAATCGGGTCCACCTTTAGCAAGCGTGGAAGTGAAATGACGCCACCTAGCATGGCCATCAAGCAAATCACAAAGCTTAGGACAGAATAGGCTAACCAACTTGGGTAGAAAAAGAAGGTAGCTGGCAAGACTAAAATCACTCCTCCAATAGCCAGCAAGGCTAAAGCAATCCCCATACCAGCTAGGAGGAAGATTTGACAGAAAAGAGACCATACAATGGTTTTGATCTGTATTCCCTGAGCCCGCATTATTCCATAAAGTCCTAGTTTTTGGATGGTAATGATATAGACAAATATACCCACAATCAAGCCTGTGATGACAATCATAGCAAGAATCATCCCTGAAAATACATTAACTTGAGGTGTGTAACCAGGAATTTTCGATATCATTTTTGGAATAGAAATCTGTTTCAGTCCATCACCAGCCACTTCTATATCATTTTTCAATACCAAGGCGGAGATAGATTTATTAGATTTTAAAGTTCCTTGTAAGGTCCAATAAGTTGTCAGATTCGTAAAGACAACAGGCTCTGTAAAAAATTTATTTCCTTGAGTCAGCCCTACAATCTTGTAACTTACCTCGCTTCCATTCAGCTGAATGTCATCACCTAGCTTGATTCCATAATTCTCAAAGGACTGATCCACAACCACCTCGTCGTCCCCTTCAGGATAACGCCCCTCCTTCAAACTAGGTGAAATAAAAGAGTCCCACTCCTGAGCAAAGATGGAAACATTGACCTTTTCACTATCATCGACTAGATTGATCACAGCGAACATATAACCCAGTGGAGCTGCCTCTTTAGAACTCTTATCCTTATAATACTTTTCAGGAATAAAAGATGCCGTCAAATTATCATTTGCGTAGTCAGATAAAACCACACCCGTCGCTTGCCAATTATCAATAGCGGCTCGGTTGTTTCGCACAAGACCAAGAGCTAAACTGGTCATAAAAAAGACCATGAAAGCGATAAGAAAAATGGTAGTTAGAATCAAACTATATCGAAGTTTGTTTTGTAATATTTCTTTGATAGCAAGATACATGCTTATCTCCTTTAACTTTTCCAAGAGGTATCGGTTAGACACCCCACTACTATAAAAATAGGAGACAGAAAATCTATCTCTCTATTCAAAACAAATCTCACTAATCAAATTAAATAAAATCAAGAAAATAAGGAAACAATTTTTCGTAAAAAAGAATCATTTAGCAACTCTATTCCCTTACAAATATAAGTAATTATGAATATTAATAAGTGTTTGGTGTCCATCCATCCTATCATTTTCACATTATGGTGTCAAGAAAAGTGATTTTGAAAAGGGACTTTATTCTTTTTGTAACCTTTCTGTAATAATTATCTGCTGAAAAAATGATAAAATAGTTATGTACCTGTAAGGAGAGAATCATGTCTGCAAGAAAACTAAAAACTCATGAGTTTGAACATATTGAAGAAACGGTGCAAACTCCACTTTATCAAGATTATACACCTGAAACATCAATGGGAGCAAATGTAAAAGAAATCCTATTTTTTGTTAATATTGCCTGTTTTGGTATCTTTATGGCACTTTTCAGCTTTATCTTTTTAGCCTTAAAATTGAATACGACTCTATCGTTTATAGCTGCTATGGGTGTAAGTTTTGCCCTTTTAAAATTACAACGAATGATTATTAAACAAAAAATGACAAAATAAAGGTTGGTCTTTGTACCAACCTTTTTCTTATATCTGATAGAAAAAGACAGAGTAAAACTGTCTTTTTTTATCTATTCTTACGTTTCGAGGGAGATTGAATTGCAATCTTGACTTCAAAAATCGTTCCTCTCGGTTTATTATCCTTAACTGTAATCGTTCCTCTTAAGGAATCAACAATCTGCTTGGCCAAAGATAATCCCAAACCAAAACCACCTTTCTGACGAGTTCTTGCCTTATCAACACGATAGAAGCGATCAAAGATTTTCTTTTTATCTGTAGCCGAAATACCAATACCATTATCAGATACAGTAAGATAAAGATGCCGATCTGTACAATGAACAAGAAACTCAATCTTTCCATCTTCTTCTGTATATTTTATTGCATTATCAAATAAGATTGTCATTAACTGCTTGAGAAGCAACTGATCCGTCATAATAGGACGGTAAATTCTATTCTCAGATTCAAAGACTCGGTCATTTTCCGAAGCAATCAAGCCATAGTTCGTAAAGGTCGTTTTAAAGAACTGTGGTGATACTTCCGCTATTTCTGGTTTTATTCCATCATCACGGCGGGCTAAGTTAAGAAGATTTGTTGTTAGAAAACGCATATTTCGAACTTCTTCAAGACTGGAAGCGATACTCTCACTAGACTCCATAATGGTCGCTTCGGGTTTTCTAAACAAATTCTCCAAACGATTTTGCAAGACTGCTAAAGGAGTTCTCAATTCATGACTGGCATTTTCCACAAAAGATTTCTGCTTTTGCATGCTTTCCAATAATGGTTTTACACTGACACGTGCTAAGTAAAGACTAGCTATCAAGGATAAAAGCCAAAAACTTGCCATCACTACCACAATTAAATGCTCGTGATTTTGACTAATTTGTTCTAACTGACTAGTGTTAATCAAGACAGCCGCATATTTTACATTGGTTGAAACTGAAGATGTAGTGGTCTCCATCAAAATCATACGATAGATTTCTTCCTGACCATAACTATTGACAACTTGGATTTGCCGAATGTGATTCAACTCTCTTTTTTCTAACTTAATCTTATCTAGGCCTAAAAAACGATTTCCTAATAAAAGCTGGTTAAAATCCTTATCAAAAAGCAAAACCTCTGTATTAGAGCTGACATTGGTTTTTATTTCAGCCTTATTAGCATCAGCTGTCGCTGGTTCAATGTTCTTGACTTCCTCAGTAGCTCGATTCAAGGCTAACTGAATAACAGCTTGAGGGCTTCCACTTAAGGCATGTAACTTCTCATCCACCGAAGTATAGAGACTCGAATGCATGACCTGCAAAATAATCAGGGTCATGGTAGAAAAAATCAGAGTGAAGACACCAAAGTTGCGGATAAAATAACTAAAGTCATCCGCATACCATGTTTTTTTTAGTTTACTGAACATCTTTTAAAATATACCCCACACTGCGCAAGGTTTGCAAATTCTCTGCAAAAGTGGTTCCTTTTAATTTCTTACGGACTTTTGAAACATAAACTTCGACAACCGAAATCGTTGTGTCACTATCAAATCCCCATAGACGATCAAAAATCTGAGTCTTGGGTAAAATAACATTTTGATTTTGAAGGAAATAAACTAATAAATCAAACTCTTTACCCAGCAATTCGACAGGAGTATCTTCGACTTTAACGGTATTGGTTGACAAATTAACTACAATATTTCCATAAGTCAAGGTATTTTCATTAAACTTACCTGAACGTTTGAGAAGGGCTTGAATCCGCATTTTAAGTTCTTCTAGGTAGAAAGGTTTGGTCAGATAATCATCTGCTCCCAGTTCAAATCCATGTCCCTTGTCATCCAAGCTTTCCTTGGCAGTCATAATCAGAACTGGTGTCATAATTCCCTTTTCACGCAATTCTTTCAAGACTTGGAAGCCATTTTTTTCAGGCAACATTAAATCGAGCAAAATCAAGTCATAGACGCCACTTTCAGCTTCGTAGAGACCTTCTTCCCCATCAAATACCTGCATAACATCCGCAAAATCGTCTAAAAAGTCAAATACTGAATTTGACAGGCCTAGGTCATCCTCAACCAATAAGATTTTTATCATGAGAAACTCCTCCTTATTAAAACCATTATACCAAATTTGCCTTAAAAAAAACTCAACTCTCTGCATTTTACATGAGATAGCTGAGTTTTCTTTTTATTTTAGGCTTATTTATGCATTTCCGTATTGAAGAACGACTGCTTCCACTGCAGCTTTTTCACGGTTAATCAAGTCAACACGCGCTGCAATGTCCTTGATTCCCATACCGATGTTACGGCTAAGAGCAAGGTCAGAAAGTTGTGGTTCAAAGAATTCCTTGTACTCTGCCAAGCGTTGCTGAGTTTTAAAGATGTGTGATGGGAAGATTACAAAACTATCAAAACTCATATCACCACCAAGAGCTGCCTTAATCCAATCCCAGTTTTCACGCGCCCATACCCAAACAGTTTCTTGAGTAGCTTGGTGTCCGAGGAATTGGAGGTACCATGAAGAAAGGTCTTGTGGCTTGACGATAAATTTGTCCTTCCAAGTTGCAAGAAGAGTTTGAATGTTTTCTGCATCTATGCTGTACGCAAGAGCGCCTGCTAACTGGCGTTTGAAGACCGCATCCGTCGCATGAGTGTAAAGGTCAAGATAAGTGGCTACCAATTCCTTAGTCTCGTGATGTTTCATTTCATTGATTAGGACTTGGGAACGGATTGCTGCTGGCAGTCCTGCAAGCTGATCCTTGTGAGCTTCGAAGATTTGGCTAGCGACTTGGCTAGCTTCTGCATCATTTGAGCGAATCATCATGGAAATGGTCAACTGACGAACCAATTCGTCTTCATCTGATTCGCCATCTTTAGATTCAAAACCAAGACGGTCATAGTTATGACGAGCCAATTTAGCAACCAGACTGTTAAAGGCTTTCTCAGCTTCTGTACCTTCATCGATAAAGCGCTCAAGGGCAGAAATCACTTGAGAAACGGCTGAAACCACAAGGTAAGATTCTTCTTTAGCAAGTTTATCAAGGACTGGGAGCAAGTCAGCATAAGAAATGTGCCCTGCTTCAGCCAACAAACGACGTTCTTGAACGATTTGAAGTTTACTTGTGTTATCAAGCTCAACTAGGTCAGCAAGAATAGCATCTAACAAGTCTCCTTGATAGTCTGTAATATAGTGGGCTGTATTTTCAGTATTGAAACGAAGAGCTCCATCATTTTCAGCAAGAAGGGCTGCGTAGCCAGGTATTTCGATACTTTCAGTTTCAAGTGTATCAGGTAAACCTTTCCAGTTACTATTGAGTGGCACAACCCAGAGACGGTTCTTATCTTCGTGCTCACCGATGAAGAATTGTTTTTGTGAAATCTTCAAGATATCATTTTCAACTTTGACAGTGAGAACTGGATAACCAGGTTGTTCCAACCAAGAATCCATGAAGGCTGCAACATCACGTCCAGACTCTTGACCAAGAGCATCCCAAAGGTCACGACCAATGGTATTGCTGTATTGATGTTTTTCAAAGTAGGTATGCAAACCTTTGGCAAAATCGGTATCACCTAGCCAACGACGAAGCATATGCATAAGGCGACTTCCTTTGGCATAGACGATAGCTCCGTCAAAGAGCGTATTGATTTCATCTGGATGTTTAACTTCGACGTGAACAGACTGAACACCATCAGTCGCATCACGTTTCAAGGCAGACGGAACACCACCTGTTTGGAAATCTTCAAAGATATTCCAGCTTGGTTCAATAGCATCCACACAGACGTATTCCATCATGTTGGCGAAGCTTTCATTGAGCCAAAGGTCATCCCACCATTTCATAGTTACGAGGTTACCAAACCATTGGTGAGCCAATTCATGGGCCACAACAAGAGCAACTTGTTGACGGCTGGCAAAGGTAGAGTTCTCATCCACAACCAAGTAAACTTCACGGTAGGTCACAAGACCCCAGTTTTCCATAGCTCCAGCTGAGAAGTCAGGAAGGGCGATGTGGAGAGATTGAGGAATCGGGTACTTAACTCCATAGTAATCTTCGTAAAACTCGATAGAGCGAACAGCGATATCCAGTGAGAAATCAAGGTTTGATAGTGGATGAGCTTTGGTTGAATAAACACCTACGAGGGTACCGTTTTTAGTTTTCGCTGTTACCCCTTGCAAATCACCTGCTACAAAGGCTAACAAGTAAGAAGACATGCGAGGTGTTGTCTCAAACTTCCAGATGCCTGTTTCCTTGCGGTTTTCCACATCAATCTCAGGCATGTTAGACAAGGCCAATTCACCTTCTGCTTGGTCAAAACGTAGAGAGAGGTCAAAAGTTGCTTTAGCTTCTGGCTCATCCACACATGGGAAGGCTTCGCGCGCAAAATGGCTCTCAAATTGAGTAGACAATACTTCCTTCTTCACTCCATCAACTGTGTAATAAGAAGGGTATATCCCTGTCATGTTGTCTGTAATTTTTCCTGAGAAAGCGATAGCCACTTCAACTTGACCAGCCTCAGCTAATTCGATATGAAGGGCTTCATTGTCATGATCAACTGTGAATGGGCGAGCTTCCCCTGAAACTTCTACAGAAGCGATTTCCAAGTCTTTTTGGTGAAGGGAAATACGGTCACTCTGTGCTTGACCAGTAATGGTCACTTTCCCTGAAAAAGTCTTGGTCGCACGACTCAAGTCTAAAAATAAATCATAATGTTCAGGAACAAATTGCTTAATAAAATGTTCAACTGCTTGCATAGTTTTCTCCTATCTAAGTTTAAGAGCTAGAGCTCTTCTTCAAACAAACTTATTATATCATTTTTTGCTTGAGAAAAAAGGATTGGACGGTCATTTCCAAAACTTTCTTCCGTCTAACAGTCTACAGTGGGTAGACCTTACGAAATACTTCTAAAACAACCTTACTATCAGGTGTAAAAGTCAGTCCTGCTTCACCCAAACAGTCTGTGAAAAAGTCCTCATGAACCTGACGCCAATAGGTCAGAGATTTGTCTCCCTCACCTTCCTTATAGGCATGTTGCGAAGAAACTTGATTAAAGGGCTGAACGGAAACCCTTGTAATTTCGACAATGCAGACAGCCCGATCTTGGCTATCTAAAATGATATCAAAGGTTCCTTCTTGCGGCAGGGGTTCGTCTTCTAGTGCGTAGAGGTCGTAGGCTGAGGCGGTTGCTGTCTTTTCGCCTTTTAAAACCAAATCCGCTAAAAGGTCTGGTTCCACTCCAAAAGCCCAAGCATCTATCTCGTCTCCGATAGAAGGATTGATTTGCTTATAGGCATTCCACATTTCTTGCGATGTCATAGGTGCTCCTTTTTATTAACTTTGTTCTCCCTACTTCAAAGACCAGCCACCATCTATTGTCAGAATTTGTCCCTGCATGGCAGATACCTTTCCACTGGCCAAAAAGAGGCTGACTTCTCCCACTTCCTCTGGTTCAATCCAGCGCTTGATTGGTGTTTCGCTCGCCACCCAGTCTGCTAATCCACCTGGTTCAAAGTCGGCAGCAGTCATAGCTGTCTTGACTGCTCCTGGAGCGATACCAAAGACCTGAATCCCAGTTTCAGCATAGTCTAGAGCCAACTGCTTGGTAAAGCCTGCCAAGGCGTGCTTCGAAGAAGTATAGGCGTGTCCACCGCCACCTGCTAGGCTCGAAGCGATAGAGCACATATTGATGATGATTCCCTTTTTATTTTCCAACATTTGTTTCAAATAATAGCGAGTCAACTCAACAGGAGTAACGTAGTTGATTTCAAAAATCTCTTGAATTTCCTGCGCTGTCTGTTCCAAAAGTGGTTTATAATCATCCAAAACTCCCGCAGTATTGCACAAAACATCAACCTGAGGACACCAATCAAAAATAGGGTCTAAGCCCAAGGTCAAATCTCTCTGTAGAAAGTGGAAATCACCCTGTAAGAGTGGATTTTCACCTTGGTCAACTCCATAAACTTGAAAGCCATTCTCTAAAAAGAGTCGAGCTTGAGCCAGACCGATCCCTGAACTCACTCCCGTAATCAATACACATCTAGTCATGCACTTCTACCCAATCCGTCGCCAAAACATCACAAGGTGTCGGGCTCCACATGGAAAATCCTTCTCCTTCGCCAGAAACGTTAATCAAAAAATAAGGAGTTACCTCTAAAGCCACACCATTTTGCTCGATGGTATCAAAGAGTTGGACATAGTTTTCAGCACCTCCCCAACCAGTACGTACATATTTTTTCTTAGCCTTTAATCCCGGTAGGATCTCTTCAAATGTCATGTTTTTCTCCTTTAAAATCAATAATTCTTCCCTTCATTATAACAAAAAAACCGCTTTATAACGGCTTTTTGACTGTGATTTATTTACATCTGCTTCTACTTACGGCAAATTATTCCCTGCTGCAAGATAAATTTCATACCATTCTTTTCTTGTTAAGCTAAAGTTTGTTGCTTGGCTAACTTCTTTCAAGTGCTTAGGATTTGTGGTACCTACAACTGCCTGCATTTTTGCTGGATAACGCAATATCCAAGAAATGGCAATAGTTGAAGAGGTTACTCCATATTTAATAGCTAAACGCGCAAGTACTTGATTTAAAGCTTGAAATTTCTCATTTCCAACAAAATTCCCTTTAAAATACCCAAATTGTAAGACAGACCATGCTTGAATGACCACATCGTGTAATTTGCAATATTCAAAAATGCTGCCATCTCGCATAGTTGCTTGACTATCTTCCATATTAACATGAAAACCTGATTCGAATCCTGGTGTAAAAGCCGCACTCAATTGTAGCTGATTAACAGCTAACGGCTGCTTGACATCTTTTTTAAGCAACTCCATCATCATAGGATTTTGATTAGAAACTCCAAAATCTCGAACCTTACCTTGTTTATAAAGAAGATCAAAGGCTTCTGCTACTTGGTCAGATTCCATCAAAGCATCTGGTCGATGAAGAAGCAAGCTATCTAGATGATCAATCTTCAATCTTTGCAAAATTCCGTCAACTGATTTTATAATATAGTCCTTAGAAAAATCAAAATAGGTAAATTCTTCAATGCGAATGCCACATTTGGACTGAATCCACATCTTTTCTCTTAAATCTGGACGATTTTTTAGGACAAGACCTAACAGTTCTTCACAACGACCACGACCATAAATATCAGCCAAGTCAAAAGCATTGATTCCAACAGACAGTGCTGTTTCTACAAGCTCTTCAACTTCTTTTACAGACTTATCTTTTATTCTCATCATTCCGAGAACAATTTCTGATAATTCTTTGTCATCTTGACCAAGAGTTATGTATCTCATCAAATTTTTCTCCTTTAATTTCTACCATTCTTCCCTTCATTATATCAAAAAACCGCTTTGTAACGGCTTTTTGACTATATTTCACTCCATTTTATCTTCTTAAACCCACGGAACAAGACAAAGATTCCAATAAAGAGGACAGCTAAAGGAATAATCTTTGTAAGAAAAACATTTGAAATGCCCATCCACTCATAATAACGGAGCAGAGAACCCACCACAAGATGGGCAATAATCATACTGACAAATGGACGAAAAATCGCTTCTTTCCAATTCCAAATACTGATGACTAGGGAAATCGTAAAGACAGACAAACTATCCCAGGGAGCAGGAAGATAAAATGCTCCTTCTTGTACAAAACTTCCTATTCCTACATATCCCAGAACAACTAGCAGAACAAGAATCCCAACGACAATATAGGTGCCAATTTTCATTTTAGGAGAATCTTGGACTAAACTTTTTCGTAAAATTGTAGCCACAAGCCCAAATCCGACTAGAAAAAGAAGAAGTTGTCCCAAAAACGTAAGCAAATTGACTGTTAAGAGAGGACCTTTAGAAAAATCACCTAGTAATTGATAGTAACGTAATACCGCTAGGACGAGAATTGGCGTCAAAATGGACTCCTTGATAGAACTGCGAGGTGCTTCCTTGAGCATCTCTTTCATTATTGTTTTAGGATTCTTACCTAGATAATCCTCTGCACTCATGCCATCTCGTTCTGCTTCTGAGAAATCTAACATCATCAAATAAATCTGCTCTCTGAGATAGTCCTCATCATAGAGAAATCCAGCAAGATTAAAACTATCCCACAGTTCCTCAAAATACTGCTGATTCTCCTCAGAAAACTCATGCAGCAAGGCGCTTGTTTCTTCGTAATACTTCATTTTCTTCATGGTTTAACCCCCATTCTTAATTCCTTCTACTTTTTGACTCAAATCGTCCCATTGTTGCCAAAAGACTGAGACACGCTCTTCTCCTTCTTTGGTTAACGAAAAATACTTCCGATCTGGACCATCTGGCGACGGGCGCATGTCGCCTCTTATCCATTGATTTTTTTCTAACTTTTGCAACAAAGGATAAATAGTTCCTGGAACGATAGTATCAAATCCAGCCTCTCGCAAAGTCTGAACCAACTCATAACCATACCGCTCTTTTTGACCAATCATATCCAAGACACAACCTTCAAGAACACCTTTTAATAGCTGAGTTTCCTTCATCCCTTCCCCTTCTTTCTATTTTGTAATACCTACTAGTAGATTCATATATAATATACCACTTCCACACTAGTTTGTAAAGCATAATAGTTAAATAAAAAAACGACAACCACTTTTCAGCAGTTATCGTTGCTTATCTTTTAATCTTTTCCACCAAGTCGACTGTTAATATTCATCATGATACTAGCTATTTTTTCACCCCAGTACGGATCTGATGCATAGCGTACATTCATTCCTGTCGCTTTATTTCCAAGGTGATCTCTTCCACGGTCAATATAGTTCTCACGAATCCACTTGGCCGCACCAAGAATTCCTTTATCTACATCATCAAACTTCTTAGCTGAATCATAGGGACTGGTATCGTAAGCAGCTATACCGAAGAAGTTATTTTTATCATTAGCAATTTGGCTTCGTCCCCAAGCACTTTCTAGCGCACTATGAGCCATTAAATAGAGAGCATTGACACCGTAACGTTTTTCAGCTTCTTTAAAAATTGCTCCTTTACCAGCAAGACGACTGTTTTGGACATTCATAATCGAATAAACTCTATTTAATTCATCCGCACTATAGTTGGTTGCTTCAGTCAAATTCTTAAAAAGGAAACGATTTTTGATAGTAAACCCATCAAAATGTTCTCCATCCTTTGAATAATACTTCTTACCAATTTTCATGGCTGAAGTATGTGGAGCTACGCGAATACTAGTGTATGGAGAAAGTTCATGATATAGGAATCTTCCATCTGTAGTATAGTGAGGAATAAACTCACTTCCTTCATCAACTAAAGTCAAATCTCTTTGATTCATATAACCGGATAATCCTGAAATTGAAACAGCTAGGCGATTACCCTTGGTTTTAGAGCTATCATAGGTCACAATACTTCCCTGATTGACATAGCTCAAAATATCTCCTGATTCGCTATAAATATAGGCTGTGATTGGTTTAACCTTAAAATATTTTGGGATTTGAATCCACTTTCCGTTATCTTGGAAGAAGTACTCTTTATTTTTGATGTTAAAACCACCAGTAACATAGCTTCCATCTTCTTTTAGGTAGTACCATGCATTGTAGTTAGAATCAAAAATCCATTCATTCTTGGCCATATAACCACCAGATTTTAGGTAATAAGCACCAATCCATTCACGTGAAGCATAAGCACCACCTGATTTTAGGTAAAACCAGCTATTATAAGATTTATCAAAAATCCATTCTTTTTCAGCCATTGCTCCACTATTTTTTAGATAGTAAGCATTTTTCCACTGATTACTGGCCATCACACCATCATTATTAAAATAATACCATGTGCCCTTAATTTTTTCCCATTTATTACGAAGGATCTTTCCTGAATCTGTAGCATAATACCATTTATCAGTAATCTTTACCCAAGCATTTTGAACCATCGCCCCACTACTATTAAGAAGATAATCGTTCACTAGAGCATTGCTAGCCATGACTCCATCTTGCTTGAAGTAATACCAAACATTGCCAATTTTTTCCCATCTATTACGAACAATCTTTCCTGAATCTGTAGCATAGTACCATTTATCAGCAATTTTCACCCAGGAATTTTCTACCATTGCTCCACTAGTATGAAAAGCATAGTCATTAACAATTCTATTGCTGGCCATGATTCCATGTTGATCAAAGAAATACCAGACACTCGCAATCTTTTTCCAGTTTTTGATTGGTTGATTATTCTCATAAAAAAGCCATTTCCCATGCTCTTTCTGCCAACCATTCTTATGAGATTCTTCAACTTTTTCTTTATTTGAAATAGCCTCTTTTTTAGAATTATTTTCTTTTACAACAACTGGTTCTTTCTTTTTTTCCGTCTTTTCAGTTTCATTCTTTGTATTTTCAACAACTTTTTTCTCTTCTGATGCTGGAGTCTGATTTTTATCTTTAGACTGATTTTTGTCCACAGATTGACTCTTATTCGTCGTTTGACTTTGGTCTGTTGTTTTACTATCTTCAGCAAAGACTGATGTTGTGGGCACAATTGCCAATGCAAGAACTGCTGTACTTACAAGTAGTATTCTCTTCATTTTGCTCCCCTAGGTAGATATTCATCTACATCATTCGTAATTAACTTTATTTTAACATAGTTAAAATATGAAAATGTTACAAAATGATGAAAATTATGTGTCTTATTGACAATAAGGATAGTCTAGCTTATCTAAGACTGGCTTTTACTTCCTTGCGTAGATTTTCTAGACTGCTAATGCCGTATTTGTCCATGACTTTTGGTAAATTTTCGATGATGTCAGGACAGGCGTAAGGATTGGTAAAGTTGGCTGTTCCAACTCCAATAGCAGATGCTCCAGCCAGATACATTTCTAGGGCAGCTTCAGCCGAATCCACTCCTCCCATTCCAATGATAGGCAGGTCTGTTGTTTGGGCGACTTGGCGGATGAGTTTGAGGGCTACTGGAAAGACTGCTGGACCAGACATTCCACCTGTTCCATTAGCCAAGATTGGTTTTCTGGTTTTGAGGTCAAAACGCATTCCAACTAGAGTATTGATCATGGTCAAGCCACTTGCTCCCGCATCTTCTGCAGCTTTTGCGACAGTGACGATATCCGTCACACTTGGGGTTAGTTTGACATAAACTGGTACATCAGACGCTTCCACAGCTGCTTTCACCACATCATAAGCCAAATCTGGGTCTTGACCAATCAAAAGTCCGTGATTACAATGGTCAACATTGGGGCAAGAAATATTGAGCTCAATAGCCTTCACATTAGCTGCCTTGGAAATACCATGAGAAACAGCCGCATACTCTTGTTTTGAAAAACCAGCTACATTAGCGATAATAGGAAGATTTGGATACTCTCTTTCTAGCCAAGGTAACTTATCAGCCAAAACAACTTCCAAACCAGGATTTTGCAAGCCAATTGCATTAAGCATGCCAGCGGGTGTCTCTGCCACCCTTGGAGTTGGATTGCCAAAACGTGGTTCAAGGGTTGTCGCCTTGATCATAATAGAACCTAAAAAGTCTAAATCATAGTACTTGGCATACTCTTGTCCAAAACCAAAACAGCCTGATGCTGGAATGATCGGATTTTTCAAATTCAAACCAGGTAGAGAAACTTGTAAACGATTTGAAGTCATGATTTTCTCCTTATAGTACAACTGTTCCTGTGCGGAAAACAGGGCCATCTTCACAGACACGTTGGCTGACCGTCTCGCTTTCTGGCACTTTTAGGACGCAGGCATAGCAAGCCCCCATCCCACAAGCCATACGAGATTCCAGAGATAGATAGGCTCTTGGGTGGTCATAAAAGGTTTGATTGATATACTTCATCATTCCAGGCGCCCCACATGAGTAAACAGCATCAAATTGATTGTCTAAATACTTGATAACAACGGAAACATTTCCCTTGATACCATAAGAACCATCATCTGTCGTTACAAAGACCTGACCATATTGAGCTAATTCCGTCTCTAAAATAACAGCATCCTTATTAGCAAAACCAAGGACTGTCACTACTTTTACTCCACGCGCATGCAATTCCTTGGCCACCTCAAGTAAAGGAGGTACACCAATCCCCCCTCCAACTAAGAGAATCTGGCTCTGCTCATCTAGGTCAGACAAGTCAAAACCATTCCCCTGAGGGCCCATCACATCAAGAGTATCCCCCTGACTTAAGGTTGAGAAAATAGCTGTCCCAGCCCCTTCAATCCGATAAATGAGATGACACTGCTTGTTTACCTTATCAATAGACGAAATTGAAATAGGACGACGCAAGAGATGGGCGTCATCAGGCACACGAAGATGAAGAAATTGGCCTGCTCGCATAGCTTCAACCATTTCTCCTTCTAGGACTAATTCAAAGATTGCTGGCGCAATTTCCTCCTGTGCAACCACCTTCATGGTTTCCAATCGAATCGCACCCAAACGTTTCTTACATGTGGGATTCATTACTTTTCCTCCTTAAATTTTAAGGGGACCAGATAAAGAAAAGACCTTGCTAGTGCAAGGCCTCAGTTAAAATCGTACAACACAAGAGAGCACACTCAAAAAGTCTCCTCTAGAAAATTGCACTATTCTTTTATCTGACACCTTGTGAGTCTCTCTGGACTCCCCTTAAAGGTTAAATTTTTACTAGTATACTCTTTCAGCTAAAAAAAGTCAAGTAGAAAACGAACATTCTACTTGACCTCACGAGATTATTTTTCACGAATGACTTCAACCTTGTAGCCATCAGGGTCTTTGACAAAGTAATAGTTTGGTGCAGTTCCTGGTAGACCATTTGGTTCAGTTACTTCATAGCCTTTGGCACTGTGCTCTTGATGAAGCGCCTCAAGATCAGGTGTACTGAGGGCGATGTGGGCAAATCCATCTCCAACCACATAAGGGCCGTGATCATAGTTATAAGTCAACTCCAACTCATAGTCATCACCCTCAAGACCTAGATAGACAATCGTGAAGGCATGGTCTGGAAAATCTCTGCGACGCAATTCTTTAAATCCAAAAGCATCTTGATAAAATGCAATTGATTTTTCAAGATTTTCTACTCGCAAGCAAGTGTGTAGCATTTTTGAAGCCATATTTTTCTCCTTTATTTTTAAAAAGACTGGGACAATCCTGTTCCAGTCTTATCTGTTATTATTTACCAAGTTTTGCTTTAGCTGCATCTGCAAGAGCTGTGAAAGCTGCTGCATCGTTAACAGCTAAGTCAGCAAGCATTTTACGGTTAACTTCGATCTCAGCCAATTTCAAACCATGCATCAATTGTGAGTATGAAAGTCCGTTCATACGAGCTGCCGCGTTAATACGAGTGATCCACAATTTGCGGAAGTCACGCTTTTTCTGACGACGGTCACGGTATGCATAGTAGTAAGAGTTCATTACTTGTTCTTTTGCAGTACGGAACAAGATGTGTTTAGCTCCATAGTAACCTTTTGCTAATTTAAGAATACGTTTACGACGTTTGCGTGATACAACGCCACCTTTAACACGTGCCATGTTTTATTTCCTCCAAATATTTCCTAGAATTGTTTACTTACAGTCAAGCTATTATTTCAAGCGAGTAAGCATTGCTTTGATACGTTTATAATCTCCTGAATGCACCATAGATGCTTTACGAAGATGACGACGTTGTTTCTTAGTTTTTCCGTGGAAACGGTGAGAAGTGTAAGCACGGAAACGTTTAAGTCCACCAGAACCTGTACGTTTGAAACGTTTAGCTGATGCGCGGTGTGTTTTTTGTTTTGGCATGATTTTTTCTCCTTTATTTAACTTTCTGACAATTATTTTTTGTCAGTCGCTGGCGCCAATTGCATGAACATTTGACGTCCATCCATTTTAGCACGTTGTTCGATGATGGCAATATCTTGAGTTGCTTCAGCAAACTCGGCTAAAACTTTTGCACCAATCTCTTTATGGGTAATCATACGACCCTTAAAGCGAATAGATACCTTAACTTTATTTCCTTTTTCAAGGAATTTGCGTGCATTGCGAAGTTTTGTATCAAAGTCACCCTTGTCAATCGTTGGACTTAGACGAACTTCTTTCACAGTAACAACACTCTGTTTTTTACGTTGTTCTTTTTGCTTCTTCTGATACTCAAATTTGAACTTACCGTAGTCCATAATTTTTGCAACAGGTGGTTTGGCTTGGGGTTGAATCAATACTAGGTCAACATTAGCGTTATCAGCCAAAGCTTGCGCTTCACTGAGTGGCTTGATGCCTAGCTGTTCTCCTTCAAGACCAATCAAGCGAACTTCACGTACACGAATCTCATCATTGATGAATAAGTCTTGCTTTGCTATGGTTTTCACCTCTTTTGTTTTATTAGAGAAAAACAATAGCGGACTCGTAAATATACAAGCCCGCACGTTATGATAGCGTTTCTTAGAAACTTTTCATCCGTAGGGCCAGGCAACTTAATGTCACAAGGCGAGAAGCTCTCACTTCTGCTTTTCTCAACTTTTATATGATACCAAGTTTTCTAGACCTTGTCAAGATAAAAAGTTATTTTTTTGAAAAGTTTCTGCTCATTAACCAACCGTTTCAATCTTCCAACTATTCCACCCTTTAAAGCGTATAGCTCCATGCTGGTCAGTTCGGTAAACTTTGCTATTGATACCTTCCAGTCGGGTCAAGGTTTCCTGATGGGGGAGTTTCGTTCGATTGTTCTTTCCAACTGAGATAAGAGTAATCTCTGGTTTGAGCTGTGCTAGAAAGGCTGAACTTGATGACTTTTTAGAGCCGTGTTGGCTAGCTTTCAAAACATCCACTTCTAGGTCAGGATATTGCTTCAGCAAGTCCTTCTCTCCTTTCTCCTCCAAATTTCCTGTGAAAAGAAAATTTTTATCCAAGAGTTTTCCATACAGAACCAGGGAATCATCATAACCTCCATCTCCTATTTTCCTTGGAGATAGGACTTCTAACTGACTTCCAAAAATTGGTAAGTTCTCTCCTGTTGTCACACTGCGCACCTTGGTTTGAGTTGCCTGTAGTTCTGCAACAAATTCCTTCTGTTTCAAACTGCCTTTGGACACTAAAATTTCACCTACATGGAAAGCCTTGGTCACCTCCAACAAATCTCCAACATGATCCTTGTCCGTATTTGTCAAAATCAACTGGTCAATCTTGGCCACTCCTCGACTTTTAAGATAGGGTATCAAGCTTCTCTGTGCATTGCTGGTCGTCGTCTTTTCTTGCCATTTTTCGATTCTCTTATCAGATTTTGCCTTGCCACCTACATCTATGAGAATGGTTTTACCAGTTATATCCCGTAGGAAGATACTTTCTCCTTGCCCCACATCCAGCATGGTGATTTCATTTTCCAGTGGATACTTGGTCAAGAAAAAGAGACCTGTAATCAATAAGCTCAACACTGCTAGCCTTTTAATGTTTTTTCTCAAATCATAGACCAAAGCCAAGGAAATTAACAATAAGATTAAAATCCATGCATTGGGTTGTCCAAAGACCAGAGGTCTACTTGCCACCTGTGATACAAAGCGAATCATTCCCTCCAACCATTCAAAAATAAAATTCAGCTGAATGACTGGATAGAGAAAAGAAAGGACAAATAAGATAGACAAGAGCGGTAAGAAGACCAAGTCAAATAGAAAGGCAAAGACAAAGGTCAAAAGGATGGACCAAGGTTGAAATTCCGCAAAATAGAAGGATAGAATGGGCAATATGCCCAAGGAAATGACTAGACTTTCTCTGGCAATAGCCTTAAGCCCCTCTCCTTCTTTGCTGGTCATAGTCAAGATAAAAGCGTAGGCACAGGACAAGACACCTCCTGCAGTCAGGAAAAAGTTAGGCATGATGATAAAGAGTACAAGAACCGTCAAGGCAAAATTATCCAAGCCCTTAACACCATGTTGAGCCAGTAACTTTTGCAAGAGACTGCGAATGACCGAAGCTGAAAATCCTGTCAGACCAGCATAAATAAGGGAAAAGGGATAAGTCAGCCATTTCAACTTTTCTTGGGTCAAACCCAATCGCAAGAGAAGTTTCTTAAATCCGTCCATGAAAAAGCCTACCTGCATGCCGGACAGGGCAAAAAGATGGATAATTCCTAGACTGGAATAAAGCTCATTCATCTCCTCAAAGTCTGTGTCCAGATGTCCTAATAGAAGCCCCGTCATGTAATTGCGCATAGGGCTTGGAAAATGTGTCTTAATCCAAACCACAAACTTTCGACGTAAACTGGACAGATTTTCACCTATATCCCAACTGCCAACCTTTTGGAGTGAGTGTATTTTTTTGATATTGAGAGTTTGGTAAATTCCCTGAGTTTTCAGATAGACTTGATAGTTAAATCCACCAAAATTCCTCTGCCCCTCTGGCTCCGAAAGTTTTCCTTCTAGTTCTATCTCATGAAGGGCTGTTAAATCTTGAAAGGCTTCTTTCTCCTCTTCGGACTGGAGTTTATAATAGACTTGAAAAATTCGTCCATCAGACTTGCCACGAAAGGATAGACTATCACCATTAACTTTGATGGTATCTGGTAAAATCCGTACCCTTTCAACAGAATCCGCCAAATTTTGACTTGCTTGACTCTGTTGCCAATTTTGAAACAGAAACCAAAAGCCAAAGACTCCGCAAATCATTAGAACTTTGCCCGCAGATTTCCAAGGAAATTGGATAAAGAGGCAGACTAGCAGAAAAACGAAGCCCAACAAAGCAAGATAGGATGCTGAGAAAATGGCGTAGTAAAGCCAAAGTAACAGAAAACTCAGGTAAATTAGGGGAATGGGGAAATTCTTAATCCACTGTAACATAATCTTTTAGCTTTTCTATGGTCTTGGCACCAATGCCAGAGACTTTCTTGAGTTCATCAACCGACTTGAATTTCCCATTTGTTTCACGATGGTCGATAATGTCCTGAGCTC
The DNA here is from genome assembly GCA_905221165.1 of bacterium. Classification (GTDB taxonomy): domain Bacteria; phylum Bacillota; class Bacilli; order Lactobacillales; family Streptococcaceae; genus Streptococcus. The sequence continues at coordinate 252,824 of CAJNCC010000001.1, forward strand.
GTTTTCCTCCCAGTCCCTTGACCTGCTTGAGTTCTTCCAGACTGGCCTTGTTGAGATTGACCTTCTTGTCCTTGCTTGTTGAAGAAGGCGCTCCAGAACCTGCCTGTTGACCAGCTACTTCTTCTCCCTTAGATGGAACGTAAACCAGAGCCTCATCACTAACTTTCTGAGCTAGATTGAGTGACTTGCTGTCTGCTTGATCTGTCAAACCACCAGCCTTCTGAACAGCGTCATTGACTCGACTACCTACAGGCAAATCATAAATTCCAGGTGCTTTAACAGCGCCTTTTACATCTACTGTGATTAGATCTTGTTCAACCGGTTCTTCCTTTTCTTCCTTCTTCACATCCTTTTCGGATACCGAATCCTTGGAGACAGCTGCAACTTCAGCCTGCAAATTCATTTCCTTGCCAGGTGTTTGTGGAGCTGGCTTTAGCAGGAAAAATCCGCCGACAAGCAAGCCCAGACCAGTACAAATGACGATGATTTTATACTCTTTGATTTTCTCGATAATTGCTTCCATATTTTCTCCTCTCTTAGATTATTCGTAAGAGGAAGAAAAAACAGTTGAAAATTTCTTCTCAACTGCTTATTTATTTGCAAAATAGTCTTCCTTGGTCAAGACATAATGAACTCTTGTCACGATTCGGCCTTCTTCATGCTGGTCCATACAAGCATATGGTTCTACATAAGAAAAAAGCATGCCTGATTTCTCCATGACCTTTCCTGACGCGGGATTAGCCTTATCGTGTAAAGCAACTAACTTATTCATTCCTAACTTCTCAAAAGCTAGCTCAATTACGGCACGATTGGCTTCTGTCGTCAATCCTTTATTCCAATACTTTTTATTGATAATGTAGCCAATAGCTGCCTTCTTTATAACAGGATCAATCTTGTGCAAGTCAATGGTTCCAATAAACTGACCATTGCTTTTTAGTTCTATTCCCCATCGAACCAAGGGATTGGTCAAGTAGAACTGAGCAATATTACTTTTGGTTTCTTCTAAATTTTGATTGGTTGGAAAAGTGTAGCGCGTATTTTCTCTGTCCGAGGCATACTCAAACATTTCTTCCGCATCATCCAAGGTTACAGGTCTAAGCAATAAACGCTCAGTCTCCACTATTGGATACTGAGCTAGTTTTAAAAAGATTGATTCCATACGTTTCTACCATTCAAAAGTATTTTCTATCAGTCTAGCATAAAAAAGAAGTGATAACAAATTTTTCTTGCTTTTTAAAGCGGTTTCATATAGAATAAAATCATCACCTTATTTTATAGATAATTGTGATAAATCATTTACAGCCCGTCAATAGAAAGGGAGTTTTTCTCTATGTTAATCGGAATTCCAAAAGAAATTAAGAATAATGAAAACCGTGTCGCCCTCACACCTGCTGGTGTCCACAGCTTAGTCGGCCGTGGACATCGCGTCCTTATCGAAACAAATGCTGGTCTCGGTTCTGGCTTTATTGATGATGACTATCAAAAGCAAGGAGCTGAGATTGTTGCTACTGCTGGTGAAGCCTGGGCTGCAGAGTTAGTCGTGAAAGTAAAAGAACCATTAGCTTCTGAATATGGTTACTTACGTGACGACCTGCTTCTCTTTACCTACTTGCACATGGCCGCTGCGCCTGAATTAGCAGATGCTATGCTAGCAGCAAAAACAACAGGGATTGCCTATGAAACTGTTCGTGATTCCCAAGGTCAGTTACCACTCCTCGTTCCTATGAGTGAGGTTGCAGGCCGTATGGCAGTCCAAATCGGTGCTCATTTTCTAACTAAGCAAGCAGGAGGTTCTGGCGTCCTACTGGGTGGTGTACCGGGTGTACCTAAAGGGAAAGTAACCATCATCGGTGGCGGTGTCGTAGGGACCCATGCTGCCCGCATCGCTTTAGGATTGGGAGCGCAAGTGACAATCTTTGATATCAGTGCTAAACGTCTTTCAATCCTCGAAGAGGTCTTTGGCCATCAAATCCAAACCCTTATGTCTAATTCATTCAACATCGAAGCCAGTGTGAGAGATGCGGATGTGGTGATCGGAGCGGTTCTCATCCCAGGTGCCAAAGCACCAAAATTGGTGACAGAGGAGATGGTCAAGCAAATGCGTCCAGGATCTGTCATTGTTGATGTTGCTGTTGACCAAGGTGGTGTTATCGAGACAGCTGACCGTGTGACAACGCACGATGAGCCTGTCTATGAAAAACACGGTGTGCTCCACTATGCCGTTGCTAACATCCCCGGTGCGGTAGCCCGTACTTCAACCATCGCCCTAACCAATGTCACTCTTCCTTATATCGAAGCTTTGGCTAAAAAAGGATTTGTACAAGCAATCTCTGAAGATGAGGGCTTGCGTCAAGGTGTTACCACTTATCAAGGTTACTTAACCAGTCTTCCAGTAGCCCAAGGACTCGATAAAAGACATACTCCAATTAATGAACTAGTCTAAAAAATCTAATTATCAGATAAAAGAAAGAGCAATTCCACCTGAACTGCTCTTTTTTGCTATTCTGTTTCTTCTTGGACTTCTTCACGCCCTTCAATTTTAACTGGAGCTGGTTCATAAGCTCGGATAATCTGAGCGACAACTGGATGGCGAACCACATCCTTGGCTGAAAAATGAACAAAGTCAATTTGGTGGATGTTCTTGAGCTTTTCTTGGGCATCAATCAAACCGGACTTGACGTTACGCGGAAGGTCAATCTGACTAATATCTCCATTGACAATCATCTTAGAATGAAAACCTAAACGAGTCAAAAACATCTTCATCTGCATGATGGTCGTATTTTGCGCCTCATCGAGAATGACAAAGGCATCATCCAAGGTCCGTCCACGCATGTAGGCAAGGGGCGCAATCTCGATAATTTCACGCTCCATGAGACGAGACGTCTGGTCTTTTCCTAAAATCTGATACAAGGCATCGTAAACAGGTCGAAGGTAAGGGTCCACCTTTTCCTTGAGATCACCCGGAAGAAAACCTAGACTCTCTCCTGCCTCCACCGCTGGGCGTGTCAGGACAATTCTCTTGACCTGCCCACGTTTAAGAGCTGTCACTGCCAAGGTCACTGCAAGAAAGGTCTTCCCTGTACCTGCTGGCCCAATTCCAAAGGTCACATCATGCTGTTTGACACTGTCCACATAAAGCTTTTGACCTAAGGTTTTGACGCGGATAGGCTTCCCAGTATTGTCTTTAATGATTTCTTCTTCGTAAAGGGCGACAAACTTGTCAATTTCATCATTTTTGACCATGCTAATTGCAGTCACCACATCTGGTGTACCAACGGTCATCCCACGATTTACCAAGACCATCAAAGCCTGAATAACTTGACGGGCTTCCTCACAGGCAGTCTCTTCTCCCAAAACCTGGACAATCTCCGTACGAGCATGAATCACCACATCAAGCTCTTCTTCCATCAAACGAAGATGGCGTTCATTGGAACCAAAAAGATGAAACAGGTCATCTGGATGACTCAGTTGAATGTCTATTGAATGTTCCTTCAAATAAAGAACCTCTCTAATCCTTTTATTTCTTTTTATTATAGCAAAGGGGTGGAGAAATTACTAGCCCAAACCCAATGAATAAATGCTAGTGTTCTAAGTATTCTTGCCAGATAGCATCAAAGTCTCCTAGATTGAAAGAGAAACTGGCATATTCCTCTAAAAAGCGACTCACCTCATCAAAATCATCTGTGTGTTTTGGGAAGGATGACTCTTCAAAAGCGTGGTCTGCCAAAATAGCTTTAGGGCTGTTACTTTTAGGATTGCGCTCGGTCATGAGCCAAGTGTAAAATGATTTTCTCAATTCTTTCTCCTATTAAGACTTTTTTTGATGAAACTTTTCTGATTTTTAAAAATTACTGGACTTAGCCTCTGACACATAGTGGTTTATAAAATCCGTTTTCGCATCTGTATAGGCGTCTCGATTGTGTTCAAATTGTTTCCACAAATTGAGTTTTAATTCCTGATACGCTTGGGCGATATCTGGATGCTGGCAGAGATAATCTCTAAAATAAATCTCGTTATGATCTCCCGTCATTCGCAAATGTAAATGAAAAACTTTCTCAGCAAATCCCTGCTCTGTATATCCTTTATTTAGCGAAATCCTGTTAGGACTCTCCGACATCACTAGCCACCCATTCTTCACCAATAAATCCCTAACTCTTGCTAAATCCTCTATTCTACCTACTTCTAGCAGAATATCAACGATATTTTTGGCCCAAATATTAGGGATAGCAGTGCTACCGATATGTTCTATTCTTTTAATAACATTTGCACCCAATATTTTTTTAAGACTTGTTTTCTCCAATTCATACCAGTCTTTCCACTCTGACTTGTGCTCTACTAGAAAAATAGGAAAAAGTTGCCAGAGTTCCTCTAAACTCATTTCTTCAAGTTTCTTTTTCATGTCTATAAGGCCTAAATCAATTCTGTACCAAACTGGTCCTGCTTGATTTTACCAGCCTTCATCAAGCCACCGAGTGCTTTCTTGAACTGACCTTTAGAAATGCCAAAGGTTGCCTTGATATCCTCAGGGGATGACTTATCATTCAAGGTCATGAAACCGCCATTGCTTTCCAAATAAGTCAAAATCATCTGAGCATCATTTTCCAACATCTCAAAAGAACGTGGTTTAAGGGAAAGGTTCAAGGTACGGTCCACTTCACGGAAACCAATAACACGCGCATCTAAGACTTGCCCCAAACGTGGCTCTGCATAGCGTTCGCTAGGATGGATAAAGCCAAGCATGTTATTTTCTGGCAGGTAAACAAAAGTTCCTGACAGCTTGAGACGGTAAACAATGGCTGGCCAGTTTTGGTTCTGCATGTTGTTGTAAGCAGGACGAGCCAGACGTTGGAAGTCTTCTTGATAAGCCAAAAGGCCCCAGATACGGTCTTTCTTGTCCACTTCAAGACGGATGTAGAGTTGGTCACCCTTCTTAGGCCAGAGTTCCTTAAGTTCAGGAAGAATATCAAGTGACACAACGATTTCCTTGTCAGGAAGGCCCGTATCCACAAAGACACCCAAATCCTTACGAACTTCCGTTACGGTTCCCCAACCAAATTGGTCCTGAGTGGCAGTCACTTCTAGAGTTGTCAAGCGAAGTTTTTGCTTCATATCTGTATAGGCAAAACCTTTAACCGTATCCCCTACTGTATGTTTACCTTCTTCCTTGGCAAGAGCATAGGTTTGACCATCCTTTTGCACAAAGTAAAAACGGTCATTTTCATCGATTATCAGTCCAACGATAAAACTTGCAAGATTTGTATTCATATTTCCTTCTTTCGAATAAAACTCAGCCAGCAATGCCAACTGAGTTTTTCTGTTTATTTTTAGACTTCCAAAAGTTCTTTCTCTTTGTTGGCAGTCATGTCGTCGATGTGTTTAACAGCATCGTCTGTTACTTTTTGAATATCTTTTTCAAGAGTCTTCAATTCGTCTTCAGTGATTTCTTTTGCTTTTTCTTGTTTCTTAGCTTCATCCATAGCATCACGACGGATATTGCGGACAGCCACTTTAGCATTTTCGCCGACCTTCTTCACTTCTTTAGCAAGGTCACGACGAGTTTCTTCTGTGAGAGCAGGGATAACCAAACGAATAACAGAACCGTCGTTAGCTGGTGTGATACCAAGATCAGAAGCGTTCAAGGCACGTTCGATGTCTTTCAATGAAGACTTGTCAAATGGTGTCACCAACAAAACACGCGCTTCTGGAATCGTAATTGAAGCGATTTGGTTAAGAGGAGTTTCTACTCCGTAGTATTCTACATGTACACGATCAAGCAAACTTGCATTGGCACGGCCAGCACGGATACCACCAAATTCACGAGCAAGTGATTGGTGAGACTGGGTCATTCTCTCTTTAGCTTTTTCAATAATTGCGTTAGCCATAATCTTTCTTATTCCTTTTCTTAGATATTATTTGAAACTGTTGTTCCGATATTTTCACCAAATACGACACGTTTGATGTTGCCTGGTTGGTTCATGTTGAAGACAACCAAGTCAATGTCGTTGTCCATAGAGAGGGTTGAAGCTGTTGAGTCCATGATACGAAGACCTTTATTGATAACATCACGGTGAGTCAATTCTTCAAATTTAACAGCTGTCTTGTCCTTCTTAGGATCGGCATTGTAAACACCATCTACGCCATTTTTAGCCATAAGGATAGCATCCGCTTCGATTTCAGCTGCACGAAGGGCCGCTGTTGTATCTGTTGAGAAGTAAGGTGAACCAATTCCAGCACCAAAGATAACGATACGGCCTTTTTCAAGGTGACGAAGGGCACGCCCACGGACATAAGGCTCTGCCACTTGTTGCATAGCAATAGCTGTTTGCACACGTGTATCAACCCCAACTTGTTGCAATGAATCTGCCATCACAAGAGCATTCATAACAGTCCCAAGCATTCCTGTGTAATCCGCCTGAACGCGGTCCATACCTGCTTCTGCTGCAGGTTCTCCACGCCAGAGATTTCCTCCACCAATAACAAGGGCAATTTCGATACCTAAGCTATGAACTTCTTGAATCTCTTTTGCGATTGTTTGAACTGTTTGGATATCAATCCCTACGCCTCGTTTACCGGCAAGGGCTTCACCTGATAACTTGATTAAAATACGTTTATACTTGGGATTCGCCATTTTCACTCTCCTTTTTTTATCCTACCTATTTTATCATAATTTCTAAGATTTTTATAGTATCATGAGCAATTCTTTCAAAAAAATTAGACTGTTAAAAATTCCTCTAAATCACTGAGGGCACGCTCAGCAATTTTTTCATAACGAGCCTTCTTATCACGAATACGCTCGCCTTCCAACTCCTTGATGATTCCAAAATTGACATTCATTGGTTGGAAATGCTTGCTGTCCGCATGGGTGATGTAATGAGCTAAGCTTCCGATAGCCGTCGTCTCTGGGAAAATAGCTTGACTTTCTCCCTTGAAAAGACGAGCCGCGTTAATTCCCGCAACTAAGCCTGACGCTGCTGACTCAACATAACCTTCCACACCCGTCATCTGACCAGCAAAGAAGAGATTTGGTTGTTTCTTAGAACGATAAGTCTGCTCAAGAAGATTCGGTGAATCCATGTAAGAATTGCGGTGCATAACACCATAACGAACAAACTCCGCATTTTCAAGACCTGGAATCAATTGGAAGACACGCTTTTGTTCTCCCCATTTGAGGTGGGTCTGGAAACCAACAATATTGTATAGGCTACCAGCTGCATTATCCTGACGAAGTTGCACAACCGCATAAGGTGTTTTGAATTCTCCATCACGAGGTCCTGTGTAGTCATCCGGATACTCAAGACCCACTGGTTTCATAGGACCATAAAGCATTGTTTTAATACCACGTTTAGCCATGACTTCAATTGGCATACAACCTTCAAAGTACTTTTCTTTTTCGAAAGAATTGAGCGGTGCTTCTTCCGCATTGACCAAGGCTTCATGGAAATCCATAAACTCTTGCTTGGTCATGGGAGCGTTGAGATAAGCGGCTTCTCCCTTATCATAACGAGACTTGAGATAGACCTTGCTCATATCGATAGTGTTGACGTCGATAATAGGGGCTGCCGCATCGTAGAAATAGAAACCATCGCCGTCATTAAGAGCATGAATCTTTTCAGCCAAGGCATCGCTAGTCAAAGGACCAGTAGCGACAACTGTGATAACATCTGTCGGCAATTCTGTAATTTCATCACGAACCACTTCAATCAAGGGATGGTTGGCAACTTTTTCGGTTACCATTTGGGAGAAACCATCACGGTCCACCGCAAGAGCACCACCTGCAGGAACACGTGTAGCCTCAGCAGATTCCAAAATAACAGAACCCAAGCGACGCATTTCTTCCTTGAGAAGACCAACTGCATTTGTCAGAGCATCTCCACGAAGAGAATTAGAACAAACTAACTCTGCAAAATTGTCTGTTTTGTGCTGGGGTGTTGACTTGACACCACGCATTTCATAGAGTTTAACTGGAATACCACGTTCTGCAATTTGGTAGGCTGCTTCAGAACCTGCCAAACCAGCACCGATAACATTGATATAAGATTGAGACACGACACTAATACCTCTTTGGGAGTGTGAAGACAAGGTTCACATTGAAAAAGCCAATCAAACTTAAGAGTTTTCGAATTTCTTGGCTCAGGCTGAAAAAGTCCCCCGGACTTTTTCACTCCCACAAATCTTTCTAATTTTTTCTTCTACTAGTATAACAAAAAAAGGGAAGAAGGCAAACTTCCCTGTTTAGTCATTTTCTTGATTTTCTTCCCAGTCGTGGTACGCTGCGTAAAGCTGGCTCTTATTCCACTGGTAAAACTTAGCTACTTCCTTGATAGCTTGATTTTTCTTCGTACCATGTTGAATGCGTACTTGTATTTCTGAAAACAAGTCCTCCTCATCTTTTTCCTCCACAACCTGACTGGCACCTTCGACGATGAGAAGACATTCTCCCTTAAGTGGCGTTTCAGCTATGCTTTCTAATAACTCAGAAATGGTACCGCGTTGGTATTCTTCATAGATTTTGGTCAATTCCCTGACCAAGACGACCGAGCGGTCACCGTAGACTTCTAGCATATTTTCCAACGTATCTGCTACACGATGAGGGGATTCATAGAAAATTTGTGTTTCAGGATAGTCTTTTTTCGAGTCGAAAAATTGCTTTTGCTGGCCTGATTTTCTCGGTAAAAAACCATAAAAGATATGTGGCTGTGGTGCTAAACCACTGGCAATCAAGGCAGAAATCCCTGCAGAAGCACCCGGAACTGTGACAACTGCAATCTCTTCCTCAATGGCTGCCTTAACCAAATCATGACCAGGGTCTGAGATGCTAGGCAGACCCGCGTCGGATACCTGAGCAATACTTTGTCCTGCTTTCAGGAAACCAATCAAATCAGGAATCTTTTCCTTGGCATTGTGCTCATGAAAACTAATCTGCTTGGTAGAAATGTTAAAATGCTTGAGCAATAGACCTGTATTGCGCGTGTCCTCAGCAGCAATCCAGTCCACTTCTTTCAGTGTCTGGATAGCTCGAAAGGTCATATCATCTAAATTGCCAATCGGCGTTGCCACTAGGTACAACTTGCCGTAGGGAGACTGCCCCTTAAAACTTTTTTGAATCTGCATGCCTACTCCCTGTATAACAACTCGTCACAGAACATACATTCCTCATCCTGCTCTCGACGTTGTCCATAAAAATCATTACATACGTGAAATCCATCACGGTAAATGCGACGAACACTTTCGCGAACATGCTTGGCCTTGACGGGAGCATCTGCTTCCACCTCACCCAAGCGTTCTCGCAACTTACTATTTTCCAAGCGAAGAGCTGTATTTTCCTCTACCAGGCTCTTGAGATTTTTCTTGATGGCTTCCACATCGGCCAAGGTTACCAATAACTGTTGGGAAAAATCGTCCAGCGCGTCAAATAATTCTTTTTTGTCCATAAAACAGCCCTTTCCTTTCTTTATCATTCATTTTTAAGTTTATATTTCTTTCAAGACCAGATATTCTATGGCATTTTGAAAGCTGACATTAGCTTGCCACATTTTTCTAGCCTCTAGCAAATCTTGTAAAATCACTCTAACTCTTTCTTGCAGGAGGTACTGCCCACAGAGAACTTCAAGAATCCGTAAAACCTGATCTTGTTTCTCCTTATCATCTGCCAAGCTAGCTAGTTTGGCAACTTGCAAATAACTTTCTTTTTTCTTAGCCACTAACCAAGTCAGCAGGCGTTCACTTTCATCAACCAAGGTCCAAAAACTTGCCTGATTTGCCAACTTTTCTCCTTCAGCTCGCGATTGACTAAACTGAGCTAAAAGAGTCGCTTTTTTCTTAACCAGCCCCATTTGTTCTAAGAGCAAGATCAGCTTCTCTTCTTGTTTTTTAAAGTGGAAAATCTGGGTCCGACTTCGAATTGTCGGTAAAATCTTCTCCTCATCGCTGGTCAAGAAGAAAATATAAACCTCACTCTGGGGTTCTTCGATGACCTTGAGCAGAGAATTAGCTGCATTAGGATGCATTTTCTCAGCTTGCTCGATAATAAAGACCTGTTGCTGACTTTCAATCCCTGCTTGGGAAAACTGGCCCACCAATTCTCGAATCCGTTCTGTCTTGATGACCTGATTGACTGGCTTAATCAAAGTGACATCGGGAAATTCTCCCTGTTCAATCAGCTTACAATTTCGGCAGTTTTCACATGGCAACACGCCTACTTTATCCGTACAAAAGAGGCTCTTAGCTAAAAATTGCGCCATTTCCAGGCTTCCAAAGAAACCTGAAAAGAGGTAGGCATGATTGAGCTGGTCTTGTTCTAGTATACGGACAAAGCGGTCAAACTGATCTGGCTGCCAGGCCTTTAGTTGATCTTGTTTCATTTAACTAATCCCATTCTATCAAACAAGACAGCCTTGGTAGTTTCCACAACTTGCTCCAAAGGAAAACTAGCATCAATCTTGACAATACGACTTCCTTCTTTGTCCAGAAGAGAAAGGTAACCTTGACGGACTTTTTTATGCAAGTCCAACCCTTCCAAGTCCAAACGATTGACCTCGCGGTCACTATTAGCAGCAATGCGAGCCAGTCCTTCTTCTACCTCGATGTCAAAATAAAGGGTCAAATCAGGTTTGAGGTCATCTGTCGCAAAGTGATTGAGCCACTCAATGGCTTCAATGTCCAAACCACGACCAAATCCCTGATATGCAACGGAACTATCGATAAAGCGGTCCATAATGACCAACTTGCCAGCTTCAAGGGCTGGAAGAACTTTTTCCACCAAGTGCTGTCTGCGACTGGCAATATAAAGAAGTAACTCTGTCTTCGCATCCATATGAGTATGACTTGGATCCAGAATCACTTCCCGAATCTTCTCCCCAATCAAGACTCCGCCAGGTTCACGGGTCGTCAACACCTCTACCCCTTTTTCCTCTAAAATTGGTAGCAAATCCTCTAAAACACTGGTCTTTCCTGCTCCCTCTGGTCCCTCAAGAGAGACTAAAAATCCTTTTGACATGTCTAACTCATTTCTTTTTTACTACTCCTATTCTATCAAAAAAATGAGGGTTTGTGACAATCTTTTTGTCTTCTCATTTCAACAACTATAAAAGAGGTAGACAAAACTACCTCTTATTTACCTAATTCTTGTGTTCGTTTGTAGGCTTGATGAACTGCATCCATGACTGTTCCTCGAAAAGCATGCGCTTCTAAGCTTGCAACACCAGCGATAGTCGAACCGCCTGGGCTACAGACTTGGTCTTTCAATACTCCAGGATGTTGCTGACTTTCAAGGACCAATTGCCCAGCTCCTACCACAGTTTGAGCAGCCATTTTCAATGCCGTTTCTCTTGGCAATCCAGTCTGAACACCTGCATCTGCCAAGGCCTCAATAAAGAGATAGACAAAAGCCGGCCCACAGCCTGCAAGACCTGTAGCCGCGTCGATTAAGCCTTCCCCAAGTTCAACCAAGAGACCAGCCTGGGCTAAAAGCTGACAAAAGAGCTCACTATCCTCAGCCCTGCAATTAGGAGACAAGGCATAACTAATCACTCCTTGTCCGATAGAAGCAGGGGTATTAGGCATCATACGAATAATTCTGTGTTGATTTGGAAGAAGACTAGCGAGTTTTTCTAAGGTCAATCCAGCTGCCATGGAAATCAAAAGAAGACTTTCTCTTTTTTCAAGGATGGTCTGGTATTGAGAAAGCAGTTCAGAAAACTGAGCAGGCTTAACTCCTAGAAAAATCACATCTGCTTCTGCAAAAATTTCTTCATTGCTGGAAGCCTGACCACCAAAGTCTGCAATGAAAGCATCTACCTTGGCTTGACTACGATTGGCAAGGAGAATCTGAGCACCCGTCTTGGCCTGCAAAACAGCCTTGGCTAAACTAGCTCCCATATTCCCCAAACCGATAAATCCAATCTTCATCTCTTACTCCCTTATCTGTCCGTCACCAGTAACCACATATTTGTAGCTAGTCAACTCCTTCAAGCCCATTGGACCACGCGCGTGCAATTTCTGAGTAGAAATCCCCATTTCACAACCCAGACCAAATTGGCCACCATCTGTGAAACGAGTTGAGGCATTGACATAGACAGCTGCAGAGTCCACTTGATCTGTAAAGTATGCTGCAGTTTCAGCATTTTCCGTCACAATGGCATCCGAATGATGGGTACTGTGGGTTTCAATATGGGCAACCGCTTCTTCTAAACTGCTCACAACCTTAACAGCTAGGACATAATCTAAAAACTCAGTGTCAAAGTCTTGGGCCTCAGCTGCTTGACCTGAAACAAACTGGATTGCTTGGCTATCTAGGCGGAATTGAATTGGTTCCAACCCAGCTTCTTTACGCTCTGCAACTAGAACTTGCTCCAAGCGAGGAAGGAAGCTTGCTGCTTTGTCTTCATGAACAAGTAGAACCTCCATGGCATTGCAAACAGAGGGACGACTGGTTTTAGCATTGTTGATGATAGACAGAGCCTTATCTTCATCTGCATCCTTATCGACATAAACATGGACAATCCCAGTTCCTGTCTCGATAACAGGTACGATAGCATTTTCAACCACGGCATTGATCAAACCAGCCCCTCCACGAGGAATAAGAAGGTCTAGATAGCCCTTGGCCTTCATCATGGCATAGCTACTTTCACGGCTGGTATCTTCCACCAGTTGAATCACATCTGGGTGAATAGTAGTCGTCTCCAAGCCCTTCTTCAAAGCTGTGACAATGGCATGGGCTGTTTGATAGGCATCCTTCCCACTACGAAGAACAACCGCATTTCCACTCTTGAGAGCCAAAGCAACCGCATCAGACGTCACATTTGGACGGCTTTCATAGATAATACCGATAACACCCATGGCCACACGTTTTTTGGTGATAACCAAACCATTTTCAAGCTGACTTGTTTCTAGGACTTCACCGATTGGATCTGGTAAAGCAACCACTTCACGAATCCCAGTTGCCATTGCTTCTATACGACTTGCATCCAAATAAAGACGATCCAGCATCACATCTGAGATTTTACCTTTGGCCGCTTCCATATCGAGAGCATTGGCCGCTAAAATCTCCTCAGTAGCTGCTAATAAGTGATCAGCCATGGCTAACAAGGCTTGATTTTTCACCTCTTCACTAGCTGTGTTGATTGATTTTTTAACAGCCTGTACCTGTTCAAATTGTTCTTGTGTACTTACCATAGTTTACCTCTAAAATTCTGTAAAGAGTAGTTGGATTTCAGGAGTAATGGAAATCCAGTCATCACGGTGAATCAAGACACCCTTGGCTTTTTGAGAACGCAACATATCCTCCAAAGCAGATGCTCCAAATTGCACGCGTCCTTTTCCAAGTGATTTTCCACTTTCCTTATCAAATACTGTCACGATATCACCGTAAGAAAAGGCTCCTTCTGCGTCAACAATACCAGATAAAAGAAGACTCTTTCCATGTTGGGAGAGAGCTTCTGCAGCCCCTCTATCGACCCAAATAGAACCTTGACTCTGAGCATAAAAGGCCAGCCATTGTTTCTGGGTACGAAGCCCCTTCTCTTGAGCAACAAAGTAGGAACCATCCTTGGTCTCCTCAGCTGCCTCAATCATGGCATCTGATTTCAAGGATGAACAGATATAAACAGGAACTCCTGATTCTGTCGCAATAGTTGCAGCTTTGATTTTTGTCAGCATGCCCCCAGTTCCATTTGAAGAACCGGCACCACCAGCCATATCAATAATCTCACGATTGATGGTCTCAATTTTCTCCAAGCGTTTGGCTCTTGAATCTGAATTAGGATTTCCAGTATAGAGACCGTCCACATCTGTCAAGAGGACTAAAAGGTCTGCTTGAACCATGGCTGCTACCTGAGCACTTAGAGTATCATTGTCCCCAACCTTGAGCTCATCAATAACGACACTGTCATTCTCATTGATGATAGGAATCGCGCCACGGCTAAGTAGAACTGACAAAGCCTGATGGGCATTTTTATAACGACGCTTATCCACAAAGTCATCTTGGGTCAGCAAGATTTGTGCAGAAACGATCTGGCGCAAGAGAAGATTGGTCGTGTATTCTTCCAATAAAAGCCCTTGTCCTACCGCTGCTGAAGCCTGTTTATCAGCAATCTTAGTCGGGCGCTTTTTAAATCCTAAGGCTCCAAAACCAGCCGCAATGGCTCCCGACGACACCAAAATCAACTCATGACCAGCTTCGTGCAACATAGCCAACTGCTGGGTAATAGCCTTTACCTTACTACGTGATAAACTTCCATCCTCATTTGTCAAAGAAGAAGTCCCCACCTTAAAGACAATCCGTTTGTATTTCATAGTCTCACTCCGATTCTTCATATTTATCCATTATAACATGAATGACAGGAAATAGAAAAGAGTTGATAGGAAAAAGGTCGAGACAAGTCATCTCAACCTTTTATCACGTCTAATTCTTTCTCAAACTCTCCAATGTTTCCTTAAAAATATCTGGGATATCTGCTGTAAATTCCAGGGTCTCACCTGTTCTCGGATGAGTAAAACCTAAAGTCTTGGCATGAAGAAATTGTCCATATCCTTTCAGAGTCTTACGCGGACCATAGACTTCATCACCAGCGACTGGATGGCCGATGTAAGCCATGTGAACACGAATCTGATGGGTGCGCCCTGTCTCTAGCTGCAATTCCACTAAGCTGTAATCACCAAAGCGTTCCAAGACGTGGAAACGAGTCACTGCAGGCTTTCCTTTAGCAGTCACAGCCTGTTTCTTACGATCTTTTTCACTACGGCCAATCGGAGCTTCAATCACACCACGATCATTAGGTAGATTTCCATGAACAATCGCCCAATATTTGCGGAGAGATTTTTTATCCTTAAGTTCTTGGGCAAGTGCTAGATGCGCATCATCGTTTTTAGCAATCATGAGAAGGCCTGACGTATCTTTATCAATACGGTGAACAATTCCTGGACGCAGAACCCCATTGATACCCGACAAGTCCTTAATATGATACATAAGGGCATTTACCAGAGTTCCACTAATATGACCAGCACTCGGATGCACAACCATCCCCTGAGGTTTGTTAACGACAGCAACATCCTCATCTTGGTAGATGATTTCTAGTGGAAGATTCTCAGCCACATACTCTAAGACCTCCGGCTCTGGTACATGGTAAGTGACGATATCACCCTCTTGAACTGTGTATTTAGCTTTCTTGACTTGCCCATTGACCAAGACCTGGCCTGATTTGATTTGTTCATTCGCGAGACTGCGTGATAATTCTGTCAAATCCGACAAAGCCTTATCTAAACGCAGACCACCAGTTTCAATTTTAATTTCCATTTATTTCCTCTTTTAACATTGCAATCAATAAAATAATCACTCCAACAGTCAGATAGCTATCTGCCACATTGAAAATTGCAAAATTGATAAAGTCAAGGTGGAACATATCCACAACAAAGCCCTGACTGATCCTGTCAATAAAATTTCCAAGACCACCTGCAATGATCAAAGTCAGACCAAAGACCAGCCAGAGTGAGTCCTCCATGTGTTTATGTAGATACCAAATGGCACCTACCATAACGACCAGTGTAATAATAGCAAATAACCACTGCTGGTCTTGTAACATGGAGAAGGCTGCCCCTCGATTTTGCAGGTAGGTCAAACTAATAAAATTGGGAATCCAAGAGCGTACTTCACCCAGTGGAATCTGCTGGACGATATAGGATTTAACTAACTGATCCAGCGCAATCAAAAGCAGTACAATGACTGCCACTATTCCTCTTTTTTTCATGATTTCCTCTTCTGATCAAAATATTCTTGCATGACTTCTACGAAAAGAGTTCCAGCCTGACTAAGCTCCACTTCTTCACGTTTAACATAGACCATGTGATTATCCAGGTCATCCTTGAGACGAATAACTGTGATGCCATTGACACTATCGCTATCTAAAAATCCGGAACCTGTTGCATAAGCATCTGTCCGCTCCAAAATACCATTCAAGGTGGCACGGTCTGTCACATTAAACATCTGTGAGCTCGCACTAGTATCAACAAAATTCTCTGAATAATAAAGGTACTCGTCTTTCTCTTGAGTAAAACGAACTGTTGGTAGATCAGCTAAATCCTCCATGACCAGTTCCTCTTTCTGAGCCAAAGGATGCCCCTCACGGAGATAAATATGGGTATGGAAGGGAATCAATTCAATGACCTCAAGGCCTAACTTTTCAACCCGTTGCATGATCCCTTTTTTATTTTGATTGTTGAGGTAGATAATCCCAATCTCACTATGCCCTTGCGCTACTTCGTCTAATATTTGAACTGTAGTAGACTCAAAAATACGGAAATTTTTGTAATCAGGATAGCGCTCTGAAAAGGCCGTAATAGTTGGTGGCAAGAAGTCATAGTGCTGACTGGCAATGGAAAATTCATCCTTTTCTTCCTCAGGATTGGCATACTGATTTTGAAAAATATCAAATCCTTTAACCAATTCTTGCGCTTTTTCATAGAATTCCATACCACGACGGGTCAAGAAAGTCCCTGAGCTGGTCCGACGGAAAATCTTAAAGCCCAACTCTTTTTCCAAATCACGAACAGAAATAGACAGACTCGGCTGACTAACATACATCTTTTCAGCAGCTTCACGAAAAGTACCGCTATTCGCAATAGCCACAACATAACGTAATTGTTGAATGTTCATCTTCTACCCCCAACTTCTTTATCTTTTCATTATACCATATTTTAGAAGTTTTCCATCGAAGAAAAATAATGTCACTCATAAAATTCATCTACACTAAGAACGAAAAAATCATGGGTTCCAAAACAAAAAAAGAGGCTCTCCGAAATCTCGGAAAGCCTTATTTAATGCTACTTCTAGCTTCCTCGCCTTTATATTTCAAGGCTCGGGATAAAAAGGTTCACTGGACCTTTTTATTTAGCGATTGGGTAAACAGAAACTTGTTTTTTATCGCGTCCTTTACGTTCAAAGCGTACTACGCCTTCAACTTTAGCGAACAAAGTATCGTCTCCACCACGTCCAACGTTTACACCTGGGTAGATGTGTGTACCACGTTGACGGTAAAGGATTGATCCACCTGTTACAGTTTGTCCGTCAGCTGCTTTAGCTCCAAGACGTTTCGCTTGTGAATCACGTCCGTTTGATGTAGAACCTCCACCTTTTTTGTGGGCGAAAAGTTGCAAGTTGTTAAGAGTCATTTTTAACATAATGTTTTCCTCCGTGTTAGTTTTCTGTGATAACTCTGGTTTGGACGAACTCAGAAGAGTTCTCCGATAAGTTTGCCATACCTAAGAAAAATGATTCAAAGAATAACTGGGTCATTTCTCTCTGGTGTGAAGGAAGATCTTTTGGTATTTCAACCATCAGATAGCCACCTTCATCTTCGTTTAATTCTAGGATTGGTTCATAGCCTGCAAATTTCTCAATAGAATTGATAAAGTTAATGGCAAGCGTAGAAACCGATGCACACACGACATCTAAGCCGTATTCGCCACTCTCGGCGTGTCCAGTAATTTCCGCACTCCTCAGCTCGCCATCTTCGGCTCTCTCAAAGACTGCTTGTATCATGTGTTCTCCTTAAAATTAAGCGTTGATTGCGTTGATGACAACTTTTGTATATGGTTGACGGTGACCTTGTTTACGGTGGCTACCTTTTTTAGGTTTGTACTTGTAAGTAACAACTTTCTTTTGTTTTCCTTGTTTTTCAACAGTTCCAACTACAGTAGCTCCAGCAACAAGTGGAGTTCCGACAACAGTGTTTTCACCACCAACAAGAACAACTTCGTTAAAAGTAACTTCTTGACCAGCTTCAACGTTCAATTTTTCAACGTAAACTGCTTGACCAACTTCAACTTTAACTTGTTTTCCGCCAGTTTTGATAATTGCGTATGTGCTCATTATGCACCTCCTATGATTTTTATGGGTTTCCCCGAATTTTTTGTGAAGACTCGCCTAGTATCGTGGGACGAACCACTTAAACTTGAATAATCAAGCAACGATGTTCGTGCGGTTGCACAGGATCGTGCATAGTCAACTCTTCAAGTATAGCATATCTCCTATTTTCTTACAAGTAATAACACCTAAAATGAAGCTTTTTCTTTTACTTTTTTCTGCCAAGATGCAAAAAGCATGCTGAGGTAAAAAATACTCATCATAATAGGAACACCAAGAATGGTCTTTTCATGATAGAAAATTGTCAAATAGGCTGAAAAGACAACGCCAAGGACAAAACTACTAAGCAGGCTAACAAATATGAATCCTTCACGCAAAAAAGGTGTGTGCTTGGTTCGGAAATAATCTCCAAAAGCTAGCATGGTCCGCTTGATATTCCCTGTCATAAAAGCGTTATTATAGGCAATACCCGACACTTCTCCAAAAGCAGTTGTCACCAATCCCATACAGAAGGCCAAGGGAGGTACTAGATAGATATTATCTACAGTCTGCGGCACAAAACCAATAATGATTGATAAGATTGCTAAAGGAAGCAATGACAAAATTGGTTTTTTCACAATTCTCAATTTTTCCTTATAAATTGTTAATAGAAAGACCCCCATCATAAAAGCTAACAAGGTGAGAACCTTGTCCCTAACATCTGAAACATTATTTTGAATTAATTCTACTGAAAGAAAGACGACATTCCCAGTTTGTCCAGCTACAAGAGTATTCCCTCGCAAAATAAACGTATAGGCATCTACATAACCTGCACAAAAAGTCAAAAAAAGCGCTAGCCTCTTAGACTGACGTGATATTTTTCTTATAGGTAATAACCTCATTTTCCCTCCCATTTCATTTACTCATCTCATTATTGTACCACTTTCTTTGGAAAAGACCTAGTAGCTTATTTGAAATTTTTTCCCCTCTGTTGGATAGTCCCGTCTATCTATGTTATAATGAAAGAAGAATTTGAAATCGGAAAAGGAGTAACTATGCTTAAATTAGGTGTCATCGGAACAGGGGCTATCAGCTACCACTTCATAGAAGCAGCCCATTCCAGTGGAGAATACAAGCTGGTCGCAGTCTATTCTAGAAAACTAGAAACTGCGGCAACCTTTGCTTCTAGCTACCAGAATATCCAACTCTTTGATCAAGTAGAGGACTTCTTCAAGAGCTCCTTTGATGTGGTCTATATTGCTAGTCCAAACTCCTTGCATTTTGCTCAGGCAAAAGCTGCCTTGTCTGCTGGTAAACATGTCATTCTTGAAAAGCCAGCTGTCACTCAGCCACAAGAATGGCTAGATTTGAGACATACAGCTGAGAAAAATCACTGTTTTATCTTCGAAGCAGCTCGTAATTACCATGAAAAAGCTTTTATAACTATCAAAAACTTTTTAGCAGACAAGCAAATTTTAGGGGCAGATTTCAACTATGCCAAGTATTCTTCCAAAATGCCGGACTTGTTAGCTGGACAGACACCAAATGTCTTTTCAGACCGTTTTGCTGGTGGAGCGCTTATGGATTTGGGGATCTATCCTCTCTACGCTGCCGTTCGTCTCTTTGGAAAAGCTCAAGACGCGACCTATCAGGCTCAACAACTTGACAATAGCATGGACCTAAATGGAGACGGAATTCTCTTCTACCCTGACTTTCAAGTTCATATCAAGGCTGGGAAAAACATCACTTCCAATCTCCCTTGCGAGATTTATACGACAGATGGAACCCTGACTCTCAACACCATCGAACATGTCAGCTCGGCTATTTTTACCGACCACCAAGGCAATCAAATCCAACTCCCTATCCAACAGGCTCCTCATACGATGACTGAGGAAGTCGCTGCATTTGCACACATGATCCAGCAACCAGATCTGAATCTCTACCAAACTTGGCTGGAAGATGCAAGTTCAGTTCATGAGCTACTATATACTATGCGCCAGACTGCTGGCATTAGATTTGAGGCAGAAAAATGAAAAACAAACTACCAACTGAATGGCAAGAACTAAGTGACCAACTCGGTTTCCAAGAATTCACTCCCATTCAAACCCAACTATTTGAGCCCCTTCTTGCTGGAGAAAACCTCCTAGGAGTGAGCCCAACAGGAACTGGTAAGACCCTAGCTTACCTTCTACCAAGTCTTCTCAGACTACAAAAGAAAAAAGCCCAACAACTCTTGATTCTAGCACCAAATACTGAGCTTGCTGGACAGATTTTTGAAGTGTGTAAAACATGGGCTGAAGCTATCGGCTTAACTGCCCAACTCTTCTTATCGGGTTCGAGTCAGAAACGCCAGATTGAACGCCTAAAAAAAGGACCAGAAATTCTGATTGGAACTCCTGGCCGTATCTTTGAACTAATTAAATTGAAAAAAATCAAGATGATGAATGTGGAAACCATCATCCTGGATGAATTCGACCAATTGCTAGATGATTCTCAGATACACTTTGTCGAGAAAATTACTCACTACGCACCTCGTGACCACCAACTTGTCTATATGAGTGCGACAACTAAGTTTGACCAAAAGAAGATTGCGCCTAACACACGTACCATTGATCTTTCTGACCAAAAATTGGACAACATCCAACATTTCTATATGCAGGTAGATCAACGTCACCGAGTGGATATGCTACGAAAACTGGCTCATGTTGAGGATTTCCGCGGACTAGTCTTCTTTAACAGCTTGTCCGATCTTGGTAGCGCAGAGGAAAAACTGCAGTATCGCGATGTATTGGCTGTTTCCCTCGCTAGTGATGTCAATGTCAAATTTAGAAAAGTCATCTTAGAAAAGTTTAAAGACAAGCAACTAACCCTGCTTCTTGCAACTGACCTTCTGGCTCGTGGAATTGATATCGATAGCCTAGAATGTGTCGTAAACTTTGATGTCCCAAGAGATATCGAAACTTACACTCATCGTGCTGGACGTACTGGCCGTATGGGCAAGGAAGGTTATGTTATTACTCTCATCACTCATCCAGAAGAACTTAAAAAACTCAAAAAATTCTCAAATGTCCGTGAAATTATCCTAAAAAACCAAGAACTCTATATCAAATAAGGTTGGCTCTCGCCAACCTTTTTCTTATCCCCAAGTAATTTCTAATTGATAGCTGGCAAAGGGTTGTCCCTCTTGATTTTGTAATTGATAGTCTAAATAAATCTTTTGTCCATCCACTTCATAGCGACTCGTTTGAATGATAAATTCCTGCATGCCCATAGGTGTAGGAATATAGGCTAAACTATCACTATTCTTTAGAAAGCGCATAATGGTCTTGGGATTGGAAAATCGGCTCATCACCAGTTCTTGACTATGAAATTTAATCACTACTTTTTCCTTTTCCTCATTATAAAAAAGCAGGTAGCTATAATCTCCTTTTTCATGCACTTCTACATCATAAAGCTGGTCAATCACTTCCAACTGCTCATCAAACTGAATCGTATTTCGCATCCGAATCTTCACATCAGGTCCTCTTTCTTCTCTCTTGTCCTACTATTTTACCAAAAACCCTAGCTTTTTGCTATAATGGTCATATGAACGAAAAAGTATTCCGTGACCCAGTTCACAACTACATCCATGTCAATAATCAAATCATCTATGACTTGATTAATACAAAAGAATTTCAGCGTTTGCGTCGTATTAAGCAACTGGGAACTTCCAGTTATACCTTCCACGGTGGAGAACATAGTCGCTTCTCTCACTGTCTAGGAGTCTATGAAATTGCACGACGTATCACGGAGATTTTTGAAGAAAAATATCCTGAAGAATGGAATCCTGCCGAGTCTCTCTTGACCATGACCGCTGCTCTCCTACATGACCTTGGACATGGTGCCTATTCCCATACTTTTGAACATCTCTTTGATACAGACCATGAAGGCATTACTCAGGAGATTATTCAAAGTCCTGAGACAGAGATTCACCAAGTCCTGCTACAAGTGGCGCCAGATTTTCCAGAAAAGGTAGCCAGTGTCATTGACCATACCTATCCTAACAAGCAGGTCGTGCAACTCATTTCCAGTCAGATTGATGCGGACCGCATGGACTATCTCTTGCGTGACTCCTATTTTACGGGAGCTTCCTATGGGGAATTTGACCTGACTCGGATCTTGCGTGTCATTCGTCCTGTCGAAAATGGTATCGCCTTTCAGCGCAATGGCATGCACGCCATCGAAGACTACGTCCTCAGTCGCTACCAGATGTACATGCAGGTTTATTTCCACCCTGCAACACGCGCCATGGAAGTTCTCCTACAGAATCTTCTAAAGCGCGCCAAGGAACTCTATCCTGAAGACAAGGACTTCTTTGCCCGAACTTCTCCACATCTCCTGCCTTTCTTTGAAAAAAATGTGACCTTATCTGACTATCTGGCTCTAGATGATGGTGTCATGAATACCTATTTCCAACTCTGGATGACCAGTCCTGATAAGATTCTCGCAGACTTGTCGCAACGTTTTGTCAACCGCAAGGTCTTTAAATCCATTACCTTTTCACAAGAGGATCAAGACCAACTCGCCAGCATGAGAAAATTAGTTGAGGATATCGGCTTTGATCCGGACTACTACACTGCTATTCATAAGAACTTCGACCTCCCTTATGATATCTATCGTCCCGAATCTGAAAATCCACGAACACAGATTGAGATTTTACAAAAAAATGGAGAACTAGCCGAACTCTCTAGCCTGTCTCCTATTGTCCAATCCCTTGCTGGCAGCCGCCACGGAGATAATCGTTTCTATTTCCCAAAAGAAATGTTGGATCAAAACAGCATCTTTGCAAGCATTACCCAGCAATTTTTACACTTGATTGAGAACGATCATTTTACCCCAAATAAAAACTAGAAGAGGAAATTTATGAGTATTAAACTAATTGCCGTTGATATAGACGGAACCCTAGTCAATAGCCAAAAGGAGATTACTCCTGAAGTCTTTTCTGCCATCCAGGATGCCAAACAAGCCGGTGTCAAAGTCGTGATTGCAACTGGCCGCCCTATCGCAGGTGTTGCCAAACTTCTGGATGACTTGCAGTTGAGAGACGAGGGTGACTATGTTGTGACCTTCAACGGTGCCCTTGTCCAAGAAACTGCTACAGGACATGAGATTATCAGCGAATCCTTGACTTATGAGGATTATCTGGATATGGAATTTCTCAGTCGTAAGCTCGGTGTCCACATGCACGCTATTACCAAGGACGGCATCTACACAGCCAATCGCAATATCGGAAAATACACTGTGCACGAATCAACCCTCGTCAGCATGCCCATCTTCTACCGCACACCTGAAGAAATGGCTGACAAGGAAATCGTCAAGTGTATGTTCATCGATGAGCCTAAGATTCTTGATGCTGCCATTGAAAAAATCCCAGCAGAATTTTATGAGCGCTACTCTATCAACAAATCCGCTCCTTTCTACCTCGAACTCCTTAAAAAGAATGTGGACAAAGGTTCAGCCATCACTCATCTAGCTGAAAAACTCGGATTGACCAAAGATGAAACCATGGCTATCGGTGACGAAGAAAACGACCGTGCCATGCTGGAAGTCGTTGGTAACCCCGTTGTCATGGAAAATGGAAATCCAGAAATCAAAAAAATCGCCAAATACATCACTAAACCTAATGATGAATCTGGCGTTGCCCATGCCATCCGTACATGGGTACTGTAAAATAATTTGAATATAGAAAAAGTACTCCAGAAGTTAGAGATAATGTACTGCCCCCAAAAGTTAGACAGAAAAATCTTACTTTTGGGGGCAGTTTAAAATTCAGTATTTTTGGTTTCTAGTTCTATCCCCTCAATAATTATTAAATATGAATTAGGTAGTACATTATGTAAAACCCTTTTCAATTTTTTATTTTACTACGAATTAATATTATTTTTTCTAATGATAATTAATCCACTAATCTTCCTTTATAAATATTGCAGTTCTTTTCTTAGTTAGCTTTTTTTCATAACTCTTTATAAGAATAACCAATAAACTACTTAGTAATCCCAAAATAACTAGACTTAATCTCGGGTTTAAAAGCCAATTAAAATAAGCAGCCAGTATCCCTCCAAAAGGAGCAAAAATGGTAGCTATTACAAAAGAACTAGAAAGTATCTTTCCAATATTATACACAGTACTTTCTTGCTGCTGTATTGTTGTAATCGAAACAGAAGCTATTGTAATTAATCCGCTCAAAATTGAATAACAAATTCCAAAAAATATCCAATTTTCTACTATTCCACTCGCCATAATGACAAGTGGGATGCCTTTATATTGATATATTCATCAATATAAAGGCATCCTTCTTATTCAAAAAGTAGACAGAAAGGTTACTGTTATCAAACTTCCAAATCCAGCAATTGAGTAAACAATCCCAACAAGACTATTTGATAATTTCAATTACGTCCATTTTTTTCTCTCATTAATTGGACATAACCCTTTGTTTCTATTTTTGAATTTAAAAACGAGAACTCTCCGCACATTTTCTCATAAAAATTATTATAATCTTCTTTTGAAAAATCTCCTAAAATCTCTATTTCAAGATAAAATCCAAGACCATCAATCTTATCTAAATTAATCGTTTTATTTTCTAATGCGTCATGATAAGTCTTTCTATATTTACTTATTGTGAAAATATTTGAAAAACCATCTTGCAAGATATTTCTTACAAATTCTAATTTTTCAGATTCTAACTCTATTTCACTTTCACTCCACATTCCTTGTTTTATCGTATCTTTTCTTGTGAAAATACTTGCTCTATTATCATCTTCTTGACGAATTCTGTAGATAAAGCTACCTACCTCATCATTTTCAAATTCTCTTCCTTTTATTTTAAAATATTCATCAACTTGCTTATTTTCACTCTTAAATTTATAAGATTTTTCTAAATATGAAATAGCATTATTATAATCTCTCTCATCGTTGAGTTCAAATCTAACTTCTAATTCATTCATTAATTTTACCTCTCAATTCTTCAAAGGCTGAAGTCTCTTTACATTCACTCAGTCTATAGTAAGTTTCTGTAGATGTTTTATGGACAAAAAGCCTAATATTTTCTTGCACTCATTTTAGCACTTCAATATAATACTGTCAAGAATTTTGATAATATTTTTATTTATTTTTATTAAATACATATTTGTATTATTTTGGATTAAAAAAACGATGCTTAATTGAACATCGTCTTTACTATTCTGTTATATCTGCAATGTAATGCTCGATTTTAAGAGCCATTGACATATTTCCCTCAAGCTTATATAGGAAATAAGCCGTTTCAAAGTACTCTTTTACTACAACTTTAGAAGAAAAATTCTTACTGACATTTCCCATCAATACATACAAATCAGCCAAAAGATATGTTGTTCTATACGTCTTACATTGCTTTATCGTATCTGTGATTTTAGTAATAGCCTCTTCAGTATTATTATGCAACCATAGATAGCGACAAACATTATAATTAAATTTAATAGAAAGGTTTAATTCTTCGATTGTTTTTAAATTGAGTTGATTTACTTGATACTCTAACTTTTCTCGAATTTCATTAAAACTCTCTAAATCTTTAATATCATAATAAAAATTGAATAGAGTATTTGAAACTTGAAGGTAGGTCAAGTCAGTTACATTTAACTGAGACAGTACCTTCTCCAATCTTGCCACAGCCTCCTCTTTTTGCCCATAGAAATAAAAATCTATAAGAGATTTTATCCACTCCATATAAAACTTATCTACTAGAGACAAGCGATGTACTTTTACACTCTCTAGTTCATATATATATTTCAAAGACTCATAATTTCGATTTGTGATAAATGTCTGAGCTAACTTCTTAAACTCTGATAGCTCGACAATCTCCTCTTCAATTTGCTCATTAAAAAAATAATCTATACTAACTTTTAACTTCTTAGACAGAGCATATAAAAAGTCTGCTCCTGGAGTAAATTCTCCATTCTCTAATCGACTAATCTGTCCCTGTTTACATATCCCCTCAGCCAATTCTCGCTGAGACATTTTTAATTCTTTTCGTCTATTTTTTAATCTTGTTGCTAAAAGTGTGCCCACGTTTGCATTTTCCTTTTCTATTCGATTTCAATTTCAATTGTAACATGATTAAATTTTAAATACAAATTAACAAAACAAAAGATACAAATTATATATAAGAAATGACTAGATAGGTTATTTTTGAAAACCTACCCCTTCTTCTTTTGAGATTTTCTTACTCAAACGATTGATAAACTTATTCACTTTAAATGGATTAGATATTAGACTATCATGTTTAAATTTTGTTATTAATATATTTAACAGACCACAAATAGTCTTTTACAACATATCAAATTCAGGGGAATAATAACGATTTTCCCCATTTTTTAGGCTCTCTATTTCATAACAATCAATTCATTTTATCACATACCTTAGCCCGAAAAATCCACACCCAATCTTTTTGAAAGCTGTTTAAAGCTTTGTACTTGCTTTCTAAGTTCATAGAGCTGAACCTTAACCTCATTTGTCCAATTCCATAATAAAAATAAGGACATTCTAACAAAGGAAGTCCTTATTTTTTAACTAATAGATGTCAAAGTTACTTTGCTGATCCACTTTATCTGTACTCATTGATCAAAATATAACTTTTGCTCAAAATTTGGTCAAAAAAGACAAAAAATACTAAATTATTTTTAAAAAATGAACTTGTGATAATTGCCTTCAAATAAACATTTTGAATTTTCTTTATCTTTCTTTACATTTCTAAAAATGCCCCCTGCCGGAATCGAACCAGCAACTACTCCTTAGGAGGGAGTTGTTATATCCATTGAACTAAGGGAGCTAGATAAAAACTCTGCTGAAGAAGCAGAGTTTTTTAGTCGAATTAACGACGGATTTCTTTGATACGAGCTGCTTTACCTTGAAGAGCACGCAAGTAGTACAATTTCGCACGACGTACTTTACCGTAACGAACAACTTCGATTTTTTCAACACGTGGAGTGTGGATTGGGAAGATACGCTCAACACCTACACCATTAGAGATTTTACGAACTGTGTAGTTTTCTGAGATGCCAGCACCTTTACGTGCGATAACAACACCTTCAAAAATCTGGATACGTTCACGGTTACCTTCGACAACTTTCGCGTGTACACGAACAGTGTCACCAGGACGGAATGATGGGATATCTGTACGAAGTTGACCTTCAGTCAAGCTTTGGATTAATGGATTCATTTTATTCTCCTATCTTTGTCAATCTTGAGGAATCTTCCTCAGCGGATAAACTGTATTTTTGTGCGTCCATTACACACAAGATACAGTTTACCAAATTTCCACAAAAAAGTAAAGAAATTTATAGCAGAATTCCTAAAAAAATCGCAACCAAACCACCTAGGTAGGTTAAGGCTAGGTAGCTATAAAATACCTTCTTATCACTTAACAGTCTTTGGAGTTCGTCATTCAAGGTAGAGAAGGTTGTTAAACCTCCACAAAAACCCGTCGCTAAAATAGCATAGACTTCCTTAGACTCCACATGATTGTAGAATAATCCAATCAAAAAACAACCTAGAAGATTGGCTATGAGCGTTCCGAGGGGTAATTTAGATGCTTGATTATAGCGGGAAAAGAAATAGCGCACTAAAGCTCCGAAACCACAAGCAATTGCAAGATAGACGATTACCATTTCTTCCTCCCTAAATAGTAAGCTAAAAGCAGTCCTCCACCGATGCTCAAAAGCAAATATAGGACTAAACTAAGATAACGCCCTGTATCCAGCAGTTTCACAGCATCAAGCATGAGACTAGAAAAGGTTGTTAAACCTCCGCAAAAACCTGTACCCAGTGCTAAAACTAATCCCTTACTAGTCCCTTTATAGACCAAATAACCCTTGACAAGATAAACCAAGCAGAAAATACCCAGATAGTTAACAAGAAGGGTGCCCCAAGGGAAATCTGGACTGGCTGGTAACCAAGTAGAAACTAGGTAGCGAATCAGTCCGCCCAACATGGCAGCTAGAAAAATCCCTAGCGGATAAAATGGTTCTTTTTTCATTTGATGTTTTGATCCTGATAATCACGCGAACGTTTGAGTATGTCCGAAAATGTTGCGACAATAGTCTCCTGATAGCGCTTGTCTTCTACACGATTTCTAACCTTTTCAAAAATAACTTCTTCTCTCTTGGTATCTAAAATCGGTTTCCCTGAAGCCTTCTTATAAGCAACTACCCCCTCAACCAAATGCATTCGTTCTTCTAACAATTTGACAATTTGGTCATCTATTTGATCAATTTCTTGACGAATAATATCTAAATCCATACAGTCTCCTCCTTTATTTGAATTATTGTATCAAAAAGCCACCAAATAGGCTAGTAAAATCCCAACTCTCTATAAAAAAAATGCACTGATTGATTACATCAGCGCACTTTTATGCTTATCCTACTTTAGCAGCCAATTCTTCTGCGAATTGTTCCAAGCGTTCAATGTCTTCTTCCTCAGCAGAGAGATCAACTTTGACACACTCTGAACCTTTTTCTGCTCCAGTCGCTACAAAAACGCGGTCAAAGTCATCAACAGCCTTACAGAATTCATCATAGAAGGTATCTCCTGAACCGACCACTCCGTAGATTTTACCATTCAAGTTGAGATCTGCAAGGTCTTCGTAGAAGTCCATCATCTCATCTGGCAATTCTCCATCACCATATGTATAGGTCGCAACGATAGCGATGTCTGCTTCCAAGAAGTCTGAAGCGTCAACAGTTGTACATTCATCAACATCGACATCCAAGCCCAAGTCACGTAATTTGTCTGCTACAATATCTGCAATTTCTTCGGTATTACCGGTCATACTGGCAAATACAATTTTTGCTAATGCCATATCATCCTCCTCAATTTATCTTTCTCCATTATATCACATCTTTTTCATTTTAAAAATAAAAATTCTTGTGCTACAATGAAATGAGAAAGAATTGAGGTTATTTATGGACATTTGCCATCAAATTTTAGAAAAAATCAAAGAATACGACACGATTATCATTCATCGTCATATGAAACCAGACCCTGATGCCTTGGGAAGTCAAGTGGGATTGAAAGCTCTTCTCAAACATCATTTCCCAGAAAAAACCATCACAGCTGTTGGTTTTGATGAGCCCACACTTACTTGGATTGCTGAGATGGATCTCATTGAAGATAGTGCCTACCAAGGTGCCCTTGTCATCGTCTGTGATACGGCTAATACTGCTCGTATCGATGATAAGCGCTATAGTCAAGGTGACTTTCTCATTAAAATTGACCACCATCCAAATGATGATATATACGGTGACCTGTCTTGGGTGGATACTAGTTCAAGTAGCGCTAGCGAGATGATTACCCTATTTGCCCAAACAACCCAACTGGCCTTGTCAGATCGAGCTGCTGAATTGCTCTTTACAGGAATTATTGGTGATACAGGTCGCTTCCTCTACCCTTCTACGACTGCACGCACCCTCCGCCTAGCTGCCTATCTGAGAGAACAAAACTTTGACTTTGCGGCTCTCACTCGTAAAATGGATACTATGAGCTACAAAATTGCTAAACTTCAAGGCTACATCTACGACCATCTGGAAGTGGATGAAAATGGTGCAGCTCGCGTTGTCCTGAGTCAGGAAATCTTGAAACAATTCAATGTCACTGATGCTGAAACTGCGGCTATTGTGGGAGCTCCTGGACGCATTGACAGTGTAAGTCTCTGGGGAATTTTTGTGGAGCAGGCTGATGGCCACTACCGTGTCCGCTTACGCAGTAAAATCCATCCTATCAATGAAATCGCCAAGGAACATGATGGTGGAGGCCACCCTCTAGCAAGCGGTGCTAATTCCTATAGTCTAGAAGAAAACGAAATCATCTACCAAAAGTTAAAAAACTTACTTAAAAACTAATAAAATACTTGCCAAACTTTTCAGAATCTGATAGACTAGTATGGTAACAATCTATGGCTCGCAAAGAGACCATGGCAGAAAGGAAATATTGCAAAATGAAAAAAGATATCCATCCAGAATATCGCCCAGTTGTATTCATGGACACAACTACTGGTTACCAATTCCTTAGCGGTTCAACAAAACGCTCTAACGAAACAGTTGAGTTCGAAGGCGAAACTTACCCATTGATCCGTGTGGAAATTTCATCAGACTCACACCCATTCTACACTGGACGTCAAAAGTTCACTCAAGCAGATGGACGCGTGGATCGTTTCAACAAAAAATACGGTCTCAAATAATGATAAAAAGAACAGTTTCGACTGTTCTTTTTTTCTTCTTTTTATGAACCAATCACTACTACTTTCTATTTGTCAACCATCACGCTGACACTATAATTGATTTCAAACGGGGTTAAAAAATATCGAAAAGAAGCTTGATATTGAGAATGGTCAAGATGATTGAAACTACGTAGCCTAGAATTGTGTTCCACTTAGCATTGGTAAATTCTCCCATCACTGACTTCTTAGAAGTCAGATAAATTAAGTGAAAAATTGAGAATGGAAGAGCGATTGAAAGAAAGACCTGTGAATAGACCAATAACTAATCCAAGGTTCTTTCTTTATGTCCAACTATAATCACAGGAAGCAAGAAAAAAATCCTTGTACCAATACGAATGATCCACTGAGGTAATTTCAGATGCAAGAAACCTTCCATAACAATCTATCCAGTCAAGGTGCCTGTAATAGTAGAATTTTGACCACTTGCTAAGAGGGTCAGAGAAAATAAAGTTGACAGAGTTGAGCTGGCTATCGCTCCTGCTATTGTCGAATCCTGTAAAGCATTGTACATTTGAGAAAAGCTGAAATTTCAGACGCATGAGCAAAAAAGAGCGATGCTCCTAAAATGAGAAGTAAGGAATTGCCAACAAAGGCTAGGGGCAAGTGAAGATTTGAGTCCCAGGTCATAAAACGAACAGCTTTTCGAACATCCTTTTTATCCTTATGTTTAATTTTCCTTGTTTGCGATAAGGATGAATGAAGATAGAGATTATGGGGCATGACTGTCGCTCCTACAATCCCTAAAGCCAAAGTCAATTGACTCTCATTTCCCGGCAGAGTACTTTCAAATAAAGTCGAAGTCGGCAAATAACCACCAAAGATCCCCTGCATACTCGGATTGGATAAAGCTATCAGATAAGAAAAGATGCCTAATATGGTTAAGATAAGGGTTGTAACAATAGCTTCAATCTTCTTAAAGCCAAATTTCATCAACAAAAGCAAAAAAATACATCTAAAACGGTTAGTAGGATAGCGATCTTTATCGGTATTTTAAACAAAAGATTTAAGGAAATCGCTGAACCAAAAACCTCAGCCAAGTCTGTCGCCATAAAAGCTAATTCTAAAATCATCCATAGACTATAGCGGAACCATTTGGGAGCATGATGTGCGATTGCCTGCGCTAAATCCATCCTAGTCACGATACCGAGCTTTCCAGCCATCTGTTATAACTGCATGGAGATAATGGATGAAATCAAAATAACAAATAAGAGACTATGCTTGTAGGAAGCACCACCAACAACACTGGTAATCCAGTTTCCAGAATCCATATAACCAACTGCTACAAGAACTCCAGTCCCCAAAAATACTTTTAGATTTTGCAAAAATGATTGTTATTCGGAGTTTCAATAGATTGGTTGATTTCAGAAAGAGAGAACTTTTTGTAAGAAGACATCGGAATATTCACTTTCTAATCTTGTCTTTACCTATTTTATTAATGGAGTTTTTGAAAGAAATGTTAAAAATAGTTGCCTATTTCCAATTTATTCTTGTTATATCACATCTTGGAATGATTCTTCAGTAAAGCATAATAGTTGAAATAAGCAACACCAGTATTTCAAAAGCCAGCGTCAGAAAACGCTGGCTTTAAAACTGTGAAAAATTTTTCTCAACTAGATTGCTTCTGTGACAAAACTACGGCTTTCCAATACTTTGAGCATAGCGTTAGCTGTATCTAGGGCTGTGAAGAGGGGCACTCCGTGTTCAATAGCTGAACGGCGAATCTGCTCACCATCTTCGTCTGCAGTTCGTTTGGTTCCTACTGTGTTAATGATAGCTTGGATTCTTCCTTTACGAACAAAGCTTGGAATATCCTTATCGTCATCACCAATCTTACCAACAGGTTGGGCTTGCAGTCCATTACTGGCAAAGAAGGCTACTGTCCCTTCTGTCGCGAGGATTCCATAGCCAATATTTTGGAAACGACGAGCCAAGTCCAAGGCTTCTTCTTTGGCATCATCAGCGATGGTAAATACAACGTTACCAAAAGTTGGCAAGTGTAAGTAAGAAGCTTCAAAGGCCTTATAGAGAGCTTTTTCCAAAGTCGTATCAGAACCCATAACTTCCCCTGTTGACTTCATTTCAGGACCGAGTAGACTATCTACCTTAGCTAGTTTCGTAAAGGAGAAGACAGGTGCCTTGATATGAACGCGAGTGCTTTCAGGGTAAAGTCCATCCTGGTAGCCAAGTTCTTCAAGGTTTTGACCAAGAATGAGCTTGGTCGCTACTTGAGCCATAGGAATATTGGTCACCTTAGAAAGGAATGGCACCGTACGGCTGGCACGTGGATTGACCTCAATAACGTAGACTTTTTCATCCTTGATAACAAACTGGATGTTCATCATTCCAAGGCAGTTAAGACCGATTGCTAGGCGTTTAGTATAGTCTGCGATTGTTTCTTGCACCTTTTGCGACAAGGTTTGTGGTGGGTAAACGGCCATTGAGTCACCTGAGTGGACACCAGCACGTTCAATATGCTCCATGATACCGGGAATGAGTACATTTTTACCATCTGAAATGGCATCAACTTCGCACTCTTGCCCAACGATGTATGAGTCAACAAGAACTGGATGGTCTGGACTAGCCTTAACCGCTGTACGCATGTAAGAACGAAGGTCTTCTTCGTTTTCAACGATTTCCATGGCACGTCCACCCAAGACATAAGATGGGCGAACGAGGACTGGAAAACCAATCTTGCGAGCTGCAAGCACTGCTTCTTCTTCATTGGTTGCTGTCTGTCCTGGTGGCTGTGGAATATCCAGGTCTTTAAGGGCTTGCTCAAAGAGGTCACGGTCTTCCGCGCGGTCCAAGTCAGTAACTTGCGTACCAAGGATAGTAACACCTGCTTTTGCCAATGGCTCCGCAAGGTTAATGGCTGTTTGACCACCGAACTGAACGATAACGCCCTTTGGTTGCTCCAAGTCGATGACATTCATAACATCTTCGAAAGTCAATGGTTCAAAGTAGAGTTTATCAGATACAGAGAAGTCTGTTGAAACTGTCTCCGGGTTTGAGTTCATAATGATGGCTTCGTAGCCAGCAGCCTGAATTGCCTTAACAGAGTGAACGGTTGCGTAGTCAAACTCTACCCCTTGACCAATACGGATTGGACCTGAACCTAGGACTAGAACGGATTCCTTATCAGACTTGATAGACTCGTTTTCCCAACCATAGGTTGAATAGAAGTATGGTGTTTCAGAGTCAAATTCTGCCGCACAAGTATCGACCATCTTGTAAACTGGGACAATCTTGTTTTCCAAGCGAAGTTGACGAACTTGATCAGCAGTCGTTTTCCAGAGTTCAGCAATCTTACGGTCTGAAAATCCATTTAGTTTAGCCGTTTTCAAAACATCTAGATCTTGTGGATGAGCTCCCAACTCCTGTTCAATTTCAAAGATATGCAAGAGTTTATCCAGATAAAAGATATCGATTTTTGTAAGCTCTGCAATTTCTTCTGGTGTGTAGCCGCGACGAATGGCTTCTGATACGTAGAAGAGACGGTCATCCTGGGCTTTGACTACTTTTTCAATCAAGGAATCATCAGAAACTGCTGCAAGTTCAGGCATTTCATTGTGATGTACCCCAATTTCAAGGGAGCGACAAGCCTTAAGAAGAGATTCCTCGATGTTACGACCAATCGCCATGACTTCTCCAGTCGCCTTCATCTGGGTACCAAGACGGCGCTCACCCTTTTCAAACTTGTCAAATGGGAAACGAGGAATCTTGGCAACAACGTAGTCAAGAGCTGGTTCAAACATGGCATAGGTTGAACCCGTAACTGGGTTGATGACCTCATCCAAAGTCAAACCAACTGCAATCTTGGCAGCCAACTTAGCAATTGGGTAACCTGTCGCCTTAGAAGCAAGGGCTGACGAACGCGATACACGAGGGTTTACTTCGATGACATAGTACTTAAAACTGTGTGGGTCAAGGGCCAGCTGAACGTTACATCCCCCTTCAATCTTAAGGGCACGAATAATGCTCAAGCTTGCGTCACGAAGCATTTGGTTTTCATAGTCTGACATGGTTTGCGCAGGGGCAAATACAATGGAATCTCCTGTATGAATCCCAACTGGGTCAAAGTTTTCCATGTTACAAACAACCAAAGCATTGTCAGCTGAGTCACGCATCACTTCGTATTCGATTTCCTTGAAACCTGCAATCGAACGTTCAATCAAACATTGGGTCACAGGTGACAATTTCAATCCATTTTCAGCGATTTCACGCAATTCTTCCTCATTAGCACACATTCCACCACCAGTACCACCAAGTGTAAAGGCTGGACGAACGATGACTGGGTAGCCAATTGTTGCTGCAAAGGCAACAGCTTCTTCAACAGTGTTTACAATTTCAGATTCTGGAATGGGTTGTTCCAATTCTTCCATCAACTGTTTAAAGAGGTCACGGTCCTCCGCTTGGTCAATGGCAGATAATTTAGTACCCAGAAGTTCAACACCAAGCTCATCTAGGATGCCATTTTTAGACAATTCCATGGCCATATTGAGCCCTGTCTGACCACCGAGTGTTGGCAGCAAGGCATCTGGACGTTCCTTACGAAGAATACGCGTCACAAACTCAAGTGTAATCGGTTCAATATAAACCTTATCAGCAATTTCCTTATCCGTCATGATGGTTGCAGGGTTTGAGTTAACCAAGACAACCTCATAACCTTCCTCTTTCAACGACAAGCAAGCCTGGGTCCCAGCGTAGTCAAACTCTGCAGCCTGACCAATAATAATCGGACCAGAACCAATCACCATAATTTTTTGAATATCAGTACGTTTAGGCATATATAAGATATTAAGGGCGTCAAGCGGACAAAGCTAAAATAGGAGTTATGACGAAGAACTATCAGTTCTAGGAATAACTATCTTTTTAGCACCGTCCGTAGCCCGTATTCAGTTCAGCAAATACGGACCACCCTTCTCCTTTCTATTCGGCAACTCTCAGGTTGCCATTAAATAAATTCTCCGACGAGCTTTTACTCGTTCTTAGTTTGATTGTTTAAAAGCTTCCATCATCTCGATAAACTCATCAAATAGGTAGCTAGCGTCGTGTGGACCAGGGGCTGCATCTGGATGATATTGAACAGAGAAAGCAGGTTGGTATCTGTGACGTACACCTTCAACTGACTTGTCATTGATTTCTTCATGGGTAATGATCAAGTGCTCTGGCAAATCCTCACGGCTAACTGCATAACCATGGTTTTGACTTGTAAAATCCACACGTCCTGTAGCAATTTCACGTACCGCATGGTTAAAGCCACGGTGACCAAACTTCATCTTGTAAGTCTTAGCCCCGTTTGCCATAGCAAAGAGTTGGTGCCCCATACAAATACCAAAAATTGGAATTTTTCCTTGTACACCACGAATCATGTCGAGTGCTTGTGGAACGTCTTCTGGGTTACCTGGACCATTTGACAACATAACTCCGTCAGGATTGAGATGGAGAATTTCTTCCGCAGTTGTTGAATACGGAACAACCGTCACGTTACAGTTGCGTTTAGAAAGTTCACGTAGAATTGAGTGCTTGAGACCAAAGTCCACTAGCACCACGCTCAAACCTACTCCTGGAGCTGGATATGAAGTTTTAGTAGAAACCTGCTTGATATTATCTGTCGGTAAGACTGTTGCTTGGAGTTGGTCAGTCACATGGTCCATGCTGTCCCCAACATGGGTCAAGGTTGCACGCATAGTACCATGCTTACGGATAATCTTGGTAAGGGCACGCGTATCAATTCCTGAAATACCTGGAATTTTCTTAGCTTTCAAGAATTCATCCAAGGTCATTTGGTTGCGCCAGTTGCTTGCTCGACGCGCTTCTTCAAAAACAACGACTCCCTTACAAGTTGGAATAATGGATTCGTAATCATCACGGTTGATTCCATAATTTCCCACCAAAGGATAGGTAAAGGTCAAGATTTGTCCATTATAAGACTGGTCTGTAATGGATTCTTGGTAGCCGGTCATCCCTGTATTAAAGACGATTTCGCCTGTTACATCAATATCTGCTCCGAAGGCCTTGCCTTCAAAAACTGTGCCATCTTCTAATACTAGAAGTCTTTTTGTCATATTCTCACCTCTCGTGGACGCTCACTGGCGTCTTTTAACGTCTTGTGTTTTAGTTGGCGTTTCTACTCGCCAGTACGGATTCTAAGATTGCCATGCGAACAAAGACACCATTGGTCATTTGTTGGACAATCCGTGATTTTGGTGCTTCAACCAAATGGTCTGCGATTTCTACATCACGATTGACTGGAGCTGGGTGCATGAGGATTGCTGTTTCTTTCAAGCGATCGTAACGTTCTTGTGTCAAGCCATGTTGGGCATGGTAGTCTTCTTTTGAAAAGACTGCACCACTATCATGGCGTTCATGTTGCACACGGAGAAACATCATGACATCCACCTGATCAATGATTTCATCAATAGTTACAAACTTTCCATAATCTGCAAATTCTTGACTTCTCCATTCCTCAGGTCCTGCAAAGAACAGTTCAGCTCCCAAGCGTTTCAAAATCTGCATATTGGATTTGGCAACACGTGAGTGGTCCAAGTCGCCTGCAATAGCTACCTTGAGCCCCTCAAAGTGACCAAATTCCTCATAAATAGTCATCAAATCAAGCAAGCTCTGGCTAGGATGTTGACCCGAACCATCTCCACCATTGATAATGGAAGTCGTAATCGTCGGACTCGCAATCAACTCTCTGTAGTAGTCGACCTCTGGGTGGCGAATCACACAGGCATCCACTCCTAGAGCAGACAGAGTCAAGATAGTATCATAAAGTGTCTCACCCTTATTTACCGAGCTGGTCTTCACATCAAAGTCAAGTCGTTCCAGCCCCAGTTTAATCTCTGCCACTTCAAAGGACTTATGTGTCCGTGTAGAATCCTCAAAGAAAAGATTGGAAACAATCGGATGGTCTTCATAAGGAAGCTGGGCTCCGTTTTTAAACTCTATTCCTCGCTTGATCAATTTCATGACTTGATCAACAGTGAGGTCTTCCATGGACACCACATGGTTCAATGCTTGTTGATTTTCTGACATGGCTACTCCTTTAGCTCTCTAAGCTTCTTCAGTAATCAGAACTCTGTCTTGGCCATCAAGTTCTGCCATCTCTACGATGATTTCTTCAGAACGACTAGTTGGGATATTCTTTCCAACGTAATCTGGACGGATTGGCAATTCTCTATGTCCACGATCGACTAGAACAGCTAAACTCACGCGCGCAGGACGGCCATGACCGACAATATTATCAATAGCAGCACGGATGGTACGACCTGTATAGAGCACATCATCCACCAAGATAACTTCGCGGTCTGTCACATCGACAGAAACCAAAGAAGTATCTTCACCACTTTTAACATCATCACGGAAAGGTTTGGTATCCAATTCTACAACAGGAACTGAAAGATTTTCTAGCTGTTCCAAACGTTCTTGGATTCGGTGGGCGATAAAGACACCGCGAGTTTTAATACCAGCCAAGACGATTTTATTCAAATCTTTGTTGCGTTCGATAATCTCATAAGTAATACGCGTAATCGCTCGTTTGACGGTCAATTCGTCTACAACTTCTTTTGCCTTCATGATAAACCTCCAAAAAGAAAAGTCTCCTTAAACAAGGAGACTTGAAATGTATAGCCAAGCGAGCCCTACTGGAAACAGTATAGACTTCACCTTACTACTTAATCGTTCTCCTTGCCTGCCTCACGGGACAGGTTTAAAGGAATATTTAGTTATCAAATACTATAGCACAAAGCATGCTTAAAATCAAGCAAAAACTTTTGAAACCCCATCTTATAAATTGCTAAAATCATATAACTGTGGGTACTGGTCACACTCTGGATTTTTAGGATGACAAATGGCTCTTCCAAAATAAATCATGGCCTGATGGGCTGCTAACCACTGCTCAGGTGGTAAGATATCCATGACCCGCTTTTCCACCTCAAGTGGTGTCGCTGACTTTTTGACGATATCGTGGTGTTTGCAAATACGCTCCACATGAGTATCCACTGCAAAAGCTGGAATCCCAAAGCCCACACTCATGACAACATTGGCTGTCTTGCGACCAACACCTGCCAAACTCTCCAATTCCTCACGTGTCTGAGGGACTTGACCATCAAAATCATCTAGTAACTGTTGGGCACATTTTTTAAGGAATTTAGCCTTATTTCGATACAATCCCAGGCGAGAAATGTGTGAAGCAATCTCACCCTCTGTCGCAACAGACATGGCTTGTGGCGTTGGAAAGGCAGCAAAGAGACCCGGTGTGGCCTTATTTACCGCTGCATCCGTTGTCTGAGCTGACAACATGACCGCAACCAAGAGTTCAAAATGATTGGTAAAATCAAGACTGGGCTTGGCATCTGGAAACAGAGCAATGATTTCTTCTAGCACCTTTCGTGCGCGTTTTTTTGACAAGACCATTATTCGTCTCCATCAAATAGTCCTTGTAGGCCAGCAAAAGGACTGTTTTCTTCTTTCTTAACCGCTTGTTGGGCTTGGTATTCTTCCTCTGTCATGATTTGCCAGTCATTTCCTGACACAAATCCTTGACCAGCCTCTTCTTCAGCCGTCAAGACCTTGATAGGAATGTTTAGTAGGATATTGTCTGATACGCTCTCAGCAAGGTCAAGTTCTCCATTTTCGATAGGTAGGACCAAATCATCATTTAGAACTTCTTGATCTAGCTGGTTGGTTGCGCCTTCCATGAAAACTTCTGTGACTGGATAAGATTCAGCTAACTCAACTGGCTCCATACTACGACTTGAAGCAAGAACAATGGTATAAGATAGTTGATAATCTAAGAAATACATACGGTCTTCGTACTGTACTTTCCCAACTGCAAGGATATCTTTTACATCTAAAATTTCTTGATTACGTGCACGCAGGTCGGCGGCTAGGTCTAACGTTTGTTCAAAATGCAAGCCTTCAGACTGCTTACGAATTTCTTGAATATTTAATTTCATACTTCCTCCATAAAGATTTACTCTCTTGATTATACCATGAAAAGGCTACAAATCAGCACAGCAAACTTTATAATTAAAATTCAGTTTTTAACATATTTACTATGACATTTTTATTTTTTAGTGCTATACTATAGGCAATAATACATCAGAGCAAGGAGGATGCTCACATGGAAGACAAAGAACTCATTACTAATGCAACCCAACTCCTATCCGAGTTAAATAAAAGTTTCCAAAGCTGCAAACAGGGTACGGCAGATGATATTCGACTACAAGAGCTGCTAAATTCTACTCTGCAAGAGCTCAAAAAAGCGGAAAAGTTGGACAACAGTATCTTAATCGATCTTGAGAAATTTTACCAACGTACCAGTCTTCTGATAGGTCTCGGTAGCCTAAAATTAAACGATCAAGCACGTACCGCTTGGCGCAACTACGACAAATTCCATTACGAGCATGTCAAACACGTACTAACTCTTTATGGACCTGTTTTCGGATTTTAGAGATTAGAATTGTCAGTTTTCTGTTGACAAAATAACCTGAAAGGTATAGGATAGAGGTACTAATACTAGGAGGTAAGGGAGACATGAACAACTAAGTCTATCAAATAAATAACCTTTATTTAGTAGATCTTGTTTTTGTCTCTTTTTGTGTGCTCTTTTATGCTCTTTTTCTAGCATTTTATACTCAATGAAAATCAAAAAGCAAACTAGGAAGCTAGCCGCAGGTTGCTCAAAACACTGTTTTGAGGTTGTAGATAAGACTGACGAAGTCAGTCAAATATATACGGTAAAGCGACGCTGACGTGGTTTGAAGAGATTTTCGAAGAGTATTAATAGAGTTTTTTTGACATAAACTTTGGGCTCTACTAGATAAAGTAGAGCTTTTTGTTATGCACTATGGACATTCTAGAAAGGGCAATCATATGATAAAAATCAATCACCTGACCATCACTCAAAACAAAGATTTACGAGACCTTGTCTCAGACTTAAACATGACCATCCAAGATGGGGAAAAGGTTGCTATTATTGGTGAAGAAGGAAATGGCAAATCGACCTTGCTTAAAACTTTAATGGGGAAAGCTTTGCCTGATTTCACTATTAGGGGAGACATTCAATCTGACTATCAGTCACTGGCCTACATTCCTCAAAAAGTCCCAGAGGACCTGAAAAAGAAAACTTTACACGACTACTTCTTTTTAGATACTATTGATTTAGATTACAGTGTCCTCTATCGTTTGGCTGAGGAGTTGCACTTTGATAGCGACCGTTTTGCTAGCGACCAAGAAATTGGCAGTCTATCAGGTGGCGAAGCTTTGAAAGTTCAACTAATCCATGAGTTAGCAAAACCTTTTGCGATTCTATTTTTAGATGAACCTTCAAATGACCTAGACCTTGAAACAGTTGATTGGCTAAAAGGTCAGATTCGCAAGATTAGACAAACTGTTATTTTCATTTCCCATGATGAAGACTTTCTGTCTCAAACGGCAGACACTATTGTCCACTTGCGACTGGTTAAGCACCGGAAAGAAGCAGAAACGCTAGTAGAGCATTTAGATTATGATCGCTATAGTGAGCAAAGAAAGGCTAATTTTGCCAGACAAAGCCAGCAAGCTGCTAACGACCAAAGAGCCTATGATAAAACCATGGAAAAACATCGGCGAGTCAAGCAAAATGTAGAAACTGCACTTCGAGCTACCAAAGATAGTACTGCTGGACGCCTATTAGCTAAAAAGATGAAAAATGTTCTCTCTCAAGAAAAACGCTACGAAAGGGCAGCTCAGTCCATAACCCAAAAACCACTTGAAGAAGAACAAATCCAACTTTTCTTTTCAGAAATACAAACATTACCGGCTTCTAAAGTCTTAATACAACTGGAAAAAGAAAAATTGTCCATTGGCTACCGAGTTTTGGCTCAGGAACTACAACTAACTGTCCGTGGGAAAGAAAAAATCGGTATCATCGGCCCAAATGGTATTGGAAAATCAACTCTTTTAGCCAAGTTACAGCAACTTCTGAATGATAAAAGAGAGATTTCGCTTGGTTATATGCCACAAGATTACCATAAAAAACTGCAATTGGATTTATCACCAATAGCCTACCTCAGCAAAACTGGAGAAAAAGAGGAACTACAGAAAATCCAATCTCACTTAGCCAGTCTCAATTTCAGTTATCCAGAAATGCAACATCAAATCCGCTCCTTATCAGGCGGGCAGCAGGGTAAACTCCTGCTTTTGGATTTAGTCTTGCGCAAACCAAACTTTCTCCTTCTGGATGAACCCACACGAAACTTTTCTCCCACTTCTCAACCCCAAATCAGAAAACTCTTTGCAACCTATCCGGGCGGTCTCATCACTGTTTCGCATGACCGTCGTTTCTTAAAAGAGGTCTGTTCAATCATCTATCGCTTAACAGAACACGGTCTGGAGGTGGTTAATTTAGAAGATTTATAAATTTTCAACATAGTAAAAATCCAGAGACGACCTCTGGATTCTTTTTACATATGTTTTAAACGTTCGATCCGTTCTGAGATAGGCGGGTGGGTATAAAAGAGTTTTTGGAACCCTCCCCCTTTCTTAGGATCATTGATATAAAGTGCACTGCTGGCATCGTCGACAGGACGACTCATGGGTTTACTGTTATCCAACTTACGTAGAGCATTTATCATCCCTTGAGGATTACGAGTCAACTCGACACTGGAAGCATCAGCTAGGAATTCCCTCTGACGAGAAATAGCTAGTTGCACCAAGGTTGCAGCGAGAGGAGCCAGCACAATAGCTAGTAGGGAAACCACTAGCATAATGATTTCAAGACCGTTTCCATCTCGATCATCGTCACTTCGTCTGCGACCTGCACCACCCCACCACATCATACGACCTGCCATACTAGAAAGCATGGTGATAGCACTAGCAAGGGCGACAGCAATAGTTGAAATGCGGATATCGTAGTTACGAATATGACTGACTTCATGTCCCATAACAGCTTCTAGTTCCTCACGATTCATGATAGCTAGAAGGCCTGAAGTCGCAGCAACCGCCGCATTTTGAGGGTTAGAACCTGTCGCAAAGGCATTCAAAGAAGAATCCTCAATGATGAAAACACGGGGCATAGGAATCTGAGCCACCATAGCCATATCTTCCACTACATGGTAGAGGTCTGGTGCCATTTGCTCATCAACCTCACGCGCTCCATTCATGGACATGACAATCTCTGTCGATTGAAAAATCATGGACAAGGCATAGATAAAGCCGATAATCAGTGCGATAACCAAACCACCAAGCCCAGACCGCATAAAGAGGTAGCCAACCGCATAGCCAACAAGAGCTAAGAGTAGGAAAAATACCAGCAATAAAATCCAGGTTCTTCGTTTATTGCTTGCAATTTGATCAAACAACATCTTAGTCACCTAAACCGCTAAAATCAACTTTAGGAACTGACTTTTCCTCTTCTGGTGTTTGAAGGAAATCTGCTGCTTTAAATCCAAACATTCCAGCGATAATATTGCTTGGGAAAGTTTCTAATTTTACATTGTAGTTGCTGACAACACTGTTGTAGAGTTGACGAGAGTAAGAAATTTTATTTTCTGTGTTTGTCAACTCCTCTTGCAATTTAACAAAGTTTGCACTAGCTTTCAAATCTGGATAGCTTTCTGCAACTGCAAAAATACCTGAAACCTGACGAGTGAGGGCATCACTAGCTTTCATAGCTTCTGCTGGTGAAGTCGCTGCCGCCACTTGGTTACGCAGTTCTGCTACCTTTTCAAGGGTAGAACCTTCATATTTGGCATAACCTTTTACAGTTTCAATCAAGTTTGGCAAGAGGTCATTTCGACGTTTCAACTGAACATCAATTTGGCTCCAAGCCTCCTTTGTTTGCATACGATTCTTAACCAAACCGTTATAGCTAACAATCACAAAAATAACAACAAGAGCTAAAACTCCAAGAATAATCCAAGTCATTATATAAGTCCTTTCTGCTTTTAGATTAGTACCAGTATATCAAATTTTTAATGATTGTGGTAAAATAAGATGATACTAAAGAAGGAAATAACTATGAAACCAGAAACATTTTACAACCTGCTTGCCGATCAGAATCTTCAACTTTCGGACCAGCAAAAAAAACAATTTGAACGTTATTTTGAACTCTTGATCGAGTGGAATGAAAAGATTAATTTAACAGCCATTACGGACAAGGAAGAAGTTTATCTCAAACATTTTTACGATTCGATTGCACCCATTCTTCAAGGTTTGATTCCTAATGAAACTATCAAACTTCTTGATATTGGAGCTGGGGCAGGATTTCCTAGTCTACCAATGAAAATCCTCTATCCTCAGTTAGATGTGACCATCATTGATTCTCTCAACAAGCGCATCAACTTCCTCCAACTTTTGGCTCAAGAACTGGATTTGGACGGTGTTCATTTCTACCATGGACGTGCCGAAGACTTGGCACAAGACAAAAACTTCCGTGCTCAGTTTGATATGGTTACAGCACGTGCGGTTGCCCGTATGCAGGTCTTGTCTGAATTGACTATCCCCTACCTTAAAGTTGGTGGGAAACTATTGGCACTCAAGGCCAGCAATGCGCCTGAGGAGTTATTAGAAGCTAAGAATGCCCTCAACCTCCTTTTTAGTAAAGTAGAAGACAATCTCAGCTACGACCTACCTAATGGAGATCCGCGCTACATCACAGTGGTAGAAAAGAAAAAAGAAACGCCAAATAAATATCCAAGAAAGGCTGGCATGCCCAACAAACGCCCGCTTTAAATTTTTTAGTAAAAAAATATTTACAAAGTTCGTAATTTCTGCTATACTATCACAAGCAAAGGTTTTTAATGTCATCCCGTGAGGTGACGAAGACGCAGAAATATTTGAAACTCTTTAAAGTCTAAATTTTAAAGAAGTCTTACTCTGAGGGCCTATTGCTGTAAAATAATGGGCTCTTTTTTGATGCCCAAAAGTGAGGTTTATATGAAACAAGAATCAACTGTTGATTTGTTACTAGACGTTGACCAACGTCCTTCGGCTGGCAAAGGAATTCTCCTTAGTTTCCAACACGTTTTCGCTATGTTTGGTGCGACCATCTTGGTACCCTTGATTTTGGGAATGCCTGTATCTGTTGCCCTTTTTGCTTCAGGTGTCGGGACACTCATCTACATGATTTCAACTGGTTTTAAAGTTCCAGTTTATCTAGGTTCTTCATTTGCCTTTATCACAGCAATGTCGCTTGCTATGAAAGAAATGGGTGGTGATGTATCTGCTGCTCAAACAGGGGTTATCTTGACTGGTTTAGTCTATGTCCTTGTGGCTGCTGGTGTTCGTTTTGCAGGTACAAAATGGATTGATAAACTCTTGCCACCAATCATCATCGGACCTATGATCATCGTTATCGGTCTTGGACTTGCAGGTTCAGCTGTTACCAATGCTGGTCTTGTAGCTGACGGGAATTGGAAAAATGCTCTTGTAGCCGTTGTTACTTTCTTGATTGCTGCCTTTATCAATACAAAAGGAAAAGGCTTCCTACGAATCATCCCATTCCTCTTTGCCATTATCGGTGGTTACCTCTTCGCACTAACTCT
This sequence comes from bacterium, assembly GCA_905221165.1. Lineage (GTDB taxonomy): Bacteria > Bacillota > Bacilli > Lactobacillales > Streptococcaceae > Streptococcus. Next base: position 297,480 of record CAJNCC010000001.1, read on the forward strand.
TGGCTTGGTTGACTTTACACCAGTTCTTAAAGCTAACTGGTTCGAGATTCCTGGTTTCTACTTGCCATTTAGCACAGGTGGTGCCTTTAAAGAATACAATCTTTACTTTGGTCCAGAAACCATCGCCATCTTGCCAATCGCTATCGTAACAATTTCTGAGCATATCGGAGACCATACTGTTTTGGGTCAAATCTGTGGCCGTCAATTCTTGAAAGAACCAGGTCTTCACCGTACTCTTCTTGGTGACGGTATCGCAACTTCTGTTTCTGCCTTCCTTGGTGGACCAGCCAATACAACTTACGGAGAAAATACAGGGGTTATCGGTATGACTCGTATCGCTTCTGTCTCAGTTATCCGTAACGCTGCCTTTATCGCAATTGCTCTTAGCTTCCTTGGTAAATTCACTGCCTTGATTTCAACTATTCCAAATGCTGTACTTGGTGGTATGTCAATCCTTCTCTATGGAGTTATCGCCAGCAACGGTTTGAAAGTCTTGATCAAAGAACGTGTTGATTTCGCTCAAATGCGTAACCTAATCATCGCAAGTGCTATGTTGGTACTTGGACTTGGAGGAGCTATCCTTAAACTTGGTCCAGTTACCCTTTCAGGAACTGCCCTATCAGCCATGACAGGAATCATCTTGAACTTGATCTTGCCATACGAAAATAAAGACTAAACGTCTTGAAACAAAAAGTCCGCTCAGACAACTGAGTGGACTTTTCTGATTCTTAAGTTCCCCAAGCAACCAATAGATAGATCAGACTAGAACCAAACATATCTGCTAAAGCATGCATGAGAAAGAATGGAAGGAGATTTTTAATTTTATATTTGTATAAGAAATAATAGAATAAGCCATAAACTACACCGATTACCAAAGCCCATACTAATCCTTGATAGGTGTGGAAGGAAATACGAATACTAGTAGAATAAAGCAAAACCAACCACTTGTGTTTTTCCTTCACTGAAGTTAACAAACCTAGAAAGAAAAACTCTTCATAAAATCCATTAAGCAAGGCATAGGCAATCGCTATCGGGCTGAGAGCTAAGAACTTCCCTATTATTTGCGTGAAATCTATATAGGCAAAAAGGTCTGGATTAAAGTAATTATATTTACCAGTGAGGGTTGTAACCAAGTCTCCAAACAGTCCCACTAAAGCAAATATAAATGGAACCCAAAAGATAATGGACCAATTCCAGCGAATAGGAAGCTGTTTAAAATCATAATTTCGAATCAAAAGATAGAGTAAGGTCACAGTCAGTAATATAGCTTGCAGGGTAAAATTACTAAAATAAGCCGCACCTTCGCTTGCAGCCTGTCTAACTGTCCCTACTGTACTTGATACACCCGTTGGAAACGTATTTGCTAAAAATAGCTCGGTTGAACGAATTATAAACTGACCAAACATTATGATCGTAATAATCACAATGTCAAACCATCTCAAGTATTTTAGAGGTTTAGATGGATGTATTTTTTTAAAAATATTCATATTTTCTCCAGGTATTCTATACTCATATAAATATTTTAAGAAAAAAGGCTTAAACTTTTATAAAATTTCATTAATTCATTTAGATTCAAAAGCTTTTATTAGTAAAAATAACCCATCTTTAAGAGTTGCTATCATCTACTTTCATTTTTTGTTTATTTCTCTAACAATAAATCTTTCAAAGAAATCAGAGTTACAGCAACTAATATCATTGCCATGCCAAGAAAATCAATGGGATAAAATTGTTCATTCATAATTAGGAAGGCAAAGAAAACCGCCGAGATTGGCTCAATTGAAGCCAACAAGCTTGACTTAACTGGTCCAATCAAACTGGCTCCCTTTAAGAAGGCTGTATAGGCAAAAACAGTCCCGATAAGGATAATACCCGCAAATGCAAGGAGCAAATCAAGACTAGTTGGGATAGCAGTCTGTAGAACCCCTGTAAAAGGAAGGGCAACCAAACCTGCTATGACCATTCCCACACCAATGACCAAACTGCTCCCCCACTTCTTAATCAAGGCTATGGGCAAAATGATATAAAGTGCATAAGTCAGAGCAGAAAAGAGACCCCAGAACAGACCTGCAGGTGTCATAGATAACTGGTCCAACTGCCCATGAGTAGCGATCAGGAAAGTCCCTCCAATGGCTAATATGATGGAAACAATCTCTCCAAGCGTCGGCGCCACCTTATCCTTGATACAGCTATAAATTAAAATTCCCACAGGACAAACATACTGAAGCACCGTCGCGGTTCCTGCATTGGTCTCCTGAATAGCAGTTAGATAGGCAAATTGATTGAGGAAGAGGCCAATTAGAGGAAAAATGAGAAGAGACAGCAAACTTTTTCTATCCTTTAAAAAGGCCAGCATTCTATCCTTTGCAGTAACATAAGCCAAGACCATGAGAATTCCACCAGCGATTAAAAGACGCAAGTTGGTCAAAACCAGAGCCGAAATTCCGTGCGCCATCAGGTATTGGCCACTCGTTCCTGACAAGCCCCAAGCAATCCCAGCCACAACTGTTAATAGAGTCCCTTTTAAACTGTTTGACATGTCTCTCCCTACTCTTCTTTTCGAATCAAGTCCATCACTTGATTGCGGTCTAAAATCCATTGAGCCCTCTCATCCTTTTCATAGGTACGATTCGATAGAAAAATAGCCGCTTCTTGCTTCTGGCGATTCCACATGATAAAGGTACCTGTATAGCCCGTATGGTCTAGCCAATCTCCCTCCAAATTCCATGCTAAAGAACGTTCCTTGTCATCCAAAGGAGAAAAATTTTGACTCAAATCTCTTGCAAAGTCATCTTCTAAATAGTGTTCTAAAAAGATTTGTAAATCCTTTACAGTCGAAAACAAACCAGCACTACCTGCATGTCTGCCCAGGAGGCGAGCCTTGGGATCATGTACCACGCCAGCCTCTACACCTCTGACTGTTGGAACAGCAAGCCCAACAGGTACAAATTGGGTTTCCGTCATTCCCCAAGGATTCCAAACTTGCTCCTGTAAAATCACATCTAAGTCTTGATTAAAGATTCTTTCCAAGATAAAACCTAATAGCAAAAAATGGACATCCGAATAAAGAAAGGCTGGCTGATTTCGTCTATTGAGATGAAACATCGCTTCCTTTAATTCTGAATCTGTTAAAAGATCACGATTGGGAATAAACGGATCAAGGTCTGTTGCATGAGTTAAGAGCTGGCGAATAGTGATGTCTGGATAATCACTTTCAGGTAAAAAATCGGTTACTGGTCTGTCAATATCTAATTGACCTCTTTCCCACAAGAAGGTGAGAACAGTACCTACCCCAACAACCTTGCTGACACTGGCTAGATCATAAACTAGTCCTGCCTCAGTCTGCAAGCCATGCTCTGGGTCACTCTGGCCTAAATAGAACTCCGTCCATTGATTGTCCTTAAAATACGCAAAAGAGGCTCCGGGATAAATCCCTGCCTCGATTTGTTCTTCTATTTTTTTAATAATCTTGGTCCACTTCATACTTCTTCAAACCACAATTCAACATTATTTCTATCTTTACCAAGGAAGAATTTTTCAGACTTAGGAATAAAATATTCGGTAGACTCAAACTTCTGGCGCAGACTTGCTATATCTAGTTCATTGACCAAGAACTTGAGCATAGATAAGTCCCAAGTAGCCGTATTGTCCACAGTCAAATCTTGACCCTGAGCTGGGATAAAATCAAGTGACACCCCAATTTCAGATACTTCCAAGAAACTTTCGATATCAGTTGGAAAATGTAATTCCATAGAAATCTCAAATTTACTTAAAGAAATTGACTCCAGATCTGTTTGAAACTCAGGTTTTTCTCCTACTTCTACTAGATTTTCTCTGTCATCTTCCGCATGAATCAAAACCAAATCATCTTCTGGAGAGTAAATTTCAAAAGCGTAGCCATTTTGACCTTTATATAATCGATGAATCGAATCTGTTTTAGCTAATAAGGCCTCGATTTCTAAGGGATTTTCCACCTTGACAATCAATCTAGCTAATTTTTTTCTTCCCTCTACCTTACGAGTGCGCATACTTGGAGCTTCTTCTAAAACCAGCTTTTCTAGACCAGTTTGATCACCTAGTGACAGAAAGGCTGATTCTTCTAACAAGGCCTTCATGCCAAGGGTTTCTATATAAAATGTTTCATTTAATTTTCTATTATTAACTTTTAAAGTAGGAATAATCCGTACAATCTGATTTACATTCATAAACTCCTCCAACTCTTTTATTTTAAAGGATTTTAGAATTTTTTACAAGAAATTATGCTCAGATTTACCTTTTTTTCGTAAAATTTCATCTAAAAAACCGAGGATTTCCTCGGTTTCAATTTCTTATAGGTAAAGGAATTTGAAGATAGCTACTGCCGCAATTGCTGCTGCGATCGGTGCTACTACTGGTACCCAAGAATACCACCATTTTGAATCACCTTTGTGCTCACCAAGAACTGATTTTGGAAGGAAAGCATGAAGGAGACGTGGCCCCAAGTCACGGGCTGGGTTTAAGGCAGGTCCTGTAGGTCCACCAAGTGATGTTACCAAGGCCATAACAAGGAATCCAAGTGCCAAGTGAGCAATTCCAAGACCAGAAGCTGTATGAGGTGCTGTTTGAGCTTTAATTGCTAAATCAGAGAAGTCAACTGTTTGGCCTGCTTGACTAGCCATTTGTTTCATGTATTGAAGAACCTCAGCACCAAAGAAGTTTTTAGTCAATCCAAGAGCTGCAAAGAAAAGAACAAATGAACCGATAAACTCGTTTACAAAACCGTTAACAGTTGCTGCAAAGCGTGATTCTTTTGTACCTTGATCCAAACTTGAGATTGTTGAGAAAGTACCCAAAATGTTGTTTGGATTTTCAGTTTTCAAGTAGTATGGGCGGTGTGTTGCCACAACCAAGGCTTGACCAAAGATAGCACCCAAAACTTGTGCAAGGATATAAGGCGCTACTTGTGCCCAAGGGAAGAGACCGCTGATTGCAAGTCCAAGAGTGAAGGCTGGGTTGATGTGGTTACCTGATACGTTACCAAACATCAAAGCTGGAATCATAACCCCCATACCATAACCAACAGCGATAACGAGCCAGCCACTTTGGTGACCTTTCGTACCTTTAAGTTCAACGTTAGCAACTGCACCATTACCAAGAATGATCAAAATAGCAGTTCCCAAGAATTCAGTGGCATATTTAATTGCCCATGTAAAATCCATTTGATAGATTCTCCTTAATATTTTTTAGACAATCCCTATTCTATCAATTTTTATTTCTTTTATCAACAGGTTTTCTAAAAGATTAACTGGGAAAACGCTTTAATTCAGGAAATTTAAAAAGACTTAACAAATAAAGCTTGTTAAGTCTTCATATCCTATTATTGACGCTGTCCGAAATATTTTCCAATTTTTTAATTAGCAAAAAAGTTCGAAATTCTTTTAAAATTATAATTTCATATTCTTTAATATGTTCTTTTAAGAAAAGTTAACTCTTTTCCACTATTTAAATTCATCTGATTCGTATAAATCTGATGGTAAAAAATTATTCATTACAAATTTCTCATTATTATTAATACGAATAAATTCTCCATTTATTAAGTCATATTTGTAATTACTCATACTATTTATTTCAATAAATTGATTTTCAACATGATTAAATAAAAACAAAGTAACCTCTAGGTTACTATTAGTGATAGGTTCTGTAATTTGAATATTGTAAAACTTTTCCTTACGATTATAATAGCATGAACTAAACTTTCTATATTCATCACTTCCTATTTTAATAAGCTGTATAGTTTTATTATCAATTACTAAATTTACTCTATCATCGTTACATTTCTCGATTTTCCCAAGTATTTCCTCTTTATCATTATAGATAACATTATCTTCATCAAAAGTGAAAAAACTACCCAAAAATTTAATTCTATTGCCATCAATATTTAATAAGAATTTTCTCACAATAATATCTTGGTTCGTTAACTTATTTATTGTAATCATATTCCAATTTCCATATAAATATTTTTGACTAGATGGTAATCCAAGCATGATTTGAATTTTTTGTCTTAGTTTCTTAAAATAAATTAAAAATAAAAAAAGAGGATATGTTATTTCTAATACAATAAATCTATAAAGTCCAGTTAGCAACATCGTATAAATCGAAGTATTATTAACATCAGGACGTGGATAAATTAAAGAGGAAGCATAAATTATTGGGACAAGAAATAATACTGATATTTTTATAACCGAAAGTTGTTTTTGTCGTTGCTTTGTCACTTTTATATTAAATACATCCTCTAGAGTGTCAGTTGTCAATAATAAAGTAGCTACTGCTGTGATTGCCGAAACTAGAGCGGATTCAGATGGATTAATAAAAAATAATACAATTGACAAAGAAATGACAAAAAATATTAAAAATGTTCCCGTTATTATCGTCCTTGAATTTGATTTTTCTTTTATAAGGCTTTCCAAAAATATCGTTATTATAGCCAAAAGAAATAATTTCAAATCTTGATTACCATTTAGTAAGTAAAATAAAACAGAAAACTCTACTAAACCTAATAAAATTGTTATAGAATAATTGAAGCTTTTTTCTAGTCTATTTTTTCTTTTTGAAACAAAGTAAGTCACTAACAATTTTGTTATAGAAAAAAACGAAACTAAAACTAATAAAACTTTATCTGTCTTACCCCAAAAAGAAATTAAGTGATAATTACTATATAATATTATTGTAAATATAATAATTTCGATAATAGAAGAGAGGAAAAGACGCTCTATTTCTTCTTTTTTCATTTTAAATTTAGACTCCTTAAAATAAATTAATAGTTGATGTACAAGATATATTCAAAATAATAAACAAATTTCCATTACGTCTTTAAATACCTTTGATATTAACATCTCTACGTTGTTATATTATATTAATTAAATTGGTTCAAATTTGCTAACATTTGGTCTTCTATTCTATTAAAAAGGATAAAAGGCGGCAAACTCCTTTCATCCTTTTCATTACTCTTGACGTTGTCCAAAATCTGCAATCATCTGCTCCATTTCTTGTCGACTCGGAGTTGTCAGCATATAAAGGTAATCCCCTTGAAGTTCTGCGAAGGCCGCTGGCATGATTTTTTTAACCTTGAACTGCTGACTATATTTGGCAAGTAAGTCCTCCTCAGAATAGACATAATGAGCATTTGCACGACGTGATGTAGCCAAACAATACTGAGCTTCAAAGTCTGACGCTGGGAACTCTTCTCCTGCGACAATAGCTGCATAGCCACGATAAAGATCCAAGGAATGGGCAAAGTTATAAACATCAATGGTAAAACCACCTGCAGGGCGGTTATTGTACTCAATGGCGATGTAATCATCCCCTTCACGGAAGAACTCGATATGGAAGAAACGTTCTTTCATACCAAACTCCTTGACAATCGCTTCACCATACTTGCGTAGTTTGGGATCCATCTCCTTGAGTACATAGTAGGAATTGTCCATCTTGTAAATCATGAGATCCAGCGGTGTATAGGCGTAGTCAAAGGTTGTTGAGAAGACAATCTTTCCATCCTTGTCCACGAGCCCATCAAAGGTACAGATTTCGCTGGAAGTGACAAATTTCTCAAAGAAATAAACGGTCGAATGGTCCCATTCTTGCTTGAAGTGATTGATATCGTCTTCTGTTTCAAGCTTAAAGGTGGCGGCTGCTCCCACTCCATTGTCAGGTTTGGCAATCATTGGCAGGCCGATTTCATTCACAGCTTTATCCACATCTGCTTCCGTCTTGATAACAGCTCCAGGTACCACGGGTACACCTGCTTTTTTGAAGAGTTTCTTCATTTCAGACTTAAATTTCGTCTTTTTGAGATCCTCTGGTTTGGCACCAAAGACATTGAATTGTTCTCTGAGTGTTGCATCCAGCTCAAGCCAATATTCATTATGAGACTCGATGCGGTCAATTGGCCCATGTTTATAAAAGAGAAAAGCAACTGCACGCTTGACTTCATCTACATTTTCAAGATTATCTACACGGAAATACTCGGTTAAGCTATTGCGCAAGTGCTCATCCAGTTGCTCGTAAGGTTCTTGACCAATTCCCAAGACTGTGATGCCTTTATTAGCTAGTTCAATGGTAAACTGTTGAAAGTTTTGAGGATAGTAGGGAGAAATAACAAGGTAATTCATAGGTAACTCCTTTTATAAATAGAGATTGCCAAGGAAATAAGGCATTTGTTTGCGCCACCATTCCCAGTCGTGGGCGACATCGTGTCCCCATTCAGCAAACCAGGCTGGAATTTGTTTCTGGTCAAAGGCTTCTTTGAGCTTGTAAAAGGATGGTAAACCGTCTTGTTCCCAGGCTCCAAGACCCGTACACAGCACAATCTCTGCCTGACGATAACGGTCAATAAACCAGCCGTCGTTCTGGTTCCAGATATAATCTACTGGCGAGTTTTGGTAAATGGCATCGTCATTGTAGTAATCGCCAACAAAGAAACGTGCATCGTAAACACCACTAAGAGCAATCACCTTTGTAAAAACATCTGGATGCTGGAGGAAAAAGTTGACTGCATGGTAGGCGCCCATCGAGCAACCTGTCGTCATCATGCCATCAAACCAACCTGTCTTATGCTTGATAAAAGGAATAGCCTCTTCAATCACATAGCGTTCATAGGCACGGTGCATCTCTGCTTGGTCGTGCCCATTTTTCCAAGTGGCCAACCAGCTCTCACTATCTACACTAGACAGGGTAAAGAACTGGACACGGCCTTCCTCGATAAAGGAAGCACAGGCATCAATCATGCCAAAATCATAGTATTCGTTGTGACTACCACCTGATGAAGCAAAGACCACAACTGGAATCCCAGCATGTCCATAACGATTAAGGTACATTTCACGGTTAAGATTACCACTCCAGTGGCTAAGGTTTTCAATATGCATTGGCTTTCTCCTTTCTTACTTTACCATTTTTCTGCAAAAAATCTTAGACAGTCTGGTAAATTTTCTGACCAAGGGATTTCACTATGGATGGCACCAGACTGAACTTTCAAGACAAGATTATCTAAGTGTACCCCACCTGCTATCAAATCATGGTAATACCTAAGAGACGAATCGATATAGGCTTGTTTGATATTACCAGCCATCAGGGTCTTGTCCGTATCATCTGCTTCTTCTGTTCCAACATAGATAAAGATACGCTGGTCGGGCGATAGTTTCTTGCGTTCAATATAGCGGTTAAAGGCTTCTTGATGGAGCCAGTTAGCAGATGAAAAGACCCCTAGACAACCAATCTGGTCTTGGTATTCCAAACCGATAAACTGGGTAATATTGCCGCCTAGTGAGGAACCAATCATAGCCGTATGCTGGCGGTCAGCTTTGGTACGGTAGGTCTCATCGATAAAAGGTTTGACCACCTCCATGATAAACTCAGAATATTCCACACCCTTACCGCCAAACTGCTGCCCCGGAATAGGAGATTCTTGGAACTTCCAAGCCGCATACTCATTCATCCGCCCCATACCATCATTATCAATAGCAACGACAATCATGCGACTGATATCAGGATTACGCTTAATAGCTGGGATAATCTTCCATGAATGGCCAATGAAAGACTCCTTGCTATAAAAAACATTTTGCCCGTCATGAAAGTAAACAACAGGATAGGAACGATCCGTGTCTTTCTCATAATCTTTAGGCAGAAGAACACGTACACGGCGTTCCTTACCTGTATAAGGAACCTTGAGTTTGTGTTCTTTCATTTTTAAATAAAAGTAGGATTGATTCATTGTCAGAAAACTCTCTATATTCAAAATTTTATTTTATTATATCACAATTATAGAAAAAAAGTTAGTTTTGCTTCCACTTTTGGAATTAAAAACTAACTTTTTCATCTATTTTTCTAAATTCTTCTGGATTTTCTGATTAGAGAAGATTATCAATCAAGTCATCCACTTCATCTTTTTCAGCCTGCGGTGTAATCTCAGTAATCATGATTCCAGCCACAGCTCGCTCTACTAATCCTTCAACATCCATACGCGCTTCATACTGCTCTGCATTCTTAATTTTAGGATTGGTCTTTGGACGATCTGGTGCAAAAATCGTACAACAGTCTTCAAACGGTTGGATTGAAATGTCAAAGGTATCGATTTCCTGGGCGATATCAATGATTTCCAACTTATCCATGGTTACAACTGGGCGGATGATGGGAGTGTTGGTAACGGCATTGATAGCCTGCATGCTTTCAAGGGTTTGGCTGGCTACTTGACCTAGGCTTTCCCCATTGATGATAACTAAACCATTTCGTACCTCACGAATACGATCTGTAATACGCATCATAAAACGTCGTGTCAAGGTCATGAGGTAGGCTTCTGGCGCTTTAGCCTTGATTTCCTCTTGAATCTCTGTAAAAGGAACCTCAATAAACTGGATATTTCCACCAAACTTGGTCAATTTACGGGTCAAATCTTGGGCTTTCTTGAGAGCGCCTGGACTAGTATAAGGTGGGCTGGCAAAGTGAACGGCCTCAATATCTACCCCACGCTTAAGAGCAAGATAACCTGCTACAGGTGAGTCAATCCCTCCTGACAACATGAGCATCCCTTTACCTGAAGTTCCAACTGGCAAACCACCCGCCCCACGAATAGTTTCATAAGAAAGATAGGCTGCTTCTTCACGAATCTCCACTTGGAGATTGATATCAGGACTTTTCATTTGAGCTTGTACGTTTGGAATGGCTTCAAATACAGCCCCTCCAAGGGTTTGATTGAGTTCACGACTATCCAATTCAAAGTTGTGGTCGCTACGCTTGCTAGAAATTTTAAAGGTCATGCCATCCTTGTAGATGTCCTGCATAATCTCTTGGACAGAAGACTTCAGAACTTCTACAGATTTTTCAACCTTATAAACAGGCGAAAAGTTTTGAATTCCAAAAACTTGTTTGAGCGATTCTGCTACTGCTGTGTAATCTGCTCCATTGAGGTAAGCGTGGGCACGGTCGCGATCTGCTGTTACCTTAACTTGGGGATAGATAGACAAAACGTCTGAAATATTATTGCGAAGTTTATTGATGAAACGCATACGATTTTTACCCTTGGTTGACAACTCTCCGTAGCGAATCATAATTTCTGAATACTGCATGAATGCTCCTATCTTACTTTTCTAGTTTGATTGTAAATCAATTTTAACTTGGTCAAAAACTGCTCGACCTGACTCATATCATTTTCAAGGTCTAGGCTAAGACGCACAGCTGACTGGGCTTTATCTTTATCCACTCCCATGGCAATCAGGGTTCCGGCTGGTTTTCCTGCCTTGGACGAACAAGCAGAGGTCGTTGAGATGAAAATATCATAGTCTTCAAAGGCGTGAACGATGACTTCACCTCGAACACCCTTAATTCCAAAAGTCAGAATATGAGGTGCAAAGTCTTCCTCATCTGAAAAGACAAATATATCGGGATAGTCCAGAAGTGCTTGGCGAATCACTGCCTTCATCTGTCCAGTCTTGCTAGTAAAGAAATCTAGCTTTTCCATAGACAAACGGAGAGCCTTGGCTGTCGCTGCAATACCTGCCACATTTTCAGTTGTCGAACGATAATCACGCTCCTGACCACCACCTGTTAACAGAGGCGTAATCTTCTTGCCAGACTTGATATAGACAAATCCAACACCACGAACTCCGTGGAACTTGTGACCAGAGAAAGTCGCGAAATCCACTCGTTCTGTCAGATATTTTTCAGTCGGAATCTTGGCAAGCGCCTGAACCGCATCAACGTGGAAGGAAATAGTCGGCTTATCTGCCAACAGTTCTGAAATAGCCTCAATGGGTTGAACAGAACCGATTTCATTGTTCACAGCCATGACAGAAACGAGGGTCGTATCAGGTCGTATCAAATCTGCTAACGCTTCAACATCCACAAATCCTTTGTTATTAACTGGAGCAAAATCCACTTCAAATCCTTGACTTTTCAACCAGAGGGCTGATTCTTTGACCGCCGGATGTTCTATGGCTGATACGATGATGTGCTTGCCAAATTGAGCTTTTTCAAAGGCCACACCCTTGATGACCCAGTTATCTCCTTCTGTTCCACCAGAGGTAAAGAAGATTTCATCGCTTTTCTTACCGATAAAATCTGCAATCTGTTGCCTGGAAGCATCTAAGATTCGTGTTGCCTGGTCTCCCAAACGATGGAGACTAGATGGATTTCCTAAAATTTTTGAAGCTACCTGCATATAGGTTTCAAGTACTTCAGGATAGGGCTTGGTCGTCGCCGAATTATCAAAGTAAATCATGTTTCTCACGCTTTCTAAAATCACTCCTTCTATTGTATCATGAAACGGAGCTTGCGACAAGAAAGGGCAATTCCTCTTTTTTTAAGATTTTTTTAAAGAAATGAGGTATAATAAATTTTAATTAAAGGAGAGAATGCATGTCTAATTATCGTAGAACTTCAAAACCAAAAACAGAACACATCAAAAAAGGCTTTACAGTCTTTCAAAAAACCGTTGCTACTATCGGTAGTATCCTCGGCTTAATTACCGCAAGTATCACTATCATGAACGCCTTGGATAATAACAAAAATACTAAAAAAGAACCTACGACAAGCCAGACGACAACAATTGTCAAAGAAATTCAAAAGGAATCCCCTCAGGAAAACACTAGTCCCAATAAGGAAAACAACACTTTTCAAGAAAAAACACAGCAAGAGGAAACACCAAAAGCTAGCGTCAAGGAAGAGAAAAAAGAAGAGCAAAAAGCATCAACTCAGGATTCTTCTACTCCTACTCCAAGTAAACCTGCTACTGAAAATGAAAAACAGTCCAATAGTCCAACTTCGGAAAATAATACTCAATGAAAATCAAAGAGCAAACTAGGAAGCTAGCCGTAGGCAGTACTTGAGTACGGCAAGGCGAAGCTGACGTGGTTTGAATTTGATTTGCGAAGAGTATAAAAGTAAGCAATAGCCAGTAAAATAGCTCCTTCCAAACTTGGAAAGAAGCTATTTTTTTATTGTTGTAAAACTTTTCTTGGTTTGGTACCTTCAGCTGGACCAATGACACCTGCCATCTCAAGCTCTTCCATGAGACGGGTCGCACGGTTAAATCCAACTGACAAACGACGCTGAATCATAGATGCGCTGGCTTTCTGGGTCTCAATGACTAGAGCCTTGGCTTCTTCAAAAAGCGGATCTCCACCAGAATCACCATCTGAAAATTCTCCTTCATTCTCAGAAACCTCACCCGGATCAAAGCTCTCATCGTAGTCCGCATCTGCCTGAGCCTTGATGAAGTTTACGATGCGTTCGACATCGTCATCCGAGATAAAGGAGCCTTGGAGACGAACTGGGTGGTTTTCATCAATCGGTTTAAAGAGCATGTCACCTCGACCAAGCAGTTTTTCTGCTCCATTTTCATCTAAAATAGTACGGGAATCTGTCCCTGATGAAACTGCGAAAGCGACACGAGATGGGACATTGGCCTTGATCAGACCAGAGATGACATCAACGGATGGACGCTGGGTTGCAAGAATCATGTGGATACCGGCAGCACGTGCCTTCTGTCCGAGACGAATGATAGCATCTTCCACTTCTTTGCTGGCCACCATCATGAGGTCAGCCAACTCATCCACAATCACGACAATGAACGGTAGCGGAACCTGCTTGTACTCAGACTGGGCATTGAACTCTTCTACCTTGGCATTAAAACCTGCAATATTCCGAACTCCCACCTTGGCAAAGAGTTCATAACGATTTTCCATTTCATCCACAACCTTTTGCAGAGCCTTGCTGGCCTTACGTGGATTGGTCACAACTGGAATCAAGAGGTGGGGAATATCATTGTAAACAGACAACTCAACCATCTTGGGATCGACCATCATAAACTTGACCTGGTCGGGTCTCGCCTTCATGAGGATGCTGGCGATAATGCCGTTAACAGCTACTGACTTCCCTGAACCCGTTGAACCTGCAACTAGCAAGTGGGGCATTTTAGAAAGGTCAAAAGCTCTTGCAGTGCCATTAACCGCCTTTCCTAGAGGAATTTCCAAGAGATTTTCTGCTTTCGTTTGAGATTGTTCCCATAGTTCGCGGAAAGAAACTGTCGCAATCTCAGAGTTAGGTACTTCGATTCCGACTAGGGATTTCCCTGGGATAGGTGCTTCAATCCGGACATCCTTGGCTGCCAAGGCTAGAGCGAGGTCATCTGCTAGATTGGAAATGCGGTTGACCCGTACACCCACTGCTGGCTTGACTTCATACTTGGTTACTGATGGTCCAATTTCAGCCCGTTCAACCGTTACCTTGATACCAAAGCTAGCAAAGGTTTCTTCTAGGATTTTGATATTTTCCCGAACGATTTTCTTCTCTTTAGACTGGTCTTTTGGTTTATCTGGGGCAAAGAGTTGTAAGCTTGGAAGTTTGTATTCAAGAGCCTCCTTGGCTGAAAAATCAACTTGTACATCTTCATCATCAAAGACCTCCTCATGTTCAGGGAATTCAAGTTCAGCTTGAGGTAGGATGATTTCTGCTTCTACCCACTCTTCTTCCGGAACAGGTGGAACGGCAAGCTCAACATCTTCTGTCAGAATTTCACCCGTTTCCATATCAACAGGAGGCATATCGAGTAAGGCTTTTTCGGACTCTTCTTGTTCTAATCTAGCCTCTTTCTCAGCCTTTTGGCGAGCTTTTTCCTCTTCTTTGACAAAGCGTTCCTCTTTTCGACGCTCATGCCCTTCTCGCCATTTGGCAAAGCCTCTACTGAAGAATTCAGCAATATCGTAAACAGACCAAGGACTGACTAGGAGAGCACCCACTAAAATGAAGATAGAACCAATAAAGTAAGTACCGATATTTGAGAAGAGAAAGGCGATTGGCATATAAAGGGCGACACCAATCAAGCCACCTCCAGCAAAACTGGTCGTTCGAAAACCAGTCAGATCAGTCACAACCTGAGCCATGGTTCCTTTTAGAACAGACTTGTCCAAACCATATTTCCAAACTAAGTAGGCCTCCAAAATCAAGAGTAAGCCTGCAAATATGGTGAAAAACCCTGATAAGAGGCCTTCCTGTTTTCGTATCCACTTGAAAAAGAAGAGGTAGAGCAGGATACCAAATATTGCCAGATAAGCTAGGCTACCTACTAGCAAGCGAATTAGATTGTAAAGGGTTATACCTGCAGCCCCTAATTTGAAGGCTGCGAAAATCAATAAAAGCGCGATTCCCAACGAAATCAACATTCGTTGAATCGCTTCTTTTCTTTCGAGTTCTGCTTTAGACGGTCTTCGTCTTGTTTTACTTGTATTCTTGTTTGCCATTCTTATATTATACCATATTTCACAGGCATTTCGGAAAGAGAAAAAGACTGCACCAAACGGTCCAATCTTTTTATTTTCTATCTAAGTTTTATGCTTGTGGTTTGCGTAGGTAACCATAGACCACACCACTTACGATTGCTCCTACCAAGACAGAAACGAGGTAAAGAAGAGCATTTGAAGTGAGCGCGATAACGAAGATTCCTCCATGTGGCGCCATGAGTTTGATACCAGTAAGACCAACGAGGCCTCCTGCTACTGCTGAACCAAGGATGAAGCTTGGGATAGCACGAGCTGGGTCAGCTGCACCAAACGGAATCGCTCCTTCAGTGATAAATGACAAGCCCATGATGATGTTTGTCAAACCAGAGTTGCGTTCTTCCTTAGTAAATTTGTCTTTAAAGAGAAGAGTGGCAACAAAGATTGCAAGTGGTGGCACCATTCCTCCAGCCATAACTGCTGCCATGGCTACAGAACCACCTGAAGAAACAGTCGCTGCAAGCGTACCTGTACCAAAGACATAGGCTGCTTTATTGACTGGTCCACCCATATCGACAGCCATCATTCCTCCAAGAACAATACCAAGAAGGACAGCTGAACCTCCTCCAAGACCACCTAGGAAGTCATTCATAGCAGTGTTGATTGCTGCCATTGGGATATTCACAGCTAGCATGACAAATCCTGTCAAGATTGTCCCAAGAAGTGGCAAGAGAAGGATTGATTTTGCACCTTCAAGTGAACGAGGAACTTTAACGTATTTCTTGATAGCAAGAACCAAAGCACCTGCGATAAATCCACCAACAAGGGCACCTAGGAAACCAGATGAGACACCTGCAAGAGTTGAAGTTGCTTCACCACCTGCGGCATAAGGAATTTTACCAAAGGCAAACCCTTCCTTGGCAATAGCACCAGCCACGAAACCTGCTACCAAACCTGGTTTTTCAGCGATAGAGTAAGCAACATAACCTGCAAAGACTGGAAGCATCAAACCAAAGGCAGCTCCACCAATTTTCATGAACATAGAAGCTAGTTCATGGTAGGAACCAAGATTACCAAGGTTTTCATTTGGAACACCCAAAGCACCATCAATCAAGAAGGCAAGGGCAATCATGATACCACCACCAATAACGAATGGCAACATTTGCGATACACCACTCATTAAGTGTTTGTAGAAGGCACCACCAAGGCTTTGTTTTTCGTTAGAGGCTGTTGCAGCTTTGGCTCCATTAGCAGCACGGTAGACTTCAGCATCTCCTGAAAGAGCCAAGTTAATCAATTCTTCTGTTTTACGGATACCGTCAGCAACTGGACGATTAATCAATGGTTTGCCATCGAAACGATCCATTTCAACTGCCTTGTCTGCCGCGATGATAACAGCTTTAGCCTTACGAATGTCTTCCGCAGTTAGTTGGTTACCAACACCGCTAGCACCGTTGGTTTCGACCTTAATTCCAACACCCATTTCAGCAGCCACTTTTTGAAGAGCTTCTTGGGCCATGTAAGTGTGGGCAATACCTGTCGTACAAGCTGTAACAGCTACGATAAAGTCACCAGAGTTATTGGCAGGTACTTGAACAGGCTCTTCATTTTTTTCTGAAGCTTGGTCAAAAAGTTCGATAATTTGGTCAGCTGATGTTGCTTGACGAAGTTTGTCAGCAAAGCCGTCTTTCATCAAGTATTGAGACAATTCTGCCAAGGCTGCCAAGTGAGTATCATTGGCACCTTCTGGAGCCGCAATCATGAAGAAGAGGTCAGTTGCTTGTCCATCCAAGCTCTCATAATCAACACCCTTGTTTGACTTAGCAAAGAGAACTGTCGCTTCTTTGACAGCAGCGTTTTTGCTGTGAGGCATTGCGATTCCGTCACCCAAACCAGTAGAAGTGAGAGCTTCACGCGCCAAAATGCCTTCTTTAAATGTTTCAAAATCTGTTACATAACCGTGGTCTGTCAAACTTTTAATCATCTCGTCGATGACAGCTGTTTTTTCAGTTGCCTGCAAATCCAGCAACATGACATCTTTTCTCAATAGGTCTTGAATTTTCATCTTTTTTCTACCTCAACTTTTTCATATGTTTCTTTAATAAATTCTGCTGTTGCCAAGTCATCTGAGAAGGTGGTTGCCGTTCCGCAAGCCACTCCCCATTTGAAGCCTTCTACTGCGTCTTTTGATTTGACAAATTCACCTGTGAATCCAGCGACCATAGAATCACCAGCCCCAACTGAATTTTTGACTGTCCCCTTGATTGGTTTAGCAAAGTAAGCTCCCTCAGATGTGACAAGAAGTGCCCCGTCCCCAGCCATGGAGATAATGACGTTTTGAGCTCCTTTAGCTAGGAGTTCTCGAGCGTATTTCTCAATTTCATCTAAATTTTCGAGTTTAATCCCAAAAATCGCTCCAAGTTCATGATTGTTTGGTTTGACCAAAAGTGGCTGGTAGTCCAAACTATCAATCAAAGTCTGTCCTTCAAAGTCACAAACCACTTGCGCACCAGTTTGGCGCGTCAAGGCAATTAGATCCTTGTAGATAACATTACCTAGATTCTTAGCACTTGAACCTGCAAAGACAACTGTATCTTCTGAAGTCAGACTAGATAAAATAGCTTTCAATTCTTCTAGCTGATCTGGTTCAACAGTTGGACCCGTTCCGTTGATTTCTGTTTCTTGGTCTGCTTTAATTTTGACATTGATACGAGTATCTTCTGCCACTTGGACAAAACGTGTCTCGATTTCTTCCTCTGCAAGGGTATCTGTGATAAATTTACCAGTAAATCCTCCGATAAATCCAGTTGCTGTATTGGGAATATCCAAGCGTTTCAAGACACGACTGACATTGATTCCTTTCCCACCAGCAAACTTATCATCACTGTCCATACGATTGACACTACCGACTTGGACTTGGTCCAAACGAACGATATAGTCAATGGATGGATTGAGTGTGACTGTATAAATCATACTTCTATTACCTCCGTTTTCTCCTTAATAGCCTGCAAGAGCTCATGCCCTTGACTTGTGATAACAATAGCTCGTTTGAGTGGTGCTACCTTGGCAAAGCAAGTTTGTCCAATCTTAGACGAATCCACCA
Source organism: bacterium (assembly GCA_905221165.1). Taxonomy (GTDB): domain Bacteria; phylum Bacillota; class Bacilli; order Lactobacillales; family Streptococcaceae; genus Streptococcus. The sequence continues at coordinate 315,822 of CAJNCC010000001.1, forward strand.
AGACATAGGTCTGTTTGGCATTCTCTAAAATAGCTCGCTTAACAGCTCCCTCCTCCATATCAGGAGTCGTATAATAGCCATCGTCCACACCATTCATCCCGATAAAGGCACGGTCAAAGTGCAATTGGTTAATCTGGTTAAGAGCAACGCCCCCGATGCTAGCATCTGTCGCTGTCTTGACGCTTCCTCCAACCATGACAGTTGGAATCTGCTTTTCAACCAACTGAGCGGCATGGTGAATCGAGTTGGTCACGACTGTAACATTCTTATTGACCAATTCATGGATCAAAAAAGCAGTTGTTGTTCCAGCATCAATAAAGATGACATCTTGTTCCTTGATGAGAGAGGCCGCCTTCTGAGCTAGCAACTTCTTCTCTTGAAGGTTTTTGACAGATTTTTCTTGAATGGTTTCTTCTTCCTGCAAAGAATGAGGCAATTCTGCTCCACCATGCACGCGACGAAGCTTGTTTTCCGCTTCCAACTCATCCAAATCTCTTCGAACCGTTGATTCTGAGGTCTCTAGCAAACTAACTAATTTTTCTAGAGAAACTACATGATGTTGATTTAACTCCTCTAAAATCAGTTGTTTCCGCTCCGTTTTTAACACTGAATCACCTCCTGTTATCGTTTACACTATTCATTCTATCACACTTTCTTTCAAAGTCAATCATTTTTTATCACTTTCTTTCAAAATCTATCATTTTCCTTATTTCCAGAATTTTTATTGCAAGATAAGAGCCTTTATGGTAGACTATTTGAGTAAGTATTGGAAGATTACTCAAGAGGCTTAAGAGGCCGTGTTGGAAACGCGGTAGGCGTGTAACAGCGTGCGTGGGTTCGAATCCCATGTCTTCCGTAGAAAAGAACAATTATTTTGGGGATGCGACAAATGTTGTATCCTTTTTTGTATCCATTTTTTAAAAAATAGGGTCTGTTTTAGGGTCTGCCTTTTTCGCAAAAGAATACCAAGGAATTGCAAAGACAAAAATAAAAAACGTTGATTTAACAACGTTTTACCAAGGAATGCAAAAGAATGCAAAGGAATAATGGAGCCGGTGGGAGTCGAACCCACGTCCAAACACCTGCCAACATATTTGTCTACAACCATAGGTTATGTATTAGTTTAACAGTCCCTCGACACATAACTCAAGCCTAGAAACTGCGAGTCTATCAATCTCTTATCAAGCCGCTAGACAAGACTTGATCGTATCTCGCTAATAATAAGACCTGTCATTGAACACGAGCAATCCAAATCGGGTCACGCCTGCTGGTTTTTAGGCAGCTAGAGCGTAAGAAGTGTTATTTTTTGCAGTTATATTTAACTGAGCGTTTACGTCGCCACACGAGTCGCAAAATATGCCTCATAATGCCTGTCGAATCCGTAACGACCCCAAAAGACAATAAAACCATTATACCTTATCTAACACAAAAATGCAAAAAGGAAAGCAATTAACTAGAAAAGATATTCTTTCAAAGCTTTTGTCAAAGCCTGATAACCAGCAATACTGAGGTGCAGTCCGTCAGTAGTATACTCTTTTTTGAGTTGACCTGCTTGGTCAGTCAAACTATAAAAAACTGGCACAAATTCTACCTGCATATAGGCAGAAGCAAGCTCTTGATAGGCTTGATTACATTTCTGAATTTTTTCATTCGTGCGGATATAGACTGTCTGCTTGTACTCCTCTCCCTCATTGACTGGCAAAATGGAAAGCAATTTAATCTCAGTCAATGGATAATCGCGAGCAATAGACTGTATGATAGCTTCGAGATTATTGAGAGCCTCATTCACAGGCACATCTTTTCCGATATCGTTCGTCCCAATTAAAAGGACAATTTTATCTACCGCCCCACCGTACAGATGCGCATCTAGATTTTCTAATAACAGCCCTGTCTGATACCCTCGAATGCCTCGATTGACAATTGTCTTCGAAGTCCCAAATAGTTCCTGCAGAGGATAATATTCGACAATGGAATCCCCAATAAAAAGAATGTCTGGTTCTACAACAGAAACCTGATTTAAGTGACGATACTTGGTTTGGATTTTTTCTTGTTCCTTTAGTAACCAATTTTCTAATAACTGTACTGCCACTTCATTCTCCTTTTTCTAACCAGTTTTCCAAGACTTGATAAACTCCGCCTTGGCTGTTGGCTGGCGCTAGAGCCGTCGCCACAGCTTTGGCCTTATCATCAGCATTTTCCATCGCATAGGCAATTCCAGCCATTTCAAGCATTTCAACATCATTTTCACTGTCACCAAAAGCCATGATTTGTTGGGAGGTCAAGTCCCAGCGCTTGAGTAATTCTTCCAAGCCCCATGCTTTATGAATTCCAGCTTGAAGGATATCAATGCAACCATAGCCACTCGATACAGCACGAACACTGCCATCAAAGAGGGCATTGATTTCTTCCAATACCGAACTCAAACGTTCCTCACCAACAACCATACTCATCTTGAGCACACCACCAAAGAGGGCAGAGGTTAATTCATCCACAAACTGCATCCGTTGGTAGAATTTTTCAATCATTTCTGGAGTCATAAAACTTTCAAGGTCTGTAAAAATCGTACCTTCCTTGACGAAACCACCCTTCATAGCCGTCACAACAAACTGATCCTGACACGCTCGACCCTTGAAATGAGCCAAAGCCTTATCAACAATGGCATCATCCCAAGTCTGAGCCTGAATCAATTCATTGTTTTCAAAAATACGAGCACCGTTGGCAACAACCAGAACCACTCGATCGACCAAGTGCTCCAGTAGTTGCCTCATGCGGTGAATTTCATTGCCCGTCGCGATGACAAAACGAATACCCCTTTGATCCAACTGATCTAAAATCTTTTCCAAGCGTGGAAGATCAAGCTGGCCTCTAGCATCCAGCAAGGTCCCATCCATATCTGTCGCAATTATTTTAATCGTCATTTACTTCCCTCTGGATTCAAGTTAGTCCCACTTCAATCCCACATGTTCGTTCATTTCTTTATAAGCTGTATCAATTCGTTCCTTAGTCGCTTCATCTAACTGGTCACGATGACTACCACCCTCGATAAAATCTTCTAAGATATAGGTTTGGTAAAGGAAGAGTGGATAACCTTCTGGAGAATAGGTTCCTTTCGGTGTACGGTTTACCCAAGAAGGATGCGCTTTAGCAGTTTCGATTGTCGTCTTACCTGCTTTTTTCTTAATGGTCACATCCATGAGAACACCACGCTCTGTCCACTTAGCATTCTCTTCATCTTGCATGGTTTCAATTCGTTGATTGGAAATGAAGTTCCCCATTGAATAGATAATGAGTTTCTTGTCTCCATCTTTTTCAACCGTTTCAGATGGTTCAACTACGTGAGGATGCCCTCCAAAGATAATATCAGCTCCCCAATCGATCATCTTGTGATAAAGAGCCTTTTGTTCTTCAGTTGGTTCCAAGCGATACTCCACACCCATCTGAGGCATGATAATGGTGATATCTGCTTCCTTCTCTGCTCGTTCAATTTCAGCCTTCATCTTGTCTTCATTTAGGTCTGAAAGATAGCGGTTATAGTCTTCTTGAGAAATACTTTGCTCAATTCCATTAAAACCATAAGAATAGGCCAAAAGTGCAACCTTGATACCGTTCACTTCCTTGATAACCAGTGGAGCTTGATCACGGGACTCATGCGTATACACTCCAATAGGTGTCATTCCTGCCTTCTCAATAGCATCTGCTGTTGAGACCACACCTTCTATTTGTGAATCTAGGATATGGTTATGCGCCAAGTCTAGCACTTGATAACCAGCATCCTTGATGGCATCCATGACTTCGCCAGGTGCATTAAAGAGAGGATAACCTGCCAAATAGTGGTCCTTGTTAACAGTACCTTCAAAATCACCTATAATCAAGTCTGCTTGTTTGAGCCATGGTTTCACATAATCAAAATTTTCATGAAAATCATAGGTTCCATCTTCTTTTAAAGCAGAACGATAGATGGGAATATGATAGAGGAGGTCCCCGTTTGCCATAATTCTAGCAGTTTTTTCCTCTTCCTGATCTTTAGCATTTTGATTCGTCTTATTTGCTTCTTGAGAAATGGTATCCTTTTTTTGACTGGTTAAAGGGATTCCTTGGAAACTTTCAAACAACAAGACCAAGCCCATTGATAAAGCAACTGCTAGCAAGAGTATCGCCACAAATCCTTTATTGCTCCACCTGCGATAACTCCTAAAAAAGTTTACCAAGCCCTTCATAAAACGAAAAGCTAACCCACCCTGATTTCTATCTTGTCTTCTTTTCATCTTCATTCTCCCTACTTTCTTATGCAAGCCTTTTCTTTTTATTATATCATAGATAAGTAATTCTTTCACAATTGAATTGAACTTACTATCTATTTTCTATAAATCCTAAAGACTGTAATACTTTCAATCCTTGTCATTTTGTGTTATCATGTAGAGGTAATGAAAGGAGAGAAAATGTCTGCTATAGAACGTATTACAAAAGCTGCTCACTTAATTGATATGAACGATATTATCCGTGAAGGGAATCCTACTCTACGCGCGGTTGCTGAGGAAGTCACTTTCCCCCTATCTGATCAGGAAATCATCCTTGGCGAAAAGATGATGCAATTCCTGAAACATTCCCAAGATCCTGTAATGGCTGAAAAAATGGGACTCCGCGGTGGGGTTGGACTTGCTGCTCCTCAATTAGATATCTCAAAACGCATTATCGCTGTTTTGGTACCAAATATTGTTGAAGAAGGTGAAACTCCTCAGGAAGCCTACGACCTGCAAGCCATTATGTATAATCCAAAAATCGTCTCTCACTCTGTTCAAGACGCTGCTCTTGGCGAAGGAGAAGGTTGTCTGTCTGTTGACCGCAACGTGCCTGGCTATGTGGTACGCCATGCCCGCGTTACTGTTGACTACTTTGACAAGGATGGAGAAAAACACCGCATCAAGCTCAAAGGCTACAACTCCATCGTTGTTCAGCATGAAATTGACCACATCAACGGAATCATGTTTTACGACCGTATCAATGAAAAAGACCCATTTGAAGTTAAAGATGGTTTACTGATTCTGGAATAAAGAAAATCCCGTTGCAAGACGGGGTTTTGTGTTATAATAGATGCATGAAAACAAATGATATTGTCTATGGCGTCCACGCCGTTACCGAAGCCCTCCTTGTAAACACAGGAAACAAACTTTACCTCCAAGAAGATCTCCGAGGTAAGAATGTTGAGAAAGTCAAAGAACTGGCTACAGAAAAGAAGGTGTCCATTTCTTGGACTTCAAAAAAATCCCTCTCTGAGATGACTGAAGGTGCTGTCCACCAAGGTTTTGTTCTACGAGTGTCCGAATTTGCCTATAGTGAGTTGGATCACATCCTTGCCAAAACAGGCCAAGAAGAAAATCCACTTCTATTGATTCTGGATGGTTTAACTGACCCTCACAACTTAGGCTCCATCTTAAGAACAGCCGATGCGACCAACGTTTCAGGTGTCATCATTCCCAAACATCGTGCTGTCGGTGTTACTCCTGTCGTTGCCAAAACGGCCACAGGTGCTATTGAACACGTTCCGATTGCCCGAGTAACCAACCTGAGTCAAACTCTAGACAAACTCAAGGATGAAGGCTTCTGGACCTTTGGCACAGATATGAACGGTACTCCGTGCCACAAGTGGAATACAAAAGGGAAAATAGCCCTCATCATCGGAAATGAAGGAAAAGGCATCTCTAGCAACATCAAAAAACAGGTCGATGAAATGATTACCATTCCTATGAATGGCCATGTTCAAAGCCTTAATGCCAGTGTTGCTGCAGCTATTCTTATGTACGAAGTTTTTCGAAATAGACTATAAAAAAGTTTCCAGTCATCTGATTGGAAACTTTTTTTATGATTAACTATGTTCTGTGATAAATTTATAGGCTTCTTGACCAGCAATAGCCCCATCTCCAACCGCTGTTGTTACTTGGCGAAGGTCTTTCAAGCGAACATCTCCAACTGCAAAAATACCGTCAACTGCAGTTTTCATGTGGTTATCTGTCACAATCCAACCTGCTTGGTCTTGAATATTTAATTCTTTAACAAAATCGCTAAGAGGGTCCAATCCAACATAGATAAAGACACCACCAAAGGCTTGTTCTGTCACTTGACCTGTTTTCACATTTTCAAAAACGACAGATTCTACTCGGTTTTCACCCTTGATTTCCTTCACTACAGAATCCCAGATAAAGCTGATTTTCTCATTCGCAAAGGCGCGGTCTTGTAAAACTTTTTGAGCACGAAGTTGGTCACGACGGTGAACAATGGTAACAGTCTTTGCAAAACGAGTCAAGAAGAGGGCTTCTTCAACAGCTGAATCTCCACCACCGACTACCAACAAATCTTGGTCACGGAAGAAAGCACCATCACACACGGCACAGTAAGAAACACCACGACTGTTCATTTCTTCTTCTCCAGGTACTCCCAAAGGACGGTGTTTAGATCCAGTCGCTACGATAACTGTACGAGTTTCATACGTTTGGTCATCAGTAATCACTTTCTTAAAATCACCATGGTCTTCGACATTTTCAACATAACCATAAATGTGCTCAACACCAAGATTTTCAAGCGGTTCAAACATCTTTTCTGCCAATTCTGGCCCACTAATATTAGCGTATCCTGGGTAATTTTCAATATCAGATGTATTATTCATCTGACCACCTGGCAGACCACCTTCAATCAAGGCTACTTTTAGATTGCTTCGAGCAGCATACAAGGCTGCAGTCATCCCTGCAGGTCCAGCACCGATAATAATAGTATCGTACATATAGATTCCTTCTTTCTTGTTGTAACTATCTTTATTCTAACTCTTTCTTGTCAATCAAGCAAGGATTATGCCTTGAAAACAAGAATTAAACTCATAACCGCAAAGGATAATACTGGAACAACCAAGACTCCAATCATAATCATATCATAGAGATGGGCTTGGCGAGCCTTGGCTGTCTTATCAACTCCCGACATGGCTCTCAGTCCAATCCAAATCCCTAAAAAAATCAGGACAAGGATGGTGGTCAAGATTAAACTCTCGAAATATAAAGAAAATAGTTGCAGTAGCATGATTTCTCTCATTTCTATCTTTTTTAAAGAGTAAACTCAGCTAGTCCAGCTAACTGAGTTTTCCTTTATCTATTATATCAAATATAAGTCCGTTTGTAACTAGCGAAGAATTCTTTTGTCCGCTCTTCTTTAGGATGGTGGATAATCTCATCCGGTGTTCCAGACTCGATAATTTTCCCCTTATCTAAGAAGAGAATCTTATCAGCTACTTGGGCTACAAAGGACATGTCATGACTGACCAAAATCATGGTTTGACCTGACTTAGCAGCATCTGCAATAGATTTTTCTACTTCACCAACCAATTCTGGGTCAAGGGCTGAAGTTGGTTCGTCTAAGAGCAAGACATCTGGTTTCATAGCAAGAGCACGCGCCAAGGCAACCCGTTGCTTCTGTCCACCTGATAAATGGCGAGGATAATGGTTTTCACGGTCAGAAAGCCCAACCTTAGCCAACTCTTCCTTGGCAATCTTAGTAGCTTCTTGGTCAGATAATTTCTTGACAACAACCAAGCCTTCTTTCACATTATCAAGTGCTGTACGGCGTTCAAACAAATTAAACTGCTGAAAAACCATAGACAGCTTACGGCGTAAGGCAAGGATTTCTTCTTGAGTGATTTTAGAAAAATCAACTGAAAAATCATCAATCTGAATAGAGCCACTGTCAGGTGTTTCAAGATAATTGAGACTGCGAAGGAAGGTTGATTTTCCAGCTCCTGAAGAACCAATCAAGGCTACAACTTCCCCTTTTTGAATATCCAAGTCCAGATGATCCAAGACAGTCTGTCCTGAAAAGGATTTGCTTAAATTCGAAATCTTAATCATTAACGAAGGTCTCCTTTCACATCTGTTTGCACTGTATCTGGTGCAGAAATAGCCATTTTTCTCTCGATGAAACGACCGAGGCTTTCAATTCCAATATTGACTACCCAATAAACAAGGGCTACAGAGATGAATCGCTCAAAGTAACGATAATCAGCTCCACCTAGAATCTGAGCTTGGGCAAAGACTTCCACAACACCCGCACTGAAGGCTAGAGAAGTCCCTTTGGTCAAGCCGATTAGGGAATTGATTAAAGTTGGAGTCGCCACAACTGCTGCATTTGGAATAATCACGCGACGATAAACTTGTGCTCGGGTCATCCCCAGACTGCGTGCCGCCTCAATCTCACCAGGGTTGACTGAGAGAATGGCTGCACGAATAGTTTCACTAGCATAAGCTGCCTCATTAAAGGCAAAGGCGACAATTGCAAAAGCAGCGGCTGGAATCGCATTGATATTGAAACCAGTTCCCCATTGCTGATTGAGAGCTTTCAAAGCCAAAGGAATTCCGTAGTAGGTCAACATGAGTTGAACCAAAATCGGTGTCCCTTTTAAGAAACTAACAAAGAAGGCCTGTAAGGGGTATAAAATCTTGACACGATTGATTTTCACAATGGCAAAAAGAAGTGCCAAAACCAAGCCAAAAAGGGCACCACCAATTGTCAACATAATCGTTGTTGGAAGTTGTTGGACAATTCTTGGAATTCCATCAAAGACCGAACGCAGGCTAAACAGCTTGCCATCCGGAATCAATTGCATCAAGTTTTGGTACCAATCTGATGCTAAAATCGTTGTAACATTCATAAAAACATCCTCTCCTGATAATGATTCATTCTACCATACTTCTGCCGTCAATGAAATTATTTGCTACGGTCAGGTACAGACTTTGTCTACCTACTAGTTTATCATACTTTGAAACAGGGAGGCTATATATTTTATCTATCAAAGAGATAAGTAAAAACTATTTCAATCCCAATTTTTCGTAAGGTTTTCGATAACCGATCTGCTTAACAGTTCCATTTTCTACTAAAATGGGTCGTTTTAACAACATACCGTCACTTGCTAGCAACTCAGCCGCTTCTTGGTTTGACAGGCTTCCTACCTTATCTTTCAGCCCTAATTCACGGTATTTGATCCCACTGGTGTTGAAAAATTGCTTCAACTCGAAACCTGAAGTCTCTAACCAGTTTAAAATAACTTCTTGGCTAGGTGTTTCTTCAACGATGTGAACAGCTTTGTATTCTACACCGAGTTGATTTAATTCTTGTTTTGCTTTTTTACAAGTTGAACATTTTGGATATTCGATAAATTCTAACATGTCTTTCACTTTCTATTGTTTATCTCTTTAAAATCTACGCCTTCATGCTCCAAGAGCCAAGCTTTCTTTTCCACTCCTGCAGCATACCCTGTCAGACGCTTGCCAGCCCCCAGCACCCGATGACAAGGTACTAGGATAGACCAAGGATTGCGCCCCACTGCTCCACCAATTGCTTGAGCAGAAGCCACTTGTAGCTCTTGGGCTATTTGTCCATAGGTCACTGTCTGACCATAAGGAATTTCCTGTAAATAGGACCAAACTCGCTTTTCAAAATCCGTTCCGATTGGAGCCAAGGGCAAGTTGGATAAATCATGAGACTTGCCTTTAAAGTAAGCATCTAAGCAAGCAATAACTGGATCTAAAATGGGATGACTAACAACTGCTTCTATCGTCTCATCTCCTAGTCCCCTCTCAAAATGCTTCTGCTCCTGCACCCAAATGCCATACAGATATTGCTCGTCGGCAACCAAAGACAAGGTTCCTATTGGCGAAAAGTAGAGCTTTTTTACGTACTTCTTTTGCATTATTTCTTCAATTTTTGATAGGCCAAACGTTCGCCATCAACTGGAACCTTACCAACCTGTTTAAAACCGAGTTTTTCAAAGATATGCTGCATGGCCTTGTTTGCAACATGCGTATCTGAGCGAAAATCTAGATAGTCAAAACCTTCAATCAAGCCTTCTAGGAAAGTCTGAGCAACCCCCTGTCCCTGGACATCTGCTGCCACAGCAATACGATGAAAGACTAGGTACTCTGACTCTCCAGCTTGCCAGTTGCCTTCATAAATGGCTTCATAGGCTGCCTCTGGACTCTTGGTCACAGCTGCATAAGCTAATAATTCTCCCTCTTCCAAGGCTACGTAGGCTTGACCTGAGATAATATCCTCAATAATAATATCAGCATTTGGATAGCCATTTTGCCACTGGTCACTACCAGCATCTGCTAAACATTTTTTAGCATCCTTCATCACCTGCATGATGGCATCTACTTCATTTGGAAAAGCTAAACGAATCTCCATCTTTTCTCCTCATTTCTGACTAGTTTCTCCCATCATAGCATAATTTAAGCCTTTTCACAAGCAGTTAAAACTTGACTTTCTGTTTTTGTTATTTTATAATCTAGTTATTAAAACTAGATAAAAGGGAGTTGAAAATGAAAACTATATTTTCCTACCCAAAATGGTCAGAAATCCCAAATATTGACCTCTATCTGGACCAGGTTTTGCTCTATGTCAATCAGGTCTGCGCCCCTATTTCTCCTGATAAAGATAAGGGCCTGACAGCATCTATGGTCAACAATTATGTGAAACATGGTTACCTGACAAAGCCTGATAAGAAAAAATACCAACGCCAACAAATTGCCCGTTTGATTGCTATCACAACCCTCAAGTCTGTCTTTTCTATTCAAGAAATAGCTCAGACACTTAATACTCTACAAAGTCAAGCAAGTTCAGACCAACTCTACGATGCTTTTGTGGACTACATGAACCAAGGAATTGACCCAGCTAACCCTATTATACAAACCAGCTGCCAAACCGTTAAACTCTATCATCAAACTCTAGCCTTAATCCATCGTACTCAAGAGGAGGAAATCTAATGAATACAAGCCTAAAGCTCAGTAAACAACTCAGTTTTGGAGAGGAGATTGCTAATAGTGTGACCCATGCTGTGGGTGCAATCATCATGCTCATCTTACTGCCTATTTCATCCACCTATAGTTATGAGACACACGGATTTTTATCCTCTATCGGCGTTTCCATTTTCGTTATTAGTCTCTTTCTCATGTTTCTATCATCCACCATTTACCACTCTATGGCCTATGGTTCAACCCACAAATATGTCTTGAGAATCATTGATCATTCTATGATTTATGTTGCTATTGCAGGCTCATACACACCCGTCGTCTTGACCTTAATGAATAACTGGTTTGGCTATCTAATTATTGCCATCCAATGGGGAACGACCATCTTTGGTATTCTCTATAAAATCTTTGCTAAAAAAGTCAATGAGAAATTTAGTCTTGCTCTTTACCTGATTATGGGCTGGTTGGTTCTAGCTATCATTCCTGCCATTATCAGTCAAACAACGCCAATTTTCTGGAGTCTCATGGTAACTGGCGGACTCTGTTATACAGTTGGGGCTGGATTTTACGCCAAGAAAAAACCTTATTTCCACATGATTTGGCATCTCTTTATCCTAGCTGCGTCCGCACTCCAATACATCGCCATTGTTTATTATATGTAAAAAAGTTGAGAAACTCAGTCTCAACTTTTTTCTTTACACATATTGATAAAGTACTGGTGCAAGCGCACATCATCAGTCAATTCTGGATGAAAAGAAGTTACCAACATATTTTTTTCTTGAGCTGCAACGATTTGATTGTCCACTGTTGCTAGAATTTCTACATCTTCTCCAACACTACTGATAATTGGACCACGGATAAAGGTCATTGGAATCTGACCGATTCCCTTACATTCTGCTTCCGTATAGAAACTTCCTAGTTGGCGCCCATAAGCATTGCGCTCGACCACCATATCCATAGTTCCAAGATGACACTCTTCCTGAGAAGAAATTTCTTTAGCTAAGAGAATCAAGCCTGCGCAAGTACCAAAAACAGGAAGTCCATAAAGTATGGTTTCTCGAATAGGAATCAGCATTTCTTGCTCACGTAAGAGCTTGCCCATAGTTGTAGATTCCCCACCAGGTAATATCAAACCCGACAAATCACTCTGATGTTGCTGAAAATCATCTAGATTTCTGATTTCGACATTGTCTACGCCCAATTTATCTAGTACTTTTGCATGTTCTGCAAAGGCCCCTTGCAAGGCCAATATTCCGATTTTCATCTATTTTCCTCGCTCTGCCATGAGAATTTGAATTTCATTTTCATTAATACCAACCATGGCTTCGCCTAGATCTTCAGAGATTTGAGCTAGGATTTGAGGATTACGGAAGTTAGTTACCGCTTTGACAATGGCACTCGCTCGTTTAACAGGATCTCCTGACTTGAAAATACCTGAACCGACAAAGACACCCTCTGCCCCTAATTGCATCATCAGCGCAGCATCTGCTGGCGTTGCAACGCCTCCAGCCGCAAAGTTTACAACTGGTAATTTTCCATGTTCATGAACATATTGAACCAATTCTACAGGAACTTGCAATTCCTTGGCAGCAACATAAAGTTCGTCCTCACGTAGATTTTGAATGCGGCGAATTTCCTGATTCATCATACGCATATGACGAACAGCCTGGACAATATCCCCTGTACCCGGTTCTCCTTTGGTACGAATCATAGAAGCACCTTCAGCGATACGACGCAAGGCTTCTCCCAAGTCCTTAGCTCCACAGACAAAAGGAACTTGGAATTCTTTCTTGTCCACATGGAAACGGTCGTCTGCTGGAGATAAAACTTCACTCTCATCGATATAGTCAATCTCAATAGCCTCTAAAATCTGAGCTTCAACAAAATGCCCGATTCTGACCTTGGCCATTACTGGAATACTAACCGCTTCTTGGATTTCCTTAATCATCTTTGGATCACTCATACGGGAAACACCACCAGCTGCACGGATATCAGCTGGAATCCGCTCCAAGGCCATAACAGCAGCCGCACCAGCAGCCTCTGCAATACGGGCCTGTTCAGGATTTTGCACATCCATGATTACACCGCCCTTGAGCATCTGTGCCAAGTTTTTATTTAGTTCATAACGATTTTCAGTCATTTCTTTATCCTCATCATTTGTATTGGTAGCTACTATTTCATTTTAAGTCAGAAAAGGATGAACCACAAGATAAAAAAATCATAATTGTATGGGTACAGATTGACTAAAAACTATCTGACCTTAACTTAAGGCCAGATAGCTCATTTATTTTTATTTTTCAGCTGTAAGGGCAGCCATTGTGATGTAGTTGTATGGTTTGTTGAAGTGTGGCAAGAAGAATAGGTCTGTCAATGCCAATTTATCAATTGTCACATGCTCTTGGATAGCAAGTGAGAACATGTGGATTCCCATGCTGATTGCAGAATCGTGTGAAACCATTTGTGCACCAAGAATTTCACGGCTATCTTTGTCAAAGACAATCTTGATGGCAACTTCATGGTTGTCATGCTTCATAAATTCTGGTTTTTGAAGATCGTTAAAACCTGTTTCAGTTGCGTTGTAACCAGCAGCTTTAGCTTTTTCAAGAGTCAAACCAGTTGAAACCATGTGAAGACCGTAGATTGAGATACCATTTGAACCTTGAACACCGATTCCTTCCAATTCATGTCCACATGCGTTATATGCACCAACGATACCAGTACGAACAGCATTTGAAGCAAGAGCGATGTAGCTAGTGTCTTTACGAGCGTTGTCATAAACAGTCGCACAGTCACCTACTGCGTAAACGCCTGGGATAGATGTTTCTTGTTTCTTGTCTACAAGGAAGGCACCGTTACGGAAGAGTTCAATTTTTCCATCAGCAAGGGCTGTGTTTGGACGGAAACCAACTGCAAGGATAACCATATCCACATCGAAAGTTTCTTTATCAGTAATCAAGCGTTCAACTTTACCGTCACCCTCAATTGCTTTAACAGTTTGACCAAGCGCCAAGCGGATGTTGTGGTCTTCCAAGTTCTTCGCCATCATTTGTGTGAAGTCTTTGTCATAGTAACCGTTCAAGACAGTATCAACGATATCAACAAGGACAACTTCTTTTCCAAGACGTTCAAAGGCTTCAGCAAGTTCAACACCGATATAACCACCACCAACAACGGCGATACGGTCAAGGTGCTGACTCTTATCAGACAATTTGTGAATCACTTCTTCAGCGTTTTGGTACAATTTAACGAATTGTACATTTTCAAGAGTTGCTTTAAATTCGCGGTTTCCTTTAACAATTTCAACACCTTCGATTGGTGGCAAGATTGGTGTAGAACCTGTAGCGAAAATCAATTTCTCGTATGATTCTTTGTGCTCTTTCCCTTCAACTTCTGCTGTAACTACTTTGTTATCATAGTCGATTGAAAGAACTGGTGAGTTCATGTAAACCTTAGCACCTTTAGCTTCCAATTTTTCTTTATCAGAATAGAACAAGCCTTCAGCACCGTCAATTTGTTCACCGATCCAAAGTGCCATTCCACATCCTAAGAAAGAGATGTTAGAGTTTTGGTCAAATACAACGATTTCGTTCTCATTGCCAAAATTATCCAACATAGTATTAATACATGCTGTACCAGCGTGGTTAGCACCAACTACAACGATTTTACTCATAGAAAAGTTCCTACCTTCAATTTTAAATTTACTCTTCTAGTATAACATTTACTGTTAGCGTTTACAAGAGTTTAGCTAATTTTCCCGATTTTTTTGTAAAAAAATGTAAATAATCTGTATTTTATCAGCCTTTCTTACAATTACTCTTTATTTTTTGAGCATATTTCTTGACAAGTTTACAAATTTTATTTGTGAAAACGCTGACTTTATGGTATGCTAGTATCATGGAAAGAAAATGTAAGGGGTTAAATTCAATATAAATTTACAATATTTCAACCTTCTTTTCATAAGAGAAAGGAGTTGGTAGCTTGCCTCTTAGTTCACATTCTAAACGGCTAATGGGGACTACTATCACTATTTCATTAGTAGATGAGCGATCTGATATCTTGCTCCAAAAATCTTTTGATTTGCTCAGAGAACTTGAATACCGCTTCAATGCCAATAGCCAAGAATCTGAGTTGATGGAGATTAATTATCAAGCTGGAATAGCTCCTGTCAAAGTTCATCCAGACCTGTTTGAACTGATTTCACTTGGATTAGAACATAGCCTAGCGCCCTCTAGTCATCTCAACATCAGCATTGGTCCCTTGATTCAAACCTGGCGCATCGGTTTTTCAGATGCCAAAGTCGCCCAACCTCAAGAGATTGAATCAGTGCTTCCTTTAATCAATCCTCATTCTATAGAGTTAGATTCTTCCACTTCCACTGTATTCTTGAAACAGAAAGGAATGAAGATCGATCTTGGTTGTTTAGCCAAGGGTTATAGTGCGGATAAAGTTTCCCAATTTCTTAGAGAAGAGGGAGTGACATCTGCCTTGATCAATCTGGGAGGGAATATCCTGACTATTGGAAAAAATCAGGCAAGAGGAAATCAGCCTTGGCAAATCGGGATTCAAGACCCAGCCAATCCGAGGGGAAATCACTTAATGACCATCCCTGTTGTCAATAAATCTGTCGTGACTTCAGGCATTTATGAACGTCACCTGACAATCGATGGAAAAGATTACCATCACATCTTTGACAGCCAAACAGGATATCCTGTTGAAACGGAACTAGCTAGTCTAACAATCATCTCTGATAAATCAGTTGATGGTGAAATCTGGACAACTCGTCTATTTGGAGAAAGACCTGCTTCTATCCTCTGGCAAGTCGAAAGTTTGGAGGGCATCGAAGCTATCCTCATCGATAAAGAAGGTCACCTAAGCTGTTCTTCAGGAATTCCTACTCTATAGAAATAGATGTTTCAATGGAGTTTTAAAATCGTATTATGTAAAAAGAGAAAGGAAATCTCATGTTAAAACTTATTGCTATTGTTGGAACAAATTCAAAACGTTCTACAAACCGCCAATTGCTTCAATACATGCAAAAACACTTTGCTGAAAAAGCTGAAATTGAACTTGTTGAAATTAAAGACATTCCTGTCTTTAACAAACCAGCTGACAAGCAAGTACCTGTTGAAATTTTAGAAATTGCTGCTAAAATTGAAGAGGCAGATGGCGTTATTATCGGTACTCCTGAGTATGACCACTCTATTCCTGCAGTTTTGATGAGCGCTCTAGCTTGGTTGTCATACGGTATTTACCCACTTTTGAACAAACCAATCATGATTACAGGTGCTTCTTACGGTACGCTTGGTTCATCACGTGCCCAATTACAACTTCGCCAAATCTTGAATGCCCCAGAAATTAAAGCAAGTGTCCTTCCAGATGAATTCTTGCTTTCACATTCTCTTCAAGCTTTCAACCCAAGTGGAGACCTAGTAGATCTTGATGTGATCAAAAAACTGGATGCTACTTTTGACGACTACCGTATCTTTGTAAAAATCACAGAAAAATTGCGCAATGCACAAGAATTACTTCGCAAAGATGCTGAAGACTTTGACTGGGAAAATTTGTAAGATAGGAGAGCAAAAAGAATGAAATTTGTTGGACTTGTAGGATCAAACTACGATCAATCATATAACCGTAAACTCTTGGAATTCATCCGTCGTCACTTCAAACTCAAATTTGAATTAGAAGTTCTTGAAATTGACGAAGTTCCAATGTTTAACCAAGACGAAAAATGGGACGAAAGTTTCCAATTACGTTATTTATATAACAAAATTACTCGTGCTGATGGTGTTATCATTGCTACGCCTGAGCACAACCACACAATCTCAGCTTCCCTAAAATCTGTTCTTGAATGGCTTTCATACGAGGTTCATCCATTTGAAAACAAACCAGTCATGATTGTGGGAGCTTCTTACTACGACCAAGGTACTTCTCGTGCCCAAGTTCACCTTCGTAAGATTCTTGACGCTCCAGGTGTCAATGCCTACACTCTTCCAGGAAATGAATTCCTTCTTGGTAAAGCTAAAGAAGCTTTTGATGTTAATGGAAATATCACAAATGAAGGAACTGTTAATTTCCTTGAAACATGCTTGGACAACTTTGTAAAATATGTGGGAGTCGTTTCAAAATTGAAAAAACCAAAACCAATTGAGCCAGAAGATTTATATTGTACAAATTCAATTGCAACTACAATTCAAGGTGTTGATCCAGATGATCCTGAATGGGTAGAAAAAGCAGCTGAACTTGTTGGAGCTGTTTCTGGAGATACTTACGTTAAATTAGACCACGGTATCTTGACAGTTAACCAACTTGACATGTTCTTGAAAGCAATGCCATTTGAATTGACATTTGCAGATGATAATAATCAATTCTTGTACTTTAATAATGCACACCAAGACCCAGATACAATGTTTGGTAAACGTGTCCGTGCTCAATCAGGAAATAGATTAGGAACAGTACACGGTACATTGCCAGATTCTAGAATGAAAAACGTTGAATGGGTTGTCGGCGTATTGCGTAATGGGGACCAAGAATATGTCCGTACAATTGTGCCAGGAACTCCAGAAGGCGTTATTAATACCCATAATTACCAAGCAATGTACTATCCAGATGGTTCATATGCCGGAATTAATGAAATCATCTTTAATTTCCAACCATGGCTTGATTGGTACCTCAATACAACTGGTCAACGTCTAGTCGGTGGAAATGCTGCAGCTCCTGCTGGCGGACATGGTCACGGCGATGCAGATGCTACATCTGGAGCTTCTGATGCAGGTGATGCTGGAGGTCACGGTAGTGGCGCAGACGCTACATCTGGCGCAAGTAACTAATACTTTTAGGAACTATTTTGGTTCCTTTTTTAGTGACAAAAGACTAGCAGTTTGTGTCTGCTAGTCTTTTGATTATTATTTCACCTTTCTTTGTTAAAAGAAAGAATACTTATTATGAATTTGGATCATCGAGACTACGGCCATGTAAACCTTTTTCACGTTGGACTTGACGTAGTTTCTCTGGTGTAACATCGTTTCCTTCTTCGTCCACAATTTTGATCCCTTCGATGTGGTGACGAACAGTGCGACGATAACCTTCGATGTACTCCTCACGCAGTTTGGCTTGTTCTACTTTTTCTTCTGGGGTCAAGCCTTCTGTTTTTTTCTTTTTGGCAAGCTCGTTAATACGATCAATTTTTTTAGGATCCATGTTTCTCTCCTTTATGATAAGATTTAATCCGTTTAACAGATTTTATTTGGTATTGATTTGGTTAAAACGTGCAAGTTTAGCTGCTTTTTGAGTTAAATGAGACAAGATAGCCAAACGATTTTGACGGACTACTTGATCTTCTGCCATTACCATGGTATTCTCAAAGAAAGCATCAATAACCGGGCTGAGTGCAAAGAGTTGTTTCAATTGCTGACTGGCAGTCCCTGACAAAACGAGTGATTCTATTGCTTCTGCCAAGTTTTTCTCTTCTTCATTCTCAAAGAGAGCTGAATCAACTGTAGCAACTCCTTCTGCCTTCTCAGCCAAGTTAAAGGCACGAGAAAGTGATTCAACAGATGGTTTGAAGTCTTCTTCCTTGCTTGCTTCTACGAGAGCACTTGCTGCTTCCAACATATCCGCCACAACAAAGTTTGATCCTGCAAGAACGGCTTCCTTTATATCTTTTGGAGTAGAACCCATCATCTTATCAACACGAGCCTTGATAAAATCCATAACCTCTGTCTTATTTTCATAAGTCAAGCTGTCAAATGTTAGATCATAAAGGCTATCAATCAGCTCATCCATAGCAATGTGCCAACCAAAGGCATCCAAGATACGAACCACACCTTGAGTTGCACGGCGAAGAGCATAAGGGTCATTAGAACCTGATGGAATCAAACCTACTGAGAAGAAACTCAAAATCGTATCCAATTTGTCTGCAATAGCTAGAATGGCTCCAACCTTGCTCTCTGGAAGTTCTCCTTCAGCTGATGTAGGCATGTAGTGTTCACGAATAGCAGCTGCCACTGCTGGAGTTTCACCTGCAAGAAGGGCATATTTCTCTCCCATAATTCCTTGGAGTTCATCAAATTCACCAACCATACCTGTCAACAAGTCAAACTTGTAAATGGTTGCTGCACGAGCGAGGTCAACTGTTTCATCCACTGACAAGCCAGCTTTTTCTGCTAAAAGCACAGCGATTTGACCCGTACGAATCATGTGTTCACGAAGGGAACCAATCTTCTCATGGAAGGTAACATTGTTTAATTTTTCAACAAGATCTGAAATTGCCAATTTTTGGTCTTCACGCCAGAAGAATTCACCATCTTCCAAGCGGGCTACCAAGACTTTTTCATTTCCTTTGATGACATTTTCCAAATGCTCTGCGTTTCCGTTACGAACAGAAATGAAGTTTGGCAAGAGTTTGCCATCTTGATCACGGACGACAAAGTAACGTTGGTGTTCCTTCATCGAAGTCACCAAGACTTCTTCTGGAACTTCAAGATATTTGGCATCAAAACTTCCCATAAAGGCAGTTGGGTATTCGACCAAGTTCAAGACTTCATTCAGCAAATCCGCATCAATTTCGATACGTACACCATGTTTTGCCTCAATTTTCTTGATTTGGTCAACAATCATTTGCTCACGTTCACGTGGATCTGCGATTACAAACTGACGACGAAGGTCTTCTTCATAGCTCAATGCTGACTGAATTTTGGTTTCTTTCCCCAAGAAACGATGACCACGGCTCACACGACCTCCCTTGATATCAAGGAAATCCAAATCAAACTCTTCTTCATCTAAAAGAACAGTTAAAGTGTGAACAGGACGAATGTATTCAAAGCTATTGCCAGCCCAGTGCATGCTGACAGGGAAAGTCAATGACTTCAAGACATCTACAACACCTGGAACAATTGCTTCAACTGCTTGACCAATTTCTTCCTTAGTGACATAGACATATTCTTCACCCTTGATTTCACGGAATTCGATATCTTCAACCGTCAATCCTTTTCCACGGACAAATCCTTGAGCTGCTTTGGTGAAGTTGCCATCACTATCCAAGGCAATTTTCTTTGCTGGCCCCTTAAAATCCTCTGTCAAATCAGCCTGTTTGTCTGCAAGACCAGTTACACGAACAGCCAAACGACGTGGTGTTGAGAAGGTCTGAATAGCTTCAAAAGACAGGCGATTTTCCTTGAGAAAGGCTGCCATTTTTTCGCCTAGTTGTTTTTCACTTGGTGTGACAACATAGGCTGGTAATTCTTCAAGACCGAGTTCTACTAATAAGTTTTTTGTCATGTTTTTTCTCCGAAAAATATCTTTTTATTTTCCAGTTTGCCTTATGTGATTGGCACGCAAGCAACCAACTTCGTTGTTTCATTGCTAAAATTGGAGCCAAAAGTCTCCAATTTTGCCTAGTATCCTTAGTTTCACTAAGGATACCTTCATCACTACGGCAACTGGCTCAGGGCTCACTCTGTTCGCCCATTTTCGTAATTTGTCACTCTCTTTATTCTGCGTCTTCTGCTAAGAGTTTAGCTCGTGTTACTTCATCCAAAAGTGGGTAGCCTAGGCGTTTGCGTTCTGCGACAAATGTTTTGGCTACAACACGGGCTAGGTTACGAATACGAGCGATATAGCCTGCGCGCTCTGTTACAGATACCGCACCACGCGCATCAAGCAGGTTAAAGGTGTGTGAACATTTGAGAACATAGTCATAGGCAGGGTGAACCAAACCTTCTTCCAAGGCGCGACCAGCTTCTTTTTCAAACTTATCAAAATTTTCAAGCAACATTTCTTGATCCGAAATTTCAAATGAATATTTTGAGTGTTCGTACTCAGGCTGGATGAAGATTTCTCCGTATTTTACACCATCAGCCCACTCGATATCATAGACAGAGTCTACTTCTTGAATGTAAGAAGCCAAACGCTCCAAACCATAGGTAACTTCCGCAGTCACAGGGCCAGTTGCCAATCCACCGACTTGTTGGAAATAAGTGAACTGAGTAATTTCCATCCCATCAAGCCAAACTTCCCAACCAAGACCAGCTGAACCAGTTGATGGGTTTTCCCAGTTGTCCTCAACGAAACGAATATCGTGTTCCAAAGGATTGATTCCCAATTTTTCCAAAGACTCAAGGTAAAGTTCTTGGATGTTTGATGGAGATGGCTTCATGACCACCTGGAATTGGTGGTGTTGGTAAAGACGGTTGGGATTTTCTCCGTAACGACCGTCAGCAGGACGACGTGATGGCTCTACATAAGCCGCATTCCATGGCTCAGGTCCGATAGCACGAAGGAAAGTGTAAGGACTCATTGTTCCCGCACCTTTTTCGTTGTCATAAGCCTGCATAAGCATACAACCTTGGTCATTCCAAAATTGTTGCAAAGTCAAAATAATTTCTTGAAATGTTAATTTCTTAGACATTGTTTACTCCTTTTTATATAAATTACTTGCGACACGAGTCTGCCTAGTCAATCTTACTAGACAAGACGAGTTAGTACTGCTTCTAGCTTAAACAGACCTAAAACAGTAGGACTGTATAGAAAATCAAAGACTGATTTTCTTGAAAGAAGACTCAGGTTCAAAATCAAAAAGAACCGAATTTCAACACCCAAGCCTTGCGACTAGGGGCGTCAGAAACGCGGTTCCACCCTAATTTATTACTTCATTGTTTTTGAAAATACTACAGAAAGCGCCAGTTCTTTATTTTGCCCTACTTGGCTCCCACTATCCCAAGCTCGCTTGAAGAACGCCATAAAACTTTCTTTCCTGCTGACTATTATATCAGAATTGTAACATACTGTAAATCAAAAACTATAGAAAGATGTATTGTATTCTCTACTCACTTTTTGAAAAAGTTGCAAGTCCAATAACTGACAATAAGAGAGAAATTCCTGAAATACTTAGAATAATAGAAATCATGTTATTCTCACCAGTGACTGGTAATTGTTTTCCTTCTTTGTTGACTGTAGCTAAAAGCACTTGTTGACCACTTCCAGCTAGTGTTTTATTCTCATGCTTAACTTCTATATTGGAATGATGTATTGCAATTGATGTAGCTTTCTCAATTTTATCATTGCTAATTGAAGACTTAATAGTTGAGACTTGTCTATTGTGACTTACTAATTTAACAGGTTGCACTTGAGAAACTGGCTTAATCGTTACAACTGGTTTAGTTGGAATAACTGGCTTAATCGTTACAACTGGTTTAGTTGAAATAACTGGCTTAATCGTTACAACTGGTTTAGTTGAAATAACTGGCTTAATCGTTACAACTGGTTTAGTTGAAATAACT